>NZ_JAMQWD010000040.1:0-169860 GCF_024744415.1 Vibrio sp. RM-41-2B | reverse complement strand
GAGGTCATCATAAATAGCAAGCAACACAACTCGCTTTGGATAATATAAATTATCAAAGCAAATTTAATAATGACGAAACATTAGACGTTTTAATTAAGATAAAATAAAGCGTCGTAAAAGTTCAATCACTGCCACTTATATCTTATATAACTTAAAATTTGGTAAGCTTTACGAAGAAGGGAATATTAAAACTTATGAAAATTCAATTATCATTAGAACAAATGATTAATTAAATTTACCATATAAATAAGAAGTGCAATGGTGTTAGGTGATCGCGATCAAGTTTTATTTTTATCGCATATTACTCTTCAGGTAAATAAGAGAGTTGTAATAAATTGCAAATACCTTAATTTAATTAGCCTTGCGGTCAATTTAGAATAGTTACTCCACAATAAATTGAAAGGAAATCACACTCTGTGATTCCCTTTTATTTTCGAGTGCAAAGAACCAATGCTTTTCGTTAACTAAAAACGCAAACGATTCGCACTATTGCAGTTTCTCTATCCCCATATTGAACAGTGCAAAGCTATAAATATCTGCATTTGTCTCGATTATTTTACGCGTTGGTGTGCCAGCACCATGTCCTGCATTGGTTTCGATGCGAATCAAGGTCGGATTTGAACCCGCCTGTTTTGACTGCAACTCAGCAGCAAATTTGTAAGAGTGAGCAGGAACAACACGATCATCATGATCACCCGTTGTAATCAATGTTGCTGGGTATTCCACCCCTGCTTTTACATTGTGCACTGGCGAATAACCTTTCAGATATTGGAACATCTCTTTACTTTGCTCTGCCGTACCGTAGTCATACGCCCAACCAGCACCTGCGGTAAAAGTATGATAACGCAGCATGTCCAGTACGCCGACTGCTGGCAGCGCCACTTTAAACAGCTCTGGACGTTGCGTCATAACTGCCCCCACTAACAAGCCACCATTCGATCCACCGTTAATGGCTAACTTGTTTGATGACGTTACCTTTTCATCAATTAGAAATTCAGCCGCCGCAATAAAGTCATCAAACACATTTTGCTTTTGCATTTGAATGCCAGCGTTGTGCCACTCTTTACCATACTCCCCACCGCCACGAATGTTCGCTACCGCGTAAACACCACCAAGCTCCAACCAAGCCGCACGTGTCGGGTTAAAAGATGGTGTGAGGCTGATGTTGAAACCACCATAACCATATAGGATGGTTGGTGCACTGCCGTCCATCGGTGTCCCTTTTTTATAGGTGATGATCATCGGCACTTTTGTTCCGTCTTTTGAGGTGTAAAACACCTGGCGAGAGTCATACAAAGCTGGATCAAATGGCGCTTTAGATTTGTAGTACACCTCGCTATCACCATCTTTGATGTTCAGACGATACGTAGTGCTTGGCATCTTGTAGTTGGTGAAAGAATAGTAGACTTCGGTTTCATCTTTTTTACCCGAGAAACCGTATGCGCTGCCAATATCAGGCAATTTGATTTCTCGGATGAGTTTGCCGTTCATGTCGTATTGCTTCACCATCGAGATCGCATCAACAATATAACTCGCAAACAAATTGCCACCCGCGGTAGAAACGCGTAACACATTCTTTGTTTCAGGAATCAAATCTTTCCAGTTTTTGGGCTGCGGCTGACTCGCATCCACCGTCACGACGCGTTTGTTCGGCGCGTTAAGGTTCGTAACCAAGTACAGCTTCGTGCCTTGGTTGTCTATCACCCAAGTATCAGAACTGGTGTTATCTAAAATGGTTTTAAGCGGGCTGTTTGGCTTACTCAGATCTTTAAAGAACAGTTTGTTACCCGATGTCGATACGCTGGCTGAGATAAACAAGTAGCGTTCATCATCTGACGTATAGCCGCCAACATAACGGTATTTCTCTTCCTCAAAGCCGCCGAAAATCAGCTGGTCTTCACTTTGCTTCGTTCCAAGTTTATGAAAGTAGAGCTTGTGTTGATCTGTCTTCGCGGAAAGTTCACTCCCCTTTGGCTTGTCATAACTCGAGTAATAGAAACCTTGATTGCCGAGCCAACTGATGCCGCTGAACTTAATATCCACCAGCGTTTCACCGACTGGCTTTTTGGTTTCTGTGTCTAACACAATGACTTTGCGCCAATCGCTACCGCCTTCCGAAATGCTGTATGCGACCAAAGAACCGTCTCGTGAAAAGCTCACTCCCGCTAACGATGTGGTGCCATCCTCACTAAAAGTATTTGGATCGAGGAAAATTTCTGCGTCACCATCACCTAACTGCCGATAAAGCACATCTTGGTTTTGTAACCCGTCATTTTTGTAGAAATAAGTGAACTTACCCTCTTTGAACGGTTGGCTTTGCTTTTCGTAGTCCATGAGCTTAGTGATGCGCTCTTCAATCTGCTCGCGGTAAGGGATTTTCGACAGATAATCAAACGTCACTGCATTTTGTGCCTTCACCCATTCTGCGGTTTCTAGGCTGAGATCGTCTTCCAACCAGCGATAAGGATCACTCACTTTTGTACCAAAGTAGTCATCGACAACATCCACTTTTTGTGTGATTGGATACGTGATGGCTTTCGGGGTTACTTGTTCAACCGACGACTGCGCCGCTTCATTTGCATGCGCCACAGACAACACACTTCCGAGTGCGAGAGCCGTTGCTAATGTTAGGGTGTTCTTTTTCATGAAATTCCTTTTTATTTTTCTGTTGTCTTTTTGTGCAATACATCAGAACTCTACTATATATCGACAAAATGAATCTAATTTCATTAAACGAGTTGTGAAAGCCATCCTAACTCCCTCATTTCCTGCCAATTCTACATACCGGTAAGTGGCGGTGTAGAGCTTGGGAGCAATACTTAAGAGCTACGATGGCGTTTACCCTCTTTCGTCTAACTCAGTTCGATTTGACGCAAAATCCCAGACTCAGAAGCGAAATCTTGGTCGTGACTAATCAGAACAAATCCACCTTTGTATGCATTTAACGCCTGACTAAGCATTATTTTTGACTCGAGATCGAGATGGTTATCTGGTTCATCAAGCAGCAGCAAAGGCTGGGAGTGTTGATGGCTGACGATCAGCATTGCGAGCTTCATCTTCTCGCCACCGCTTAGTACGCATCCCAACCGAAACACAGCGTCTCGACGAAAACCGATCCCTGCCAGTAAGGTTCTCGCTTCACTTTCCGTCATCTCTTGGCAGGTCTCCATTACGTTCTCAAGTAACGAAAGATTTGGATTCACTGCGCCAAAGTGTTGGTCGAGATAATACAAGGGTGTATTCACTTGCAGCTCACCACTCAGCAACGACAACTCGCCAAGCAACGTCTTTAACAAGGTTGACTTTCCGCAGCCATTTTTCCCTTTGAGATGGACTTTATCGTTCGCAAAAATCTGCAAAGTGATAGGAGTAGAATCCCCAAAAGGCAATATACCTTCTTGTACCGACAACACTTTTCGCGAACGGTTCGGATTATCTGCAAGATAAAGCTTTTGCGCTTTGAGCTGCTCATGTCGCGATAGCAACGCCTGTTCTTTGGCTTGTAAATGCGCTTGTCTGAGTTGCTCATTCTTATTGCGATTTGAGGCGCTGGCGGTCGCGCTATCCTTTTTTCCATCAAGCAAAATTTTGGGCTGACTGCCGTCTTTGCGCAGTTTGTTCCCTTGCGCGGCGCGTTGGTCTGCTTTTTCGCGATTTTTCTGGGCTTGCTCGGCTAATCGTTTTTTCTGTTTATCGACTTGCGCTAACTGCCTTTCGACCGCTTGTAACTCAGTGCGTTTTTGCTCGGCATACACATCGTAATTTCCACCAAAAACCTGTAAGCCTAGGCCCGAGAGTTCCCAAATTTCCTCCATTGCTCGCAGCAGCTCACGATCGTGACTGATGAGTAAAATCGCGCCACCGAAATGCCTCATAGACTCTATCAGCCATTGTTTCGCCTCGGTATCGAGGTGATTGGATGGCTCATCGAGAATCAAAAGCTCCGCTTCGTTTTCAAACAATTGCCATAACTGCAAACGCGCCAACTGCCCCCCGCTGAGCCGAGCACAAGAGAAATCAGGGTCTTGCGGCAAGCCCATCGCAGCAAGCTGCTGTTTGAGTTTCGGTTCAATATCCCACTGTTCGCCAACCAGTTCGAACCAATGATCAGAAACATCACCTTGTTCAATCTGCTTTAAAGCATGCAAGACCGAGTCTGTTCCCAGAAACTGGGCGATCGATTGCTGACCTGAAAGCAAATCAGACGGCTGCTGGCGATACATCATGAAAGAAGAGGGAGAAGTCACAACACCGCTGGCAGGCTGAGTTTCGCCCGCCAAGATGGAAGCCAAAAGCGACTTACCGATGCCATTGCGCCCAACCAAACCAACACGTCGTTTAGTCATGGAACAAGAAATAGACTGGAATAGCGTCTCGCCATTATCAAACTGATGGCTAACATTAAAAGCTTGTAAAACTGGCATAATTTGCCTCCTGTATGACAGGGACAACAGCCGTAGCTATGATTTGAGATTGCAACAAAACGCGTGCACAAACGCATTAAGCTCTATGTAAAGCTCGACGATAAACGTCAAATCAAAAATTTGTCTTGTTGCAAAGAAATATCGGAAAGTGAGCTACGCCTACTAACCCTGCAGATCCAAAAAATCAGTAAAAAATATGGATGACAGGTTTAGTTCTTCATGTTGGCGTAATCTCCTAGAGAAATGATTTGCGAAGTTTAGCGGGTTTTCTGACTAAAAAGCAAGCAGCATTATTTATCAAAACTTTGAACGATTTCGAGATCTTATCTACACAAATTTTGCCCAAGCCATACTATGCTTACAGTAAAGCTAATCCACATAAGGGCGTGGTAATGAAATACAAACATATCCTTGTTGCACTCGAACTGTCCGATGAAAGCACAGTTCTGATCGACAGAGCCGTAGCGATGGCTAACTATCTCGACTCCGATATTTCATTCATCCATATTGATGGAACTCACGGGGAAATTTATCGTGAGCTCGTAGACATTAAAGAGAACCCAGACCAAAGGCCGCTGAATGAGCACTCTATGGAATGTTTGAGAACATTCAGTGAGTACATGGATTATCCACTCAAACACTTCTTCGTGGGTACTGGTGATTTAGCCGATAAGCTCGAAATTACCATCAAAGAGCAAGAAGTGGACTTGCTGATTTGTGGCCATCACCAAGATTTCTGGAGCAAAATCATTTCCTACTCAAGACATCTTATCAACAAGTCACCAGTCGATATTTTAGTCGTTCCTATTCATGATTAATTAGAATTTGACGCTTGCCAAAACCACCAACTTATTTGGTGGTTTTTTATTGATATTGAAACAGCTTAAGCACTTTTCCAAGCTAGCTTGACGGCCATTTATGAGTTACATTTTCTAACCAACCTGCGCTCCTACCGGGCATGGTTATTTAGATAGCAAGGATCCTTATGGCGAATAAAAAAGTATTAATTCTCTTTGCTCATCCTTCCCAGCATCGTTCAGAAGTGAATACTCCACTTTTCAAAGAAGCTCAAAAAATTGAAGGCGTGACATGTGTTGATCTCTATGGTGAATACCCTCGTTTCGATATCAATATCGACCGTGAACAACAACGCTTGCGTGAGCATGATGTAGTGGTTTTTCAATTCCCACTATATTGGTATTCAACCCCAGCAATTTTAAAAGAGTGGCAAGATCTGGTTTTGGAGTATGGCTTTGCTTACGGCACTGAAGGAACCGAACTACAAGGTAAAACCATGCTGTGCGTACTTTCGGCCGGCGGCAAGGAAGAAGCCTATAAAGCCGAAGGCTACAACCATTTTACGATTCGGGAACTGCTCGCTCCTATTGAGCAAATGTCAGCGCTCACGGGTATGCACTACATTGCGCCTCTTGCTTTGTTCGGCGCACGTACTGCCGAAGAAGAAGGACGAATTCCCCGTCATGTCGAACGGTACAAAAGCCTGCTAACAGCATTAGTCGAAGATAGACTGGATGTTGAAGCAGCTGCGTCATTAATCAAACTCAACAGCGCACTTCCGAAGCTCATCAAGGAGGCTTCATGACAGGGATATTCTTACAAGCCTTCGTGTATTTGATTGCCGCTGTAATTGCGGTACCACTTGCCAAGCGTTTAGGGCTCGGTTCCGTTTTAGGTTACCTCATCGCTGGTGTGGTAATTGGTCCAATTATCGGTTTAGTCGGTGAAGAAACAACGACAATTCAGCACTTTGCCGAATTTGGCGTGGTGATGATGCTATTCCTAGTGGGGTTAGAGCTAGAGCCTAAAATGCTCTGGTCAATGCGAAATCGTTTAATGGGCTTAGGCGGCCTTCAAGTTGGCGGTACCATCGCGGCGATTATGGGTATTGCCCTGTACTTTGAGCAGCCTTGGACCATTGCCTTAGCCATCGGCTTGATTTTCGCCCTTTCTTCTACCGCGATTGTTTTGCAAACTTTTAGCGAAAAAGGGTTAACGAAGACAGAAGGTGGACAAAACGCGTTCTCTGTTTTGCTTTTCCAAGATATCGCTGTTATCCCGATGTTGGCCTTTATTCCGTTGCTGGCCCTGCCAGAGTTAGTCGAACAAGCACAAAATGCCGTTCAAACTGCTGCGCAGCATCATGACGATTTAAACCTCGTGGCCGATTTACCGGGCTGGGCGTACGGAATCGTGATCACAGCATCGATTGCGATTGTCGTCGTTGGTGGACACTTTTTAAGTCGACCTCTGTTGAGCTATGTTGCTAGCTCTGGGCTGCGTGAGATTTTTACCGCCACCGCATTGATGCTGGTGATCGGCATCGCAGCACTGATGAGTTTAGTTGGCTTATCTCCTGCCTTAGGAACCTTCTTGGCTGGCGTTGTATTGGCGAACAGCGAATTCCGTCACGAGCTAGAGTCCAATATCGAACCATTTAAAGGGTTGTTGCTGGGTCTGTTCTTCATCACCGTCGGAGCTGGGATCAATTTCTCGGTTCTATTTGGTGACTTCTGGTTGATCATGGCACTGACCATTGGCGTGATGGTATTAAAGGCCTTGGTGCTGTTTATTCTCGCGCTGATATTTAGAGTGAAAGGCAGCAACCGCTGGCTGTTTACCTTAAGCTTGGCTCAAGCGGGTGAATTTGGTTTTGTGTTGCTAAGCTTCTCTGTGCAAAACCACGTCATTCCGTTTGAACTCTCGCAAACGCTTGCGCTGGTTGTTGCTATCTCAATGTTCTTAACGCCAGGTTTGTTCATTCTATTTGACAAATTAATACTGCCGCGTTTTGAAACTCAATCAAACGAAAGGGAAAGCGATACGATTGAAGAAAAAGGCACAGTAATCATCGCTGGTATCGGCCGTTTTGGTCAGATTGTTAACCGCTTGCTTGTTTCTAATGGTGTAACAACAGTGGTGCTCGATCACCAAGCTAACCAAGTCGATAACATGCGCCAGATTGGCACTCGCGCTTATTTCGGCGATGCGACTCGACCAGATATGCTGCACACTGCAGGCATCGAGCATGCGGCTGCGTTGGTCGTCGCAATTGATAACCAAGAATCGAGTGTGGAGCTGGTGAAGTACGTCAAACACACGTACCCCAAAGTAACGGTGATCGCACGCGCCTTTGACCGTGGTCACGGCTATCTTTTGCGTCAAGCTGGGGCTGATATTATTGAATCGGAAACCTACCATTCCGCATTGGAGATGGGCGGTCACACGATGAAAGCACTCGGTATTCATCCCTTCTTTGTTGAGCAGCAAAAAGCGACATACAAGCGTGTTGAAGCACGCAAGTCCGAGCTACTCTACAAAGCTTGGGAAGATGATTCTGAAGGCGAACGTTATGACAACAATTTCCGACAACTGTTTATTCAGTTAGAGGAAAAAATGGCGGAAGAGATGCAAAAAGATCGCCATGACAAACTCTCGCGCTCAGAACGTGGTTGGACGCCACCGCCGAAAGGTTACGCCGATGACTTCAATGAAGATAACGTTCAAGAACTAACACCGCCGAGAGAAGAGCCGCTCTGACGGTAACTTGCTCAATATTAAAAACCTCCCGCTTGGGAGGTTTTTCTTTTTCAGTACAGAGCCACATGCCGTGCAGGATAAAATGATCTTCTCACGAGATTACATAAGATCATTCATTAAAATCTCATACTCTTCGTTTGCTTCTTCCACTAAGTGAGAAAGCTCTAACGCATCAGTAACTGCAAGATTGAACTGCCACGGAGTTGTGTCTTCTTTACCACAGATTCGAGTTTCACACCCACGGCTCTCAAAAGACAAATCATCAAACTCTGTGGTATGGCGCTCTTGAAGTTCTACAATCTCAACTTCTAATTTACCGACAGGGTTAACTTTAACGTGAGCATGTAAATCTGAACTGTTAGACAAACAATAATCTCTATGAACCGCAATCATGGCCGCCTCCTTGGTCTGCCAACTGACAACTCACCCATGAGTGTAGACGAGGGAGTTTGAACGTGGGGTGAAATAATAATGAAGATTGATCTGTCTCATTGGAGTAGACAATTATTGTTGTGCTGGTATGAGCCGGTATGAATCTCATCTGATTTAAATCGTTCCTAGATCACAAGAGTTGGCATTTACCGAGACTTTCCCTATTATCGAAACAAATTTACTGTAGTCATTCTTTAGAGGTCAGTATGGAGCTTGAAGCCGTCGCTAAAGCACTAAAAGAGTTAGGGCATCCTACTCGTTTAAGTATTTACAAAGAAGTTGTCAAAGCGGGATACAAAGGTATCGCGGTAGGCGGCGTACAAGAAAAGCTTGGCATTCCTGCATCCACTCTCTCTCATCATATTTCTAGTCTAGCCTCAGCCGGGCTTCTCACCCAACGTCGTGAGGGGCGAACCCTTTTTTGCGTTGCAGAGTACCAATGTTTAGATGATGTGATCGGCTTTTTAAAGGCTGAATGTTGCGTTAATGAGTGCTCATAACCTCATAGCAGAGGCGAAAGACTTCGGTTTTACATTAGACTTTACCCGTTCTTTGAATGACCGCCGACAAACATAAACACCGAGCTCGCTAAGCTCGGTGTTTTATTTTTTAGTTTTCGACGAGCAACATTGAGGCTTTAGGTGGCACAATTAACTTACCGTCAGATGGAACGTCCTGATCCGTCATCAAATCCACCCAGTCGCCATCCATTTTCAATGCCAAAGACTGCTGACGCTGCGATTTATTAAGCACGACAATGCCTTTGCTCCCTCGCTTAAATACCAGTATATCATCGTTACCTTCAAGAACACTCATCGACTCGCCATGCGTCATATTATGGAATTGGATCATTTTCGCCATTCGCGGATCGTTCCATGCGCCTTGCCATCTTGGCTTGCCATTTTTATCTGTAATACCGCTAGTGTTTAAGTCGGTATAAACCAATGGCACACCACCATCGCGGCCTAGAATGTAGGCATAAGCTAACCATTCGTTTTCCTCATCCATGATCAGATCAAGAAAAACGTCATTGTTAGGAATGTCATGCGTGACAACAAATGTAATGGCGCGACCAGGCGAAAGGGCCTGACCGAAACAGTATGGGTCAATCAACGACTTGAAACTGCCCTTTTTAGCAAACGCCTTAAAAATGGTCGAGAACAACGGGAAATCGTAAGCGCCTAAGCGAGTTTCCTGTAAATACGGCTCAAGAAACAACTGATACTCTTCTTCCGTCGCACCGCCATCGGTAATAATTTCGCCAAATATATGCACATCGCGCGTGATGTCGTCTGTCCAAACACGTTTAAGATGCTCTAACGTCATGTGTTTCGCGGCATCAATACGAAAACCTTTCACACCAATGGCTTTCAGTGCTTTTAGGTAAGCGCGTTGCTGCTCAACGACATGGTCACAAACACGGAGGGTTGGCAAGCCAGGATCGGTTGGTCCACCTGTGATGCGTCCATTTTGTACCTGCCATTTATCTTTCCAGTCTTTAATACCGAACGCTTCAACAAAGTCCTCTTCATCAAAAAGCGGTTGAGATAAGTCGCCAAATAACGTTAGCGACTGATATTTCTGTTTGTTTTGTTGGTATTCCTCCAAGACCTCTTGCCTTGGGTATTGGAGGTCTCGGCGAAGGTGGGCCTCATTTGCCATATGGTTAAACACCACGTCAGCGTAAACCCACACGCCAACTTGCTCCAGTTCACGAACCATACGGATAAAGTCTTTGGTATCACCCAACGCATTGTCGATGACACGGTAATCTTGAGGTTGATAGCGCTGCCACCAGCGATCATCGTGGGCGCTTTTCATTGGTGGCGAAACCAACACGGAGCCGTAACCTAGCTCGTGGATTTCTTTTGCTCGTTGGGCAATGTCAGCATACTTCCAATCAAACGCATGTAAGATAACATTCGCACCGAATGATTGTATTTCCTGTGAGCCACTCATGTTGTTCTCCTACTCGTTTTCACTCACGATTACTTGTTTGCATTTTTTTGTGAATGAATTCAATAGTCGAAATTATAAGAGCTATTCATCAGACGCCCTCACCCTTTTCGCCCTAACTCAAGGCTGAAAATGAAGGCGTAGTGACTCCTCCATTGCCCAAGTAGAAACGGTTCTGGACGTAAACGAGTAGATGACATTCAAGCACACCGCACACAAAACACACTAAGTCATTGTTTTGTATTGAAAAAGATTACATTCAAAATATATGAAAGAAAATGCCCGGGTACGCCCTAAAGGAGGCCAAAGACTAAAAACAGCCAAACCACTCTATTGAGTAACTAATTTTTAATAAAGTGAAACTGGCAGGTGGATCACGTTTGGCGCGTATTCAAAATAGCCCCCTTCTGCGTATCCCACCTTAAAACATGGAAGATTACCGTTTGTATCTATCCCGAAATGACTTCAAAATGCGGAACTTAGCTTATGCCTATTGGTATGAATTACCTTGGAGGGTAATCATGAATATCAAAGAGTTTTCTAGCCTCGTCGGCTTGTCTGCTCATACACTTCGATACTATGAAAAAATTGGCTTACTTAAACATGTCCATAGAAACGCGAGTGGGCATCGAGTGTATAGTGCGAAAGATCTAAGCTGGATTAGCTTCGTAAAGCGATTAAAAGAAACTGCAATGCCACTTGAAGAGATTCTGGAATATGCAAAATTAAGGGAAGTCGGCTCAGAGTCTGTACGACAACGCCAAGCCTTGCTAGAGCAACACCAAGAAAACCTCAAGCTCCACATTGAACAGCAGCAAAAGCACTTAACGGCTCTAGAAGAAAAAATTGCCTTGTATAAAAGCGGAAAAGTTCGTTGACTTAGAGTTAACTCTAACGATTAAGGTATGTTTGCATTTATTCACTAGGAACATATCAATGGAACAATTACGCTTTAACAAAGGATTAGAACTACTCTCTCACATTGATGGCGACGCTGGTCATAACGTCATCGAAAGCTTACAAGATATTTGCCCAGATTTAGCTCAGTACACCATTGAGTATCCGTTTGGCGATATTTATGCTCGTCCAGGCTTAGACCTAAAATCGAGAGAAATCGCAACCGTCGCCGCGCTAACGGCAATGGGGAATTGTTCGCCACAACTGAAAGTACATCTCAATGCAGCACTGAATGTAGGCTGCAGCGAGGCTGAAATTAAAGAAGTCATCTTACAGATGTCCGTCTACGCAGGGTTTCCAGCGGCATTAAACGGCATGTTTGCCTTCAAAGAAGTGCTGGCGGAAAGAGCAGAGTAATCACGACGTTGAAATCAATTTAAAGGCAATTAAAAACGGCCCTTGGGGATCGGGCCGTGATTTAAACAACGAGTGAATTAGCGCTCAGGGGTTTCAAGCAGTTTAACCGCGCAATCTACCGCGTTGTTAATGCCTTGACTACTCTCCAACTTGCCTGAACTTGCGGGACCAAGGGCACAAGAATACAAAGCCAGCTGCTTATCGAACGGCAGATCCAACTGTTCATATAGATTTTGTCGGATTCTTGCATGTTGTTCTGGTTCTTGGTTAGCAAGGCTAATCAACGTTTCATAAATAAGCGTTTTCATGTCATTCCCTTTTCACTTTATTGCACGGGGTGCATATATATTGTATCCGTTTGGAAAGCACAAATCAGAAGCTAGGTCACAGAACGCGTCGCTAAAAAAGTTTATGCGCGCGGTAAATTGTAATACAGACCTAAAGCCGTTTAGAAAAAGAGCAAAGGATAACTCGATAAATCAGCCGATTAACTGGCATTCGCCGCTGTTTGATCACAATGGCATCCGATACAAACAAAAACGCCGCTCTATGAGCGACGTTTTTTATCTCGATTTCAGCTAATCGAGCATGTTTTAGTTGAAGTGCACTAACATTTCAACGTCATCACCTTGTTCTGGTGCTTGAAGAGAGAAGTGCACATAGCCCGCTTCAGTAACAGGAATCGCAAGGTATTCGTTGCTACCTGCATAGTTGGACACGTACTCGTGTTGCTCAACCGTAGGCCAATGCTCCCTACTCGCGTATAGGTCGACATTACCTGTTTGAGAGTGAGCCGTTAGCCATACACGAACCTCTTCAACACCTTCAGGTACATGCACTGCCGCATAACGCTGCTTGTGAACGGTCAGCATTTTTGCTTCACCAGACTCTAATACCACCGGTGCCAAATCGTCTTGCACTTGTGTTGGCGGTGTTTGCGCTTCAACGTCTAAAGCAGCCACAAGATTCACTGAGTCATAGTTATCACGGCCAGTTAAACTGATGTAGTAACGACCTGCTTTCACGTAACCATCCTGCTCTGGCTCAAATACAATCTCTTCATTGCTGCCATCGCCATACTGGCTCATTTCAAAGTCGTAGTAATGCGCAACTTTGTTGTAGCTCATGTAAAGATCCGCATCCCCCGCACCTTCAATAGATACATTAAAGCGAACGGTGTTGGCTGGTACGTCAACGTAGAACAGTTTTTCGCTATACGCTTCGCCACTGAGTTGAAGGCTTTGGTTCGCCGTCAATTCAGTCACTTGTGCTTCAGGTTCTGTTGGCTCTTCTGGGTCAGTACCTGGTTGCTCTGGCTCCACTTCTAACGTATCCAACCAGCGCTCAAACTCTGCGTCATATTGTTGACCTAATGTCGTCACCTGTTGCGCCCACTGTTCAAACTGACCAGTGCGCGACAACGCCAACAAGCTTTCTACGTCTTGCGGATGATTTTCTAGCATGAATCGAACGGCCAAGTAACCCCAACGATAGATACGATTAGTATCGTGAGAATATGTGGTATCAAACACAGTTGAAAGGCTCAGTTTACCGCCTGCAATCAGTTCGATCGCCGCTTGGTAGCCTTGTTTGTAATGCATGTATTCAGCAAAACCTTCCAGCCACCACACGATATGACCGTGGGCTAAGTTATCACTGAACGAGCCGTACTGGTTAAATCGCGCGTCCAAATAGTGCGTGTACTCATGCTCTAGATTCAAGATCGATAAATCTTCGCCATTCGCATAGCGATAAGCCACGAAACGGGCGGTATTGTCCGCTTTTGATGGATTCCCTTCAAGGTACTGACCACCGTTGTCCGTTGTATTACCAAACAGGAACGAAGAATAATCAACGTAGCTGTCGTTACTAGCAAACACCGCCACCTCAACACGATCATTCAAGTCATCAGCGACAGGTTGATTGCCCGTATTCACCACTTGATGGAAGTCGGCTTCTTTCGCAGCCAGTACTTCACACGCTTTCGCAGCTTGAGCATCGGTTAGATCTTCAGAGCGAATGATGGCAGGTCCCTGACACTCAAAACGATTTGGCATCACGCGCGCTGCTAGATCTTGCTTCGCTTGGTCTAGGTCCAGACCGTTTAAGCCTTCAGGAGCGTAGTAGCTCATCATCTCTACGGCAGCAAGCCACAGTTTGTCATGCTCACTGCCCAATGGGTAACGCTGCATCACTTGTTGCATCACAACCAAGGCTTTGCGTTTGGTCTCCTGATCTGGGCTCGCAAGCAAACGACCAGTTTCACGTAATGCATTGAAAACAATAAAGCTCGCATCCGTATCCAATGCCCAAGCGTTATCAGATGCGAATCTCGCTAATGTATCAATATGGTGAGTATTGTTTGCCATGTAGCGGTAGAACTCATCGTTTGCTACATGACCTGCCATAGAACGGAACAGGTTGTTTAAACCATCGACCCATTGCGTGTCCTGCGCGGTTTCACGGTTAAAGTGCATCAACGCGGCCATCATGCTATCCATGGTCAGCGGCAACTGCTTCACGTTATCAACCATCAAAGTCAAGCTCTTCATTGCGCCAACTTGTTCACGGCCTTGATCCAAAGCATGAGGGTTGTTAAGGAATAGGTTCGTCGACTGAGCAAAACGCTGACTCAATGCTTCTGAAAACTCAGGTGTACCTGTGCCAGCATTGTAACGAACGTAGTATGCAGCACGAATAAACTCGCCCAGATTTTCTAGAACACGAGCTTGCTCTGCTTCTCCACGATAGCGGGCAATTTCTTGATCCAACGCGACTTGGATACGGCTTAAGCTCGCTTCGCTGTAAATATCGTTCAGCGTTGCGGAAGGAGCTGAAAACCAAGCGTGGTAGCAATCATACTCAGCACCAGAAACGGCAGCAGCCAAGTCTCTCGATTGTTGTAAATCAGCAACAGCGCACTGGTTTTGTGCAAAAGAGAAGCTAGACACACTCGCTAGCATACAAGCAAGCGCCAAACGATGGCGCGGGAAAAAACGGATATGAGACATAACAACACTCATTGATTATTAACATACATTGAGTGGGGGTTTATATTCTTTACAGCTCAAACAGTGAAATCAGTGTCATAAAATATATGAAATCGCTCCCAAAAATAGGCTTTTTACTCTAAATTTATGGGATCAATCCCAACCCAAGATTTCTCACAATTATCAATAAAAACATTAATTTACCTTTTTCTAAATAACGACTTTATGAGGAAAATTGCCCTTAAACGCCCCTCTTAACTCTTCCAGATAGAGTTCACGACAATCAAAGGTTCTAAATTAAATTTTGATGCTTGATACCATCTATTTTTATTTGTGACTCATTACCAATAAGTCATCGAGTGCATATAAAAAGGTTGGCATTAATGGTAAATTCTCCGCCAAATCAAACACATTTACTCCTCGAGTCATTGATGAGTGAATAAAGCAGATATTTGGCTAGGGATAATACATGTCACTTTGGGGATTTTTGGGAGCGGGGATTGCCTACTTCATGACAACGTTTGCCTTTGTTTTTGGCGGCATTTTTTTGTTATGTGCTGAAGGTAATACATTAAGAGAAACAAAGCGCCAATCATCAATAATGTCCGGGGTTATTGCTTGTACTATTGGAACTTGGGTGCTTGCTTTTGGTGTTTACGTTTACGGTTACTTTTGGGATAACTCTTCTCACTATTATTTTTATTTGCTCGCTCCATGGGGACTTGCCATTTTTGGGGTAAAACTTCGTAACCGCTGGGTTAAGCAATACGCGCGTGTAAAACACGCAAAAGAAGAACAGTGGCAAAAGCGCTGGCGAGAATTATTAGGGGAAGATACTGAAGATCTTCCACCATATACACATGATTACGAGCTCTACTCGGGCATTTGGCAAGCCAATGAAGCGCTCCGAGAACAGTGTTTTGCAGCCCTTCCTCACGGGAAAGCAGTCTACGAGAGAGTGAAAGCCTTCCAAACGATGGCCTCCCCCGCTGGTGACATAAACAATCAAGTTTTGCTGAGTAAACTCGATCAACTAGAGGATGAAATCATTCAAGTTCTTGAGCAACACTCGCAAAAGAAAGTAAGCATTGAAACTGGCGCAGGTACTTTACGCAAAGAGTCAAAACGCAATTTTTATCACCATGAGAATAGCCCAACAGAAGAGCAACTGTACGACTCAATCAACCTCCAACATGATTTGGATCGAGAGCTACGCAACATTATCTATGATCGGCTCGGTTACGATGGCGAAGATGAGTACTTTTTCCTCCAAGCGCCACTCGAAGAGCTTACCGAGAATGAAACCGCAATCAACTGGATGCTCTGGGGTTTAGTAAGCGACCATTTTGCTGTTGACCCATACCAAACGGCGTTGGATCTCAGCCTAATGAATGCGGAACCAAGATGGGGCCAAAATGAACGGTTTGTAATGATTACGGCTCAATAAACGCAAGTACTAAGTCTAACTTTAATACAACCTATTCTGAGACCACCCTCGCGTTGGTTAACTTAGCCAATAAGCCGCCAACACGATCACGCATTTCACGTCTGTCCACAATCATATCTAATGCACCATGTGCCAATAAAAACTCACTTCTTTGAAACTCGTCTGGTAGCTTTTCACGTACCGTTTGTTCAATAACACGCCTTCCCGCAAAGCCGATGCTTGCTTTAGGCTCACCAATATTGATGTCTCCCAACATGGCTAAACTCGCCGAGACACCACCATAAGTTTGGTCCGTCAATACTGAGATATAGGGTAATCTGTGCTCAGATAAGTGGTTTAACGCGGCGCTGGTTTTTGACATTTGCATTAGTGCTACCAAAGACTCTTGCATGCGCGCCCCTCCGCAAGCAGAAAAACACACTAGCCCAGATTTTGTATTAATCGCAGTTTCAACGGCGCGGACAAATTTCTCGCCAACCACCGCCCCCATTGAGCCAGCCATGAAAGAGAATTCAAACGCACAGGCTACAACAGGCAAGCCTAGTAACTTCCCCTGCATCACAACCAAGGCATCTTTTTCTCCAGTCGTTTTCTGCGCGATGGCAATTCGCTCTTTATATCGCTTTAAGTCTTTAAAACCCAAAATATCCTGCGGTTCCAACTCACTTGCCAACTCTTGCTGTGTTCCATGATCCAGAAAAGCGTTCAACCTTTGACGTGCAGCCATTTTCATGTGATGAGAGCACCTAGGACATACTTCCAAATTCTCTTTTAATGCCGCGCGATAAAGTATTTGTTCACATTCAGGGCATTTTGTCCAAACGCCCTCAGGAATAGACGCTTTGCGCGAACCTATTATATTTTTATTCTCAAATAACCTTTCTAGCCAACTCATGAGTACCTCATTATTTATCACCTCGTAGCAGGACATCTGCATCGTTTGCCCGCTCTGACTTTTAAATAAAATTGTATGCTACTCAGTATGAGGATAAAGTGGGATATGCTGGCTTGATAATCCAATAAAGTGGGACAATAGAATGTTTGATGACGTCGACCAAATCTGGTTAAAAAGTTTTCACTGTGTGTATGAAAACAACAGCTTTAAGCGAGCCGCTGAGTGTTTGAATATACCAACATCGAATGTCAGCCGACATATTGCCCTGCTTGAAGAAAAGTTAAACATCAGGTTGTTCAATAGAACGACAAGGCGAATGACGCCTACCGAAGCTGGAGAAGAGCTCTATAGCAGCACTCGTCCATTATTAGAACAACTCAACAACGCGCTAGAAACCGTGACTCGCCACTCGCACACCGTAACAGGAGAGCTACGTATTCTTATGCCAGACACACCTATACTGACCAAAGCGGTTGTCACCTTTTGCACGCAATACCCTTCAATCTCTTTGTCTTGCGATACAACGCTAAACCCAAAAGATGAGGTTATTGATAGCTTTGATGTCATTTTGAGTTTTCATAGAGGGACTTTGTCTGACAGCAATTGGGTAGCAAGGGAAATAAAACGCTGGCCCAGTGCTATTTTGGCTGCGCCTCAACTGCTTAATAAGTGCGGCCGTCCTTACAAAATCACGGATTTAAATCATGTTCCCTGTATCACGACACTTACCGCAGTAAATGGTGCTCCCTGGGTGTTTAAAAACCCCGACGGAGGTCATATTACGCAAACAGTACAATCATCATTCAAAGTAAACAGTGGCCATCTCGCTAAATCTGGCGCGTTATCAGGGCTTGGATACGCAATACTTCCAATAGAATCATGCAAAGATGAGATCGAGAGCGGCAAGCTTGAAGTCATCCCTCTAGAATACGAACCTGAAGATTTAGTGCTTTATGCGCTTTACTCTTCTAGAAAGCACTTAGCCAAGAAAATCTCTATGTTTGTTGAGCACTTAAAACAACACGCGAAACTTAACGCCTAGTTAATCACTAATCATTTATCCCAATAACTATAAAAACTGGCATAGTAGAGCAATTCGACATGCGATTTTCTCAAATAAAAAAGCCAGCAATCGAGATTTACTGGCTTTTGCAAAAGGATTTCCGTTGGCGTTTAAATTCTAAACGCTCCTACGTGACGATCGAGAGTTCTCGATAATTCCGCAAGTTGTTGACTTGATTCTTCCAATTGCTCACTCGCCGTTAGCGCGTTTTTCACGGAGTGACTGACGGTATCCATATTCATGTTAATTTCATTTGCTACCGTCGATTGCTGTTCTGTTGCCGTTGCCACTTGAGTATTGATATCCAAAATAGTGGTCACTTGATCTGCAATTGCCTCTAGTGCTTGTCGAGCGAGCTCCGTTTCTGCAGTGCCTTCTTCAATTAGGGTTCTACTATTACTCATTGAATTAACCGCACTTTGGGCTTCGGTTTGCAACTGATGGATCATATTGTCAATTTCATCAGTGGACTGAGCCGTTTTAGTTGCAAGATTACGGACCTCGTCTGCCACTACGGCGAAACCTCGTCCGGCATCACCGGCGCGCGCTGCTTCAATAGCGGCATTTAACGCTAGTAGATTAGTTTGCTCAGAGATCCCTCTAATGACTTCGAGAATACTACCAATCGACTGAGTGTTGTCCGCAAGGCTTACGATAATATTGGAAGTACTGTTCATCTCGTTTTCAAGATTCGTCATCGCCGTCTTGGTGCGTTCTAACGTCTTGTAGCCATCTTGAGTTTCATTACTTGCCGTACTCGCAGCACTCGCTGCACCAGCAGCATTTGACGCAATTTCGTTGACGGTCGCGATCATTTCGTTCATAGACGTGACAACCAGCATGGTTTGCTCATTCTGCTCCTGCCCTCTTGCAAGCGCTTGTTGAGATTGTCCACGCAGCGCGACAGCGGAATCATTCAGATCCACACCAGTATTTACAACTTGTGTAATGATTTCATGTACCTTGCCAACAAACACGTTGAACGCCGAAGAAATTTGTGCGACTTCGTCATTACCTTTTGCTGGTAAACGAACCGTTAAGTCTCCGTCACCTTTCGAGATGTCTTGCAACGCCTCCTTAAGCGCAGAGAGCGGTCGCATCAGCTTGTTGAGTAGCAGCGATAGAGCCAACACACACAGAACGAAGATCACCACCATGGAAATCAGTTGGGAAGTAATAATTCCATTCGTCGCTTGGCTTACCTCTGTAATAGGAATACCAATATCAAACGTGCCGTACAACTGACCATTCACGTAGATCGGCGCCATGATATCAAACACCCACACTTTCTGGACATCGGCATACCACTTTGAATACTGTTGTACCCCCTTGGTTGCACCTTCAACGGTGTAGTTATCATTGTAGGTTTTATTTAGCTTTTGCTTATCACTGTGAGCAACCGCCGTCACATTGCGATCAATTACGACTGCATAGCTTACGTCTGAACGTTGTTTCAAACCCTCAACGAGCGATTGTAAGTCTTGCATTGGGTTGGCTGAGTTCTCCAAAATATAACTTGCATTTCCTGCTAAAAACTCAGCTTGAACTTGGGATTTGTTTAAGATGATGTCATCGATTTTCTGACTCGAAATTAGGTACGTTGATGCCATACTTGCTACAACAGCAATACCAAACATGGCGCAAACGGCTAATAAGATGATTCTTTTCATTTTAATTGTCTCGGTACAATTCAATGTGATGCTCACGACAGAGCGTTAAGCCTTTCGCCTCTTATAACCAACACAAACTATATTTTTAGCCTGTCTGGCAAAGCTAGACGTAACTTTGTAGCCACTGTATCTGCCTGATTACCGATAACTTTAGAATGAAGGAAGAAAAGTCTTCAAAACGTCACATTTCTACGAGGTTTGGCTGAAAGACAAGAGAGCAATCGCTAACTTAAAGTAAGCGGCCACACTAGCATCGAGTGTTAAAGAAAGAGTTCTAGTTAGAGCCTTGAAAATATAAATAAGCGAGCGCTTCGACCTATATTCTTACAATTCTCCTTTGCTCAATTAAGTTAATTCTATTCCAAACTCTTTGATAACGATGGTCACAATGAAGAAACAAACGATTGAAATAATGACGAAAATTCCCAAAGAGAACCAAAACGAATATCGGCTCAGTAAGAAAGGAAAAACTAGAAACATCGGCAATGTAGGCAGTACATACCAAAAAGTATAAAACGCGTGGTTCGCGAGCTTTTCCTGACCTTGCCCTTCAATATACATCCAAATCAAAGCTAAAATAGTGACCGTCGGGAGCGCTGCAATCAGCGCTCCCGCTTTATCACTTCTCTTGGCAACTTCAGATATCAGCACCACTATTCCTGCGGTTAACGCGCACTTAGTAATCATCCACAACATGAAAGAGCTACCTTTAATAAACAAAAAAGCGACGTAATAATTACAACAGAGCTTAGCTCATTAACGTCGTAAACCCGTGCATGCCCATATACATACCAACGGCACTAATCAAGATCCCCGATAGATAAGGTGCACGACGAGCCACATCGTTCAAACCACCCCACTTCGATGTTGCTTTTTGAACGCCCACTGCCGCGACAACACCAACCGCAACTAAAGTTAACGCTAGACCAATACTGAACGACACCACCAAGGTTGCACCAAGTGTCATGGCTCTAATCCATGTCGCGTACAACCAGAGATCAAAAGAAGCTCAATACCCGTGTCAGCAAAATACAGGGTCAGGTGAATGGTCTTAAAAAATGCTGGAAGCAGAACATGAGTGCCAAGATGTGTTGCAACAAATCGCTGCAATTCGAGGGGCTGTAAATGGCTTAATGAAAGAGGTGATCAAAGGCCATCTCATCGAACACGTCGTATTGGAGGAAGAATTAGAAAAGCGTGAAGCTGATATGGAAGTTGTACTTAAAGTGTTGGACTCCTATATCAAATAACACGATTTCACTAATTTTTTGAAGTGCCATTATCGATTGTCATTAAAATAGATAACGCAAGTCCTAAGGCGATAATTTGCAAATGCCTCGCTCGATATCCAATACATAAACATTATTTTTATAAGACTCGAGTCGCAGCGAACACATTGTCTGCATAGTAAACTCCATGCATTTAAACTGTACATGGAGGTTACTATGCCTGGTGCTTTCGCACATATCACAGCGGTAAATGAAGCTTCTGCTAATAATGCATTGATGAAGTTAAACATACCTCAAGAAGCAAAAAAGGCTTTAGCTCAAAATAAACGGTATTTAGAGCTCGGTTGTGTGAGCCCCGACTATCCTTACCTTGCTCTAATGGATTCTGCGCAAAATAAGTGGGCAGATAAAATGCATTACAACCACGTTGGTAAGCTAATTGATGCTCTTATTCAGCAGGTAAAGGCCGCAGATAACGAACACTTTGAAAAAACCTTCTCATGGTTATGTGGCTTTGTAGCACATGTGGCAACCGATATTACTCTTCATCCTGTTGTTGAATTAAAAGTGGGCCCTTACGCAGAAAACGCCCAGCACCACAGAATTTGCGAAATGCACCAAGATGCTTATATTTGGCCATCCAGGATGCAACTCGGAAGTATTGGCCTTGCAGATAGAGTCAGAGAAAACATCGGCAGTTGTGTGGACCAGAGTAACAACAACCTAATAGATCCAGTTATTCGTACTATTTGGTCTAGTGCCCTTTCAGCTACTTACCCTGAATATGCTAAAGAATGCGAACCTGACGTAAACGTCTGGCACGAAGGATTTCAATCCGTTGTGGATAATGCTGAGGAGTCGCATCGCTTATTTCCCTGGGCGAGGCATGTGGCTTCCAAACTAGGGTTAACTTACCCGCTTCCAAACGAAGTTGACTCTACTTATATTCAGGATTTAGAAACGCCAGATGGTATTAAGCACTACGATGAAATTTTTGATAAGGCGATTAAGACAATCCAAATATTTTGGGAAAAGCTGGCAGCTTCCATTTATGAAAACCAAGATACTGGCTTTTTTGAAAATTGGAATTTAGACACTGGTCGAAATGAAAACGGACAGCTTAGTGCTTGGAGAAATCTATGAAGCTAATCATCGTTATCACCCTTCTTCTCTCATTGACTTCTTGCGCTAACAAATCTCAATATTCTGAAGAAGTCATGTTTGATATGGCCTCGATTTTAAAAGATGTAGCCCAAGCTGTTGACGGTGAGCTCAAGTTTGGAGAAACAGCAGGACTAACAGAAAAAGAAATCTTCGAAAATGCGATGTCAGCTAATCCAGCTCAAATCACCAAACTCTCACAGTTAGCTATCGATGGAAACATTTCTAATTATCGAATTCTTTCAGAGTTTCAAGGTAATAATGCAGTTATGTTGATATGTGACGGAGATATAGCATTAATGGAAGATGCAGGTTGCAACTCAGAATTTGATAAGATCTATTGGGACTCTCCAAAACCTTACTCATGCCAAATCAAACTTGATGCGGCAGCTCTTTGTACTGATTAACAGTAGGGAAAATAGAGGAAATTTATGAGTAATACATGGCTTTAACTTATGCCTGTCATGTATTACTCACAATATGCAGAAACAGGTAATATTTAAAAAGCTCAAGCTTACCTGTAAGAAATCACTACGTTCTGTAAAGCACTTTTACAACATGCCAGCCGAACTTGGTTTTGACTAGATGTGGCGTCAGAACCTCGCCAGAAAAGCACACTTTGTCGAACTGAGGTACCATTTGACCACGGCGGAACTCACCAAGATCACCACCGCGCTTACCTGACGGGCAAGTGGAATACTTCTTCGCTAGTGTCTGAAACTTTGCGCCTTTTTTCAGTTGCTTGATAATGTCTTCTGCTTGCTCTTTGTGCTTCACAAGAATATGTAATGCGGCTGCTGTATTTGCCATTGATCTATCTCTCACTATTCTGGTCGCGCAAGTGTACCCAATCCCTTTTAACACGCCAAACATTTCTTGTTTATACCTAGGCGGCTTCAAGGTTCAAATACATGGGACTATAAAACTTTCGGCATAACAAGATTAAAATACAACCAAGTTTTGCTCAGTTAATCACTATTCTTTAAGAGATTGTCTAAAAAGCTCACATTTGTCTCTCCGATGGTTGAAGCCTTCGTCTGATAAGATTAGATTAGACACAATTCGGTGGTATTTATAAGGTTATTTCATGGCAAAAGTCGTTAGTAAAGCGAATCAATCTCAGGGCATGTTGATGTTCAAACTCACCCTGCAACAGAGTTTCGCGATAGGCACGCTAAAAGTCCGTGAAATCGTTCCGTATATGCCAACCACGAAGATCCCTTACTCGCATCATCACGTCATTGGCACCGTTACAATACGTAACTTAACAGTGCCTGTGATCG
Source organism: Vibrio sp. RM-41-2B (assembly GCF_024744415.1). Classification (NCBI taxonomy): domain Bacteria; kingdom Pseudomonadati; phylum Pseudomonadota; class Gammaproteobacteria; order Vibrionales; family Vibrionaceae; genus Vibrio; species Vibrio sp. RM-41-2B. The sequence continues at coordinate 146,438 of NZ_JAMQWD010000040.1, read as the reverse complement.
ACATGTCAGCGGCTGTCGGCTTTCGTCCTATCAGTGAAGAAGAATACAAGAATTGCTACTTGATCGTGACAGACTGTTTGCGAACCGTGGTCGCCTTTATGGTTCGTAGTATTGAGAAGATCATTGAATGCGATTGGAAAGCCATTGAAACCCCACCAGCGAGCGCTGGGAAAAATATTTTCGTAACAGGTATTACTCGCTACGAAGACAAAACGGTTCAGATGCTGGATGTAGAACTGCTGCTTTCCAAAATTTATCCGCAATACGAAAACTCAAAGATCCCGATGCTGACAGATGTTGAACGTGAGCGCCTAAAAGCATTAAGCATTCTTTTGGTGGATGACTCTTCCATCGCTCGTAAACAGCTGTGCGATGCTCTTGATAGTATCAATATCGGATACCAAATTTGTAAAAATGGTTTAGACGCATTAGAACTGATGAAAAGCGAGGCTGAGGCTCATCGACCAATCGATATTTTGGTCAGTGATATTGAGATGCCAGGGCTTGACGGCTACGAGTTAGCATTCGAAGTACAAAATGACTCCGCTCTTAATCACTCATACCGCATTTTGCATACGTCGTTATCGAGCGAAATCTGTGTAGACAGAGCTCACCAAGTTGGCGCACACGAGGCGCTTGAGAAGTTCAATGCTGGTGAGCTGATTGAAGCCATGCTGCGCGGTGCAAAAGAACTAGAAGCCAAAGCTATGGCTTCTTAACTCTTAACTAAACAGCCAAGAAGCAAATTGTCGAATATGGGTGTTTTGCGGCCATTTTTTCGCGCAGAAGCTTTGATGTTCGCAGCTGCTAGTTTCTCAGGTCACTTCTTTGGCATCGAGTAACTACGAGATACAAACTCTGTCTCTTCGACTTGATTGATGTGATTAATATAAGAAGTCAAGCTATAAAGTACATTCGCCAATAAGTTCGCGTAACGAAATAGAATAGGGGCAGGTTGTTTCTTACCTGCATGTTCGATCGCAACTAATGCTCGTACCGTTTTTTTAGCTTGGCAACGGCACAAATGCAATTGACTGGATGCTGGGTGCCCTCCAGGTAGAACGAAACCTTTGAATCCACCATCAATGCGTTGCTTAAGTAATTCATAATCTGCCTTTAGCTCTTCAACTTCCGCTTCTGTAATCGCTAGCTTTCCGCGAACCGAACCATTTAGGTGATAAACATTAGGCTGCATTCTTGTCAGTATATCGCGGCTAAACTCGTCCAGATCCATCGCAAGAACTAAACCAATACGACTACAAAGTTCATCTGCCGTGATTTCAAAGTCACAAACCGGACTGTCCTCGTAAATAAAGGGATAGCAAATCTCGCTCAATTCCTTGCTCACAGGCTTCATGCTTTTGTTCCAATATAAAAAAGGGAGCCAGTATAACCTAACTCCCCTTATGCGTTCATTATTCCGAATGCTCGATATTTACATGACCGATTTACAATCAAGCACTTTCGATTTTCTTGTGACCTTCTTGAAGGTGAACAAAGTCCACTAAATCGTCGCCAGAGACTTGATACGCTTGACCAAAGCCTTTCACAAATAGCCCCGATTCTGGCTTTAAGTTAAACAACACGAAATCCTCTAGTTGGCTGAGACCATCAATAATCTCACCAAAACGCTCTTTCATTTGTCCAACAACTTGGTGCCACATCTCCGTGTCACGCTCAACCACATTTGCCACAGCATCAAAAGTTAAGCGCTTACGAGCAAACAACTGCTTTGAAGATTCTTCATCTTCGATCATCATCAAAGAAACGTTTGGATTTTCTAGAAGGTTACGAGCATGACGAGCGATTTTAGAAATGAGTACGAAGTAGCCTTCCTGATTTTGGACATAAGGCGCGTAGCTTACATTAGGGCGAGCTTCTGCATCGACAGTTGCAAGCTGAAGCGTACGACGCTCCTGACGAAACTCTTTGATCTCTGGCCCTAAACGACCTTGCAAACGCTCTTGTTTAACTTGTTGATCCATATTGATACCTGACTTTACTAATTAGTATTCGAGTTGAGCCTCGATTATGTTTGTGATTACTTTTTCAATTCGGCTTGCAGGGCGCGGAATGCCGTGACTTGATCTTCAAGTAGCTCGCGCTTTTCGTTACGGCCTAAATAAACTTTGAAAATATTGCTTCCGCACTCAGAGAAAAAGCCAAAATAGTGACTCTCTCTGCCCATAAACGGTTTGCTGACCAATGCAACATTTTTAACATTATCTAGCTTCAAGTGACCGTGTAGCTCACCTTCTCTGCCCATTAAATTGTAATAGCCACGCGCTACTTTTCCCTTTGGGAATGGCGCTTTGACTTCAAAAATAGAGCCAAAAGAGTGAACAATAGTCGTCACTGGGCCGAAGCCAACCAAACCTTCTAGAATGCTTTGTGCTTGCGCTCCTGGAGCGATGGCCACCATTTCCTGCGGCAAAGCCGCAACAACCTCAAATTCAGAAATACCGAGACGTTCTGCCATCGCTGCTGGCAATAATTGCGGTTCTTGCTCTAGTAATGCTTCAACTTGTTGTTTGATTGATTCCATATGTTTTCCGTCTTTTTTCAATTTTTTCATTAATTATTGGATACTTTCGGTACGGTTTCGTTCATCTCTGACGTAAGTACCTGAATACAACCTTGAGCCAATGAAACAGCCCAGAAACTACCAGCAAGAGTAAGAAGTAGGCTGCGTTCATGCAGTTCCACTAAACCTTTTTGCTGCCACACTTTAAATAGGGGCATTAAAAATCCGAACGTGTCCTCCCCCATAAACGATGGCAGTTGGTTTGCCTGAACGATACCGCGATCAAACCCGGATTTGAGTGCAGCAAATAGTGGCTCTAGAGGGCTTTGCTTCATCATCATAGCGATGGTGCTTTGCCCTTCTTTGATGGCTTTAATATAGGTCGCCAATGTGCGATGTTGCATCATTCCGTAACCACCGATATTACCTCCAGCGCCACAGCCAATTGGCAGTACCTCTGCATATGTCTTGGCTAAACTGTTGTATAAACTACGTTCACGGTTATCGATTGCCCAATGGTTCACACTCAGTTGCTTCATATGGTGTTTGGCCATAAAGTTCACACCGAGCTCATACATGCCTGCTTTTTCTGGCGTGGTAGCTGGTGGGGGGATTTTTCCTTTTTCTACAAGGTTAAGCATGGGTGCTGAACCACCGACTACCAACTGATATAAGTCCAACCCGTGTGCGCCAGTCGAGAGAAAATCATTTAAATCTTGCTCTAACACTTCTTTGGTTTGATAAGGCAAGCCGTAGAGTAAATCGATAATGACAGGAATTTTGTCATCGTTGGCAATCTCGCTAACTCGCTTGAGCACATCTTCTCTATCATCTAACCGTTTCGCGCTGCGACGCACTTGTGTATTAAAACTTTGCACACCAAAAGAGAAACGATTAAATCCACCGTCGAGAGCGCCTTGGTATAGCTCATCAGAAAAACGGTTGATGCGACCTTCTAAGGTGATTTCACAATCCGCAGCCAAAGGAAAGTGCTCATGAATCGCCTGACCTAACACGCGAACCTGTGCTGGAGACAGATCCGTTGGCGTTCCACCACCGATATACACAGCATGGAAAATACCGTTTTGTGTCCAAGGCAATGCAGCTTTCTCCTTGAGCTCCTGCATCAGTGCGTCAAAGTACTCATCAACCAGTGCGCGGCTCGCAGCATTTTGAAAGAAGTTACAAAAGGTGCAACGTACGCGACAAAATGGAACGTGAATATAAAGACAACGTTTATTGGTCGCTTTAACCGAGTTAGCGGTAACGCTTGAAAAAATCGCCTGCTGCTGAGGTGGAGGTGCAGGCACGCTCGCTCCGCCAGCGTGTGCCGAATGTTTCTTAACAAAGGCAAATCGCAATGGGTCAGGGCTATCGCTTCCCAACACTGATTCGTCAAATTTATCGATATCGACGCTCATATATACTCGCTTAGCTCCCACCATATAAGGGGTAGAGGCTGGTCTTTAAAAATCTGCAAGAATCATAATTTGAGCGTAATGATAATGCAATTGATAATTGATCTTATTTCGGTTGTGAGTAATAATCTGCTCAAGTTTTCATAGTTTCCCGAGATATTCCGTGAACGTACAAAGATATGTCATTGCAGGAGGTGCTTCCCTTGCCATCCATGCCGCACTTCTTTTTGCTTCTCAAGAAACGAAAGTGTTCGCGATGCCTGCTGGAAATCCAGCAAGTTCGGTAAGTTTAAACCTTGTATCGGCACCACCACCTACCGTCGAAAAATCCACGCCAGAAAATGTGGCGCCACCAAAAGAGCCGCAGCCTCAGGAGCAGCCTGAGCCAGAAAAGAAGATCGTAAAGAAACAGGTCGTTAAGAAAGACGCTGTTAAGAAAGAGGTAGTGAAGAAAAAAACAGAGCCGATTAAACAATCTAAGCCTAAGACGGTGGAACCAGCCAAAGCCGTAACAAAACAAGAGAATCAGCCCGAAGCCAAACCGAAGAAAAAAACGGAACCGGCGAAGAAAGAGATGGTCGCTCAGCAAACCGCGCCAGCGAGCCAATCCAAAGGGGCAACGTCTCAACCTATTTTGGTCGACAAACCAACGTTTGTGAATCAACCAACTCAGCCTCGCTACCCAAGATCTGCACAAAGACGCGGTATCGAAGGCGTAGCCTTATATGAAATATGGCTCGATGAAAATGGCAATCAAATTAAACAGGTTTTGATTGAGTCTTCCGGCACAGAATCGCTGGACGCCTCAGCTCTTCGTGCCATCAAACAGTGGCAATTTACACCACATATTTCGGGCGGGCTAAAAGTGGCTCACCGAGTACAAGTACCTGTTCGTTTTAAGTTGGATGGATAATGGAACAACTACAAGAATTACAAACTCAACTTGGCCTAATGACATGGCCTTTGATCATTTGCTCAGCCCTCACCGTCATGATCATTACCGAGCGGTTATTCCACGTTTTGATTAGCCTTGGCGTCGGGAAACGAGCCATTCGCCAAAAGCTCATTGGATTGGACCCAACGAATGGAAACGATCTTGAGACGCTTGCAGAAGAATTGTCGCATAAGCGACCGCTCCTTTATCGTGGCGTTGCCATGTTGCTTGCCCATCACTCTTTCTCAAAGTCTCTAAGAGAAGATGCCGCAGGCATTTGGCTGCAAGAAAAACGTCATCAGCTGCATTCTGGCCTTCGCTTACTGACGTTGATTGGCGTCATCAGCCCTTTGATTGGTTTGCTTGGTACGGTACTTGGCTTAATTGAGATGTTCAAAGGCATCGCTGTCTCAACGGGGAATATCACCCCGAATGATTTGGCAGACGGTCTAGGTTTGGCCATGCGAACTACTGCAGCAGGCCTTATTATCGCCCTTCCTGCGATTTCAGGAGCACAAATCATTGGTTTGTGGGCGGATCGTGTGATCGCCAAACTCGAACACACATTAAACTATGTCAACTTATGGCTTGAAGGTATCTCTCTGCAACACGTGTCGCCAGACAATTCAACATTAGCAGTGCGCTCTTCTGCAAAGGTCGAGGCAGAAGCACAATGATTAAAACGCCACAAGACAACACTCGTAACGACTTAACTCCTGATTTAACACCGCTGTTGGACATCATTTTTATCGTAATGGTTTTCCTGATGTTAACTGCAGCGGTCAAGCTCGATTCATTAGATGTCAATTTACCGAGTACAGAATCTCAGGCCGTTGCAAATGTCGATAAGCAATCCATCACGGTAAATATTCTCAAAGACGAGCCTTACTGGGCCATTAACGGCAAGACATACATCGATTGGGACAACTTTACCCTCGCGCTGCTAGAAGAGAGTAAATCAAGCGATAAACCGATTGTGATTGGAGCAGAAAAAACCGCGAACATTCAGTCGCTAGTTCAACTTCTCGGCTTTTTACAAGAAAACGGAATTCAGGCAACTCAGTTACTCACTGAAGAGCCATCATAAAAATAAGTAAGATAGAGATCCTTTCAAAATGAAGAACACACGTGCCACCATTCATGCTGTTGTTACGGCAGCCATTTCCCTACTTGCGAGTAGCCAACTTTTTGCCAATGAAACACCATCATCAGAGCGTGTTGTTAGTGCAGGCAGTGCCGTCACTGAACTGTTGCTTGAACTCGACGCCAAAGATAGCTTGGTTGCTATCGACGTAACCAGTCAGTTACCAAAAGGCATGGAGCTGCCTAAAGTAGGCTACCATCGCCGCCTTTCAGCAGAAGGGTTGCTCGCCTTACGTCCGACAAAAGTCATTGGCTCTGATGAGATGGGACCGAAAACGGCATTGAACCAATTAAAATCGGCGGGGGTAGATGTAGAAATCGTCAATACCGATGCCAACGTTGAGGGCCTTTACCAACGTATCGATCAAATTGCGAACCTTATGAATCGCCAGGCTAAAGCGGAAGATTTAAAGCAAGATGTGAAAGCACAAGTTCAAGCACTCAATGCAAATCAACCTGCTCAAGCTCAGAAAAAGAAAGTACTGTTTCTACTCATCCATGAAGGTCGACCTGCGAACGTTGCAGGATCAGAAACCACCCCCGATGCAATTATCCAGCTAGCAGGCGGACAAAACCCAGCTGCTGACCAGCTGTCTTCTTACAAGCCTTTATCCACAGAAGCCATGGTAGAGATGCAGCCTGACGTTATTCTCGTTAGCGGTCGCAGCTATGAAACGCTGGGCGGTGCCGATGCGATTTTAAAAGCAATGCCACTTCTCGCCGCAACACCTGCGGGAATGAATAAAAATATCATCACGATTGACGGTCACGCCCTTGTTGGTGGTTTGGGTCTTAAAAGCCTTGCAGAAGCCGAGCGTCTGAATGCGCTGCTTTACCCATAGAGACATGACATGTTGTTAAGACGTATCTCCCTTTCAACGACGTTATCAGTACTTAGTGGCTTTTTAGCATTTGTTGCTATCGCCTCTATTACAGTAGGTCCAATGAGCATTAGTTTCACTGACAGTTTGCGTAGCCTAACAGGAAGCAGTTCTGATCTCGCTCCTCACATTCAGTTGGTGATTAATGAGATCCGATTGCCTCGCACCATTTTGTGTATGTTCATCGGCGCCATTTTGGCAATTTGTGGTGTGGTTATGCAGGGCTTGTTCCGTAACCCATTAGCCGAGCCTGGTATCATTGGTGTATCTGCTGGGGCAGCACTTGGCGGTGCGTTCGCTATTGTTGTATTTGCTGAGTTTAGCCAAAACTATCCGCAACTGATGAACTTAGCTGCGCTGCCTCTTTTTGCTTTCCTAGGTGGTGCGTTGACGACCATTCTCGTTTATAAACTCGGCACAAGTAAATTTGGTACCTCAGTTACGATTATGTTGTTAGCTGGTGTCGCCATCAGCGCGCTTTCAGGAGCGGCGATCGGTTATATGAACTTTATCGCTGATGATCAGATGCTACGAGATCTGACACTTTGGTCCATGGGCTCATTAGCTGGCGCAAATTGGTCGGGGATAGGCCTATCCGCTGTCACGCTGGTCGTCCTATCATTCTGGTTCCAGAAAAAATCGATGGCGCTAAATGCTCTGCTGCTAGGGGAATCAGAAGCAAGACACTTGGGAGTTCCAGTCCAAAAACTCAAAAGACAGCTTATTTTGCTCTCTGCATTGGGGGTTGGTATTACGGTGAGTATTAGTGGTGCAATTGGTTTTATTGGGCTCGTGATTCCTCACTTAGGACGCATGCTAGCAGGCCCCGACCATAGAACGCTACTGCCAATCTCTGCACTCATGGGAGCGCTGCTTCTTACCGCTGCTGATATGTTTGCTCGTATTGCCGTGGCACCAGCAGAATTACCCGTCGGTATCGTGACCGCCTTGATCGGTGCGCCCTTCTTCATCTACTTATTGTTCCAGCAGAAAGGGAAGATTTTGTAATGAACCAGATCGTTTTATCGGGTAAAAACATTTCGATGAAATTTGGCAAGCGCGTTGTTCTCGATGACATCAATATTGATATCCGAGCTGGTGAAGTGACCGCCCTACTCGGCCCCAACGGTGCGGGCAAAAGTACTTTGCTCAAGCTTCTGTGTGGTGAAATCTCTTCAAATCATGACATCGCCTACTTCGGTAAACAAAAGCATGATTGGGAGCCTGAAAAAAGCGCAAAACACATTGCGATGCTTCCACAGCACAGTACGTTGACCTTCCCATTTTTAGCCAGAGAAGTGGTCGAATTAGGCGCGATTCCGCTATCGCTGTCCAATAAAGAAACCACTAAGTTAGCTTTACATTACATGAAACAAACCGATGTACTGCATTTGGCAGAAAGCCTCTATCCATCTTTATCTGGTGGCGAAAAGCAACGATTACATCTAGCACGCGTGATGACACAGCTACACCAATCTGGCGAGGAACGAATCTTGATGCTTGATGAGCCAACCTCTGCGTTAGATCTCGCCCACCAACACAACACGTTAAAGATTGCTCGTGAGGCCGCGAAAATACAGAACGCCGCAGTCGTTGTCGTGTTGCATGACTTGAATTTAGCCTCCCAGTACGCAGACCGACTTGTACTTTTGCATAAGGGAAAACTGGTTTGTGATGACACACCATGGAATGCACTGACGCCAGAGCGCATTGAGCACGTTTATGGCTACCGCTCCATCGTGACAAAACATCCAACTTTAGACTTTCCTCAAGTTCACGCCGCCGCTTAGCGTGTCTCTCTTCTGAGCCGTCTCTTCTGCTTTCCAAACGACAAAGGCCCGCAATAATCATATTGCGGGCCTTTGCTTTGATATTTAATCGAATCTTGGGCTCAAAAGAGCGGCGAGAAAATTACTTTGTTCTGCCTTGGCTTTACAACCAAAGCAGCAAACAAGTGTTCATCTAGCGCTCTCAATTGCTATTACTTACTCATTTGGATCAATGAACGACCAATCAACCACTCGAGCTCTTTGTCACCACCTGCGCCAAACTGGCTTTCAACCATTTTGTATAAACGGTCAATACCGTTAGCAGCAAATTCTTGCGCATTTTCGGCCGTGACAATGTGATGGAATAGCAGTCGTAAAATCGCGAGGAACTCAGCATCTTCCAGTGCTTTAATCCAACTTTGTGAAAATGCACTTAGCCCTTTATCAAACTCTAGGTGTTCAATAAACATTTTAAAGATACGGCCATCCAGTGCGGCGGTGAAGTCCGTTTTCTTAGGGAAGTGATGGCTAATACCGGTACGAGATATACCTGTCTGCTGACTTAGAGTCGTGTACGACATTTTGTCGTAACCTAGTCTTAGTAGCTGATCAACAACGGCATCCATGATCTTTTGGATAGTGATTTCGGTATCTTCTTTACTACGCTTTGGCATATTTTAAGCTCTTCTCTTTGTAAATCCATCTAACTCACTATTAAATGAGGCCAGAATGAAATCATTCTTAGCATTATACCCAAGTTGCCCAAGGCACTTCGTTAAGCGAAACCTAAAAATTGAACCGCTAACACCTGCGCATTAAGGCCATTTGGATATATGTACTGCAACTACTTAATATAAAGTTAAGTTCCAAATCATAACGTCTTTACAGTGCGTAATGTGCAATTTGCAGTTATGTTTTTGTCAATACATGCTACTCAAAATAAGGCGAAAAGTTAGTCTCATCAAAACCTTGCGCCATTTATTCATCGAAACTATTCAAAGACCAAGAATGATAATTATTAAAAATAATCAATCAAGAAATAGTCTTATAAATTGTCCATTAGTTCAACTGGGCTGAGCGAAATCTCGTCACTATGTTCGTTAATTGATTTTAAATGTTGATATATATCACATTAACGTTCTTGATGATTTAGTAATCCAATCTTTAACCCTTACTTAACAAGCGCCTATTCTGTTCTTTTTTTATTCAAAACTCGTCATTTTTGTAGATACAGATCAAATACCTGATAGAATACCCTTAGTATTTACAAGAGGATTCGTTATGAGTGTCGAATTAGAAAAAAACCAAGTATGTGAAGCTTGCGGCTGCGCGGGCGAGATTGGCTTCATCATCAAAGAAGGTGACGAAGTTGCCGACGTAACGGTTTTCGCACAGACAAAAACAGAGCTAGAGTCTGAACTACAAAAATACATTGAGCTCGCTAAATCAGTATGTGCTGATGTTGAATACAATGTTTCTGAAATAACAGAAGAGTCAAACCAAGCGACGGCTCGATTCAAATTTGAAGTAAGTGCTGAAAAGCTTATCTTTGAATTAAAAACTCGCTCAATCGCGCGTTAATGGAAAAAGCGAGCTCTGTGCTCGCTTTTTTATTTTTCCGTTATCCTAATATTAAACAGACCGTTTTTTGGCGTTTATTTATCTTTTTTGAATACCACCCACTTTAACGAACCATTCGTTTCAAAATCGTTCTCAGCTGTACACATCAGTAATACACCCTCAACATTAATCACGGCTCCGGTGGTGTAGGCTTTATCATCGTAGTAACAGATACGCTGACCTACCTTGCCGTCAGCGACCACCAGCGCTTTGCTTTCTGGCGTACTGTATGATTTAGCAAAAGCGGCCCCAGATAGTAGTACTACTACAGCACCAGCGGCAAAAATAGACACTCTTTTTAACTTCATGAAAATCTCCCTCAGACGCTCATGATACTAACAAGGACGCTTGTTCAGTTCTTGGCAGAATCTCATATTCTTCATATCTCTACTGATATTTTTCTCACATTTACTTTTAAATAAACTATATAATCAATCACTTAATCATTCCCTAACTTGCACACTGAAGCAACTCGGCATCGTGAGAGCGTGTATGCTTTCAGATAAAGCCCTAATTTGAAGTTCTTGGGCTAAAAATCAAAAACTGTTAACAAAGTATGCATAATGAGTCTATTTAAGTATAAGATGAGCACTTAAGATCTCTATGTTTAACTAAGTCTCTGGCTATGCGTTTTGTTTCCCTTTTCCTTACCTTGATGCTGCTCTGCTTCCCATCTTTCGCATATGAGCTAGATTACTACTCTAAGTTTGGTCACACCGATAATTACGGTAATCTTGATCTACGAAACAAACCTTACACCCAATTACCTTCTGGGTTAGTGGTCAAAGGCAACTTAAATATCTCGCAAACCCCGATCAAAAAGCTGCCTAAAGGGCTTGATGTTGGAGGCAGTTTGGAAGCAACCAACAGCGCACTCAAAACCATTCGCTCAGGTACAAAGATAAAAGGTTATGCGAACCTACTGGGTAGTAAGATCGAAAGCTGGCCTAGGGGCATCAAACTCGGCGGTTATCTGAACTTGACGGATACACCATTAAAAACGCTCCCAGCTAAACTTCGAGTCAAAGGCGATTTAAGTGTTATTCGCACTCCTATCTCTGCTCTTCCTGAAGGATTGGTGGTTGATGGTAACCTTTATATAGGAGGATCAGCGCTACAAGTATTTCCAGACACGATGACGGTGAAAGGGAATATCTTTTTAGGTGGTAACAAGATCACCAAGTGGCCTAGCAATTTAACCCTTGGCGGGGCCGTTGCTCCTTAAAAAGCAAACAAGAAAAAACCCCGGAAAACCGAGGCTTTAAGGCGTTCATAATCCATCAAGTTCAGCGATGAATACTACTCTTGATTGTTCACTGGGTTGGCATAGCTCGCCACCAAATAAGGTCTTGCCCCTTCAGGTAACTGCTCCAATTTATCCGCAAGATGACGTTTCACCGCCTCTGTGATGATGCTCGAATCTTCACGTCCAGCAGCTAACAAGTTGATTGGGTACAACTTGTAGTTATTGTGAATTTGGCGATCGATTTCACCGGCAAGAGATTCTGGCGTTTCAAACTCTTGCTCAATCACATCACCAAACGCGACATGCACACGGCCTTTATAACCAATGATGCCCTGAATGATGCTTTCGATATCTTCAAATTCACCTTTTTCATAACGGCCATTTTCTGCTTTTTCGTACAGCTCTTTTGCTTTGGCAATGTCACATGGATCATTTTCATAGGCAATCGAGACAGGAACGATTTTCAAAGAACGCGTGTATTCACCAAAGCTGATCTTCTGCTTGCGGCCTTCAACATGGAACATTTTTAAAATCGCAGGATCAGTAAAGTCGTTTCCATCTTTAGCACGACCTTCCTTTTGGGCAATCCAAATTGAATTACCGGTATCAAGCGAGTGTTTAATGTAGCTCGACAGTTGTCCTAATGCTTTCATCATTTCTCTAGGCGCCTTAGCAGAGCGCTTAACGATGAAGCTTTTATTGAGTCGCATTAATTCTGTCGCACATGGCTTCTTCAGCAGGTTGTCACCAATCGCAATACGAACTGTACGGTGCCCACTTTGGTACAAGCCATAGTTTACTAGCGCAGGGTCCATCGCAATATCACGGTGGTTAGAAACGAATAAGTACGACGTGTTTTTATCCAGCTTATCCAAACCAGAAAAAGTGACGCCATCCGTTGTCTTATTCAATGTATCTTTCAGATACTTCTTCACTTCAATCTGAATCGCTTCTACTGAATCAAGCTTGCTCCATTTAGCTTTCAGGTAGATGCGCAGGATCGGGCTCATTAGCGTTTTAAACCACGCTGCTTTATTAGCAAAGCGATGATCGAGAATAGCAGTGATAAATTCATCATCTTGGATTAGACGATCCAGCGCTGCTGGAATTTCTTCGTCATTGTAAGGACGAATTTCAATATAAGGATCGGTATTGGCAGTCATTGTTCATTACATATCAAAAAAAGCTGGCACATTTTACGCATAGTTTTGCTGACAAGCAGCATTTCAACCCATACTTTTAACATGGTCATACCAGTTAGGCTACAATTTCTCATGCTAAAAAATTCTCTCAGCTGGTTGGAATCGTATAGGTTTAACGTTACCCTTAGCGCCAAAAAACACTGGTACTCATAATGAACTACGCAATTGAATTTCACGACGCTAAATACCCCTTTCTTGAAGTAGCTGCGCGCAAAAAAGCACTGAAGCACAGTCTACTGTCTGTCGTAGAAGGGTTAGCCGTCATTAAATTGGGTAAGCAGGAGTATGCCATTGAACCAGGCCAATATTTTTGGATTCCTCAAGGATGTTTGAGCTCCCTCACCTTTTTACCTAATTCTCGTGTATATCGTTGTGATTTTTCTGTGCGTTTAAATGATGACTTCTCACAACAAGCAGGTTTTGTGAAACCTTCACCGCTGCTAAAAGCCCTCGTCGAGAAACTAGCAACAACAGCCGAGCGCTCAGATCTGCAAACCGATCTACTGACGGTAGTAAGACATGAAGTATTGACTCTCTCTCCGAAACTAGCGCACTCAACGTTAACAAAAACCATCAATCAGTGGACGCCTGGTTGTGACATGGACATTTCTAAGGAGCTGTGCTTGGTACTGACACTCCGTGAAGCAAGAAAAATGAAGCTGTCGGGAAAGAAAAAAGAGCAGATTGTCGATACGCTTTTTGCGGGTAACACAGAAGAATATGAGCAACTTTGCTTTTTGGTCTTTGGAGAAGCGCTATAACTCGCATTCTAACGAGCCATCTTTTCAGTATTACGCAGAGTGACGCGCGCAGAAAATAGAGACTCAGATAAAAATAAAAAGGGCGTACATGGATGATGTACGCCCTTTTTATTTTCGCTCAAGGTGACTAGAAGGGAACTTCAATCTGCATCATCCAGTCAGCGTCGTAATATTCGTGCCAACGATAATCAAATCGCATTCTTGGCTGTCCGTCGGATTTATCACCAAAACCCACGCTGAACATCAGGCCATGACTACGGAGCCACTCTTCTGTGTCCATTTTGCTCTCTTCGTCTCGGAGCTCTTCCGGCATCCAAAAACCAAGCCCAAAATAATTCTTTTCTAGATTTTGGGTTAGGAGTGGTGTGTCTTCCGGCTTAATCGCCCACTCTTCCCAATAGTTTTCTGTTGGCCCTTCGAATTTCGCTTCCGCAGCATACCAAATCAACGCATCCGTACTTAATACGCCAATGGAATCTAAAATTTCTTCACAGATAGGAAGGGTGTTATCTTCAAACACAACAGAACGATCAGAAAAATAGTTACACGCAGAATGAGCTTGTGTGACCACAAGCAGCGCACATGCACTAAATACGGCTAATCTGACCATGAAAATCTGACCTCTCAGTTCCCAGATAATGTTTCTTTGTATAAGCCTTTGTTAAGCAACAATTCACAGACGGACGGGGTTGTGTAGGCGTTTATATCTTCACCCGTAACCAATGCGTTACGTATATCCGTGCTTCTGACTTTTACTTTTTCAGGGCACGCCATAACAGTCCAACGTTCCATAATCTCTTCTGCTCTACTAAATTTAGCAAATTTGAAGAAATTATCAGGACCTATGACAAAAGTTATATCGGCTGTTGGGTAGATTTCTTGAATTTTTTCTAACAACGCATAGGTTGTCACACTTTGTCCGGGTTGGTACAAAGCTTGCTCTGCATCAGAACGCCGAACATTAGAAAGCCCCATATCTTTGATGAATGCATCAACCATTTTGCACCGAGTTGGGTAATCGAGCATATTCTTGCCCCAAGCGTGTGCAATGCTAGGTTCAAGTAGCACAAGGTCAAAGTGGCTCAATGACTCAATAACACTTTTGTGCCCTAAACTAGGTGGGTTAAATGCACTACCAAAAATGGCGATTTTTTTCATATCCGGTGATTACCTGGTTGAAGAGAGTTTTCTAATCTGATGATTTCGGTATGATACTACTAATCTTTACAGCTTTTGACCCTAAAGTCGTGTTTATCAGTCTCAATTGCATGGTTTATCACCATTTGATCAAGCGGGCTTTGGTGTCTGAAATATTTGCAGGAAAAGGAACCCTAAATGGAACAATCCATCCGTGATGAAATGCGTGTACTCCCTTCAATTGATCCGCATTTTGAAATTGAACGCCGTATTGCTTTTATTAAGCGTAAGCTACAAGAAGCAGGTTGTAAGTCACTGGTGCTTGGCATTAGTGGCGGTGTTGACTCAACCACGTTAGGTCGCCTTGCCCAGCTTGCAGTAGAACAATTGAATGCGGAATCTGGTACTGACAAATATCAGTTTATCGCAGTACGTCTGCCTTACGGTGAGCAAAAAGATGAAGATGAAGCGCAACTGGCACTCTCTTTCATCAAGCCAACACACTCTGTGTCTGTGAACATTAAAGATGGTGTTGACGGTTTGCATGCGGCGACTGATACCGCGTTGCAAGGGACGGGCCTGCTTCCGACTGAAGCCGACAAAATTGATTTCGTAAAAGGTAACGTAAAAGCGCGAGCTCGTATGATTGCACAATATGAAATCGCTGGTTACGTTGGCGGCTTAGTATTGGGAACAGACCACTCAGCAGAGAACATCACCGGTTTTTACACTAAGTTTGGTGACGGCGCGTGCGACCTTGCCCCTCTATTTGGTTTAAGCAAGCGTCAAGTTCGCGAGTTGGCTGCAACATTAGGCGCACCAGAACTACTTGTTAAGAAAGTACCAACGGCAGATCTAGAAGAACTAGAGCCGCAAAAAGCAGATGAAGATGCTCTGAACTTAACTTATGAACAGATCGATGACTTCTTAGAAGGCAAACCCGTTCCACAGCAAGTGAGTGATCGTCTGGTAGCGATTTACAAAGCAACGCAGCACAAACGTCAGCCAATCCCAACGATTTACGACTAAGCGATATTTTCCGTTCCCTTTAAAACTCAAAACGCTGCTAAAATTAGCAGCGTTTTTATTGAGAAGCGGGGAGCCTTCTCGCTTAGTTTGTTACCGTCACGTCCGTCTCTGGAACAGCACAACACGCCAATACGGTTCCTATCGCACGTTCCTCATCTGTCAACGCAGGCACGTCCGGATGATGCACTTGACCCGACGTAAGCTGAACCTTACACGCGCCGCATAAGCCAGCACGACAGCTATTGCTAACAACCTTTCCTGCGTCTTCAAGCTGATCTAACAACGTTTTCTGATTATTCCCTACAACTTTCGCCCCATTAAAATCGATCGCTATGCTCTTCTCTGGTCTTGAAGTGACTGAAGATACTCCAAACGCTTCTTGATGGTAGTTTTCTTCTGGCAGCCCTTTTCTTAGTAGGAGATTTTTCGCTTTCTCCATAAAACCATCAGGACCACACACAAACACTTGGCGCTGTTCAACATCTTTGATTTGCTTAATGTGTGACAAACTTAAACGCCCTTTTAACCCAAACCAATCAACGGCAGGCTGCGTCAAGCAGATTTTCACTTCTAACCCCGGGTGCTTACGCTTTAACTGCTCCAACTCTGAGCGACAAGGAATATCATTTTCGGTACGACATTGATGGTAGAAAACCACGTTCTCCAACTGATTGTGATCCGCTAAGAAACGTACCATCGATAGCATTGGTGTTACTCCACTGCCTGCAGAGAGTAAGAGCAGAGGCTGCGCTTCATGCGTTTTTAGGTGGAACTGGCCATCAGGTTGTTCTGCCTCTAAAACATCACCGACTTGTAAATTGTCTAAGAGCGAATTAGAGACTCTTCCACCAGCAATACGCTTAACAGAAATAGCATAGCGACCCGGACGAGAGGGGCTGGATGATAAGGTATAACGTCGACCCACGTTCTTACCATCAATATTCACTTCTATTGGCAGGTGTTGTCCTGGCAAGTAATTAGGCAAAGAACCTTTGTTTGGCTCTAACCATAAGGTCACGAAGTCTTGGGCGATTTCCTCACGCTCAACACATGTTAACGTCATGCGCACTGGCGAGTTATCCGCGTAAAACTCCGGTTCTTTATACTCCAATACTTCAACTTTATCGCCTTGACGAATAATGCCCTCATTTCGCGCGACAAGATTCTGACCAAAGAACACACCACCGACATCATTTGCACGGAACTGTTGTAAGGTTTTAAGTGGCTCCTTGCTCTCTCGGAACGTGCCTCTTTGAGTATTCACCGTAGTCAGGATACAGCGCTCGCAAGGTTTGAGAGACTCAAACTCTACCTCACCGATTCGTATGCGCTTCCATGAATCTTCTTCAAACGGCTTGGTATCAGAGACCACTAAGTTAGTACGGAACTGATCCATAGAGTGTTGCTCAGAGCTTCTTCGGTTCAGTTCATCAAGGGAAGCCTGGCTGATCACTAACACCGGATAACCATCGGCAAAGCTAACGTTTTGTCCTAGCTTTTCGCGAACACGATTCGATTGCTCACCACTAAACAACAACTCAACACGTTGACCCAATACACGACTAAACCAATCATCTGCATCATCTGTGGTGGTATATGCAGTAAAGGTGTCTTTCCAAACTGTTGCTGGCGTTTCCTGCATTTTAAAGTCTTGATAACGGATTTTAAGCGGCTCCATCCCCAAACTGCTAAACACAACCCCATCGGATAATAAGGCGGACTTAATGGTTACCATTTGCGGATACTTTCGCGCAGTGATCATCGAGCCATCAGCTTTCGCAATCATAAAACGACGATCGAAGCTCAATCCTTGCTTCTCAACCCATACGGATGACAGCGATAATCCGCCAACTGACTTAACCGGAAAAACATTAATTTGGGATAAAACGGGTTGCGACATGGCCTTCTTCCTACGGGTGTTTTTTATTTGTTGCGGTATTGTATACTCAAATCACATTAAGTTGCAGAGTCTACTGCCTCTTCATCCATCGCAACTTTCTCGAAACCATATTCTTATAAATTTGGTTTTAGTGACAAGTATTTACTACACTCAATATTCGCGTTTTTTAACACCGTTCTGACCAAATACCGTTTGATAAAGTGTGATACGGCACACATAATTCATCTGAGTTATCACTGCCCCCATTTATTGATTTGGAGCTTAATTATGGATACAAGAAAACTGGTTCTGATTTTGTTATGTATCTTTCTTCCGCCTGTCGCGGTGTTTATGGAGAAAGGTCTAAATAAAGACTTTTTGATTAACCTAATATTGACGTGTTTCTTCTTTCTGCCGGGTACGATCCACGCGCTTTGGTTAACAATGAAGTAATCACTTACACTCTCACTCTGTAGAAAAGTGAAAAATGGGATGAAATGTGAGGGCAATTCCTCTATCATCCTGTCGCCTAAGCGCAAGCGTTTGCTCAAAAGCAAATACGGCGCTTGGGCTCCAATCAGACAACTTTTCAATGGTGGGAGCAATTAATGACAACACTGACAATCACTCGTCCTGACGACTGGCACGTTCACTTACGCGATGGGGAAGTTCTTAAAGACACCGTTCGCGACATCAGCCGCTACAATGGCCGTGCGCTGATCATGCCAAATACCGTCCCACCAGTTACTACAACTGAGCTCGCCCTAGCCTACCGTGACCGAATTCTAAAAGAGCAACATGGCGAACAGTTTGAACCTTTGATGGCGCTTTACCTCACAGACAACACCACACCAGATGAAATACGTAAGGCTAAAGCCACCGGAAACATTGTTGCTGCCAAGCTTTATCCTGCTGGAGCTACCACAAACTCAGATTCCGGTGTGACCAATGCGAAGAACATTTACCACGTTCTCGAAGCGATGGAAGAAGTCGGAATGTTACTTTTGGTTCATGGCGAAGTAACACATCACGATGTTGATATCTTCGACCGAGAGAAAGAATTCCTTGATACTGTCCTCGCTCCTATCGTCAATGACTTCCCTAATCTTAAAATCGTTCTAGAACACATCACTACCGCCGACGCAGCAAACTTCGTTAATAACGCCTCAGATAACGTAGCTGCTACCATCACTGCTCACCATCTTCTTTTCAACCGTAACCATATGCTTGTGGGTGGTATTAAACCTCATTTCTACTGTTTGCCAATTCTTAAGCGCGGAACCCACCAGCAAGCGCTGATCGAAGCAGCAACTAGTGGTAGCAAGAAGTTTTTCCTAGGTACAGACTCGGCACCACATGCGAAAGGGGCAAAAGAGTCCGCTTGCGGTTGTGCTGGTTCTTACACTGCACACGCAGCGCTAGAGCTTTATGCAGAAGTATTCGAGAATGAAGGCAAGCTGGAAAACTTGGAAGCGTTTTCAAGCTTCAATGGTCCTGATTTTTACGGCATTGCGCGCAACACAGATACGGTAACGTTAGAAAAATCCGCTTGGGATGTGCCGGAAACGATGCCATTTGGCAATGATATCGTTGTGCCTATTCGAGCAAATGAACAAATTGAGTGGAAAGTGAAGTAACCACTTTACTGACGTTCCATCCATAAAAGAGGGTCATGCCTTTCTGTGAAAAGAAGTCATGACCCTTGTTGTTCTTGTCTTGCTTTGGGCTGTGATTACTAGTGGCCGCGAATTTTTTCTACAGCAGCCCACACAGCAACCACAATCAACCCCGCCACAAAGCCGATAATGCCGTTAAGCAAAATAGGCAGAATCGCTGTAGCAACCGAATGACCACTAAAGTTCATAATAATCGGCTCTACAAAGTGATGAATGGCAGGTACGTTGTGCACTACAATCCCCCCGCCGACTAAAAACATCGCGGCAGTTCCCACAATCGTTAACAACTTCATCAGCTTTGGTGCAAAAGCAACTAAAGCACTGCCGACTTTCGCCATCCAGCCCTTACCTTTTGAGCGAATTTCAAGGTAGAAGCCCAAGTCATCCAATTTCACGATGCCTGCTACTAAGCCATAAACACCAATGGTCATGATGACTGCAATTAAGCTCACCACTAAGATTTGCGTCACAAGGCTCGCCCCAGTCACGGTACCCAACGCAATCACAATGATTTCCGCTGAAAGAATAAAGTCCGTTCGAATCGCACCAGCAACTTTGCGTTTTTCATACTCTTCTATCGACTCGCCAGTATTAACTAACTCTTCTTTTTCTTCGTGCGGATGCGAGTGAGAGAATACTTTCTCAAGCACCTTTTCTGCCCCTTCAAAGCAGAGAAACAAGCCGCCAATTAGCAATAGTGGCATGATAAGCCATGGAATAATCGCGCTAATTAGCAATGCTGAAGGAACTAAAATCAATTTGTTTTTGAACGAGCCTTTCGCAACCGCCCAAACCACTGGAATTTCTCGCTCAGATGCAACACCAGACACTTGTTGAGCGTTTAACGCTAGGTCATCACCCAACACACCAGCGGTTTTCTTTGCCGCCATTTTCGACATTAAGGCGACATCGTCGAGTACCGTGGCAATATCATCCAACAGTGTGAGTAAACTTGCTCCAGCCATTTTTTGTCTCTTATATGAAATTGAGTAAGTAACAAAATGTAACACCAATAAATCACTCATCAAAGTGATGATTTTGCAAAGAATACTATGCCAAATGGTGTTTTATATTGCCGTTAAGATAAGACAGGTCTAGTCTTGTGGTACCTTTCTGCAGTCAAAAGAAAAAGTATAGATGAAAAGTGGATACATTTACCCAATCGGTACCCCTGGCCAACCTTGGAGCGAAGAGGAACGTAAAGCTTGGTTAGCAACGCAAGAAGTAAAACGTAGCTACCAAGATGAAGTCGTCAGTAAAATCGATGCCCTACGCGAGCGTTTTGATGTTGAACAATATGGTGCGCTCTCATACAACGAGGCACGTTTCCCTCTGTTTTGTATCAAAACATGCAATTGGGATTCAACGAAGCCTGTTGTTTTGGTCACAGGTGGCGTGCACGGTTACGAGACGAGTGGTGTACATGGCGCTTTAAAGTTTGTAGAAACAGAAGCAGAGCGCTACGCAGAGCATTTCAATATTGTCGTTGCACCTTGCGTGAGCCCTTGGGGTTACGAGGTGATCAACCGCTGGAACCCAAACGCGATTGATCCAAACCGCTCTTTCTATAAGGATAGCCCTGCCGAAGAATCTGCCAACCTCATGAAGCTCGTTGCGACATTAGGCGATGTATTAATGCACATTGATTTGCACGAGACGACAGACTCCGATGAAACAGAGTTCCGTCCTGCGCTTGCCGCTCGTGATGGCATTGAGTACATCGAGGGCATGATCCCAGACGGTTTTTACACAGTTGGAGATAGTGAAAACCCTCAACCCGAGTTTCAACAAGCGGTGATTGAATCGGTTGCGAAAGTGACTCACATTGCACCTGCAGATGAAAATGGCGAAATCATTGGTTCACCAGTCGTACAGTTTGGCGTTATCAACTACCCAATGGTGAAGCTGGGTCTGTGTGGCGGCGTAACAAATTGCGTTTACGGCACGACAACGGAAGTGTACCCAGACAGCCCAACGGTGACCGACGAAGAGTGCAACGATGCGCAAGTTGCAGCCGTGGTCGGTGGTCTGAATTACGTTCTGGCTCAGTTATAATAAGCGGTTCTTATATTGCTCCGGTGTCATGCCGGAGTATTTCTTGAACATTGCGATAAAAGGGCTAGCTTGGTTATAACCTAACGTCAACGCGACTTCCTTTACGGTCTGCCCTTTACGCAGCAACTCCATAGAATGTAAATATCGCACACGTAAGCGCCACTCAGTAAAGCTCATGCCCAACTCACTCTGGCAATGTCTCGCTAACGTGCGTTCTGTGGTATGCACTTTTGTCGCCCACTCCGCCAAACTGATCTCATCCGTCGGCGATTCTTCTACTGCTTTTAAAATCGGTTCAAGATACTTATTGTCGGTTGTCGGTAAAAAGTGATGTTCGACTTCTTGCTTTGCAAGCTGGTCCAATAACACTTGTACCAATCGCTTGTCTTCATCACTTTGCGCCACGTTAATGTCTCGTTGACGAAAGTCCTCAATAATGGACGACACAATTGGAGTCACTTTGATCAGACTCGTTTTGGTAGGAAAGTGCGCCGTCAATTCAGGGGCAATGTTCAAAGAACAATATTCGATAGGTTTACGGTTGTAACTAGTATGACGGATACCAGCAGGAACCCAAATTGCAAGATGCGGAGGCGCTAGAAATCTTGTATCTTCTGCATCCATCTCTAGGATCCCACCGCTGATCAGCTGCACTTGCCCCCAAGGATGGCTATGAATTCGCGTTTCTGTATTAGAGAGAAAGGCTTCAAAATTCATAAATACATCCGATGGTGCGCGGTCGATTGATAATGAGGGATGAAGATTTCTGGCGCTCTTTTTCAAAATTGTCTTCCTATCGCTTACGATGTCTTTTAAGAGATACTTTTTATTATAAAGACCTGCCAGACTAGCGCCATCAATAATTGTGCTATAGGGTTCTCATGATTTATTTACTTCCGTTTTTCACCGTTATGATTTGGGGTGGTAACTCAATTGTGAATAAGATGGCAGCAAGCGCCATTGAACCAAGTGCGATGAGTTTCTATCGTTGGTTTGTCGCAATGGTACTTCTAGCTCCATTTTGTCTGCCTGCGATCATCAAACAACGACACATTATTCGACCTTACTTAACTAAGCTGGCATTTCTTGCGTTACTTGGCATGGTGCTCAACCAATCACTTGGCTACTACGCTGGTTTAACGACAACGGCTTCCAACATGGCACTGATTACCTCTTTGGTTCCTTTGATCAGTGTGTTTTTAAGTGTTCCTCTGTTAGGCAAGTCTGTATCAATGTTAAGTATCGTCGGTGGTGTGATTTCGCTCGGCGGCTTGGCGTTTATGCTTGGTCATGGTGATATCACCTACTTTTTACATCAAGACATGACCCAAGGTGATAGCCTTATGCTGATTGCAGCCATGGTATACGCGGCTTACTGCGTGCTGCTAAAACGCTGGAAGATGCCTTTCAGTAGTTTGACTCTGGTTTACATGCAAGGCTTCTTCTCGGTTGTGATGCTTACACCACTCTGGCTCTCTAGTGAGCAACTGTTACCAAGCCAAGGCGCGCTACCATTAATCGCCTATGCTGGCATTGCGGCTTCCATTTTTGCGCCGTTAATGTGGGTGAAAGCGATTGATTCAATTGGCGCTGATTCAAGTGCCATGTTCATGAACTTAATGCCCGTGGTTTCTGTCGTACTTGCTTCAACGTTGATTGGTGAGAAAATTTACGCTTACCACATTATTGGCGGGCTGTTAGTCATCTCTGGCGTTATCCTGTCGCAAATAAAAATACGACACAGAAAGCCATTGCCCAATTCTGAGATTGCCTCCACCGCCAATTAATCCCAGTTCCCCAAGCCACAGAGCTACGCTGTGGCTTGTCACTTCCAGCGTTCGAATAAAAGTTAATATTTTGTTTCATTCGCTATTCCCGAAAATTCATCTTACTGCTAAATTGGGAAAACAATAACCCATCAAGGAAAGACAGATGAGCAGTGGTCAAAGAGACATTACCCTTCGCTTTTTAGCAGAACCCAGTGACGTCAATTTCGGCGGAAAAGTGCACGGCGGCGCCGTAATGAAATGGATCGACTTAGCAGCCTACGCCTGCTCTGCAGCGTGGAGTGGCAAATATTGCATTACTGCATACGCAGGTGGTATTCGTTTTGTTGCGCCGATTCATGTCGGCAACTTAGTCGAAGTTAGTGCGAAAGTCATTTATACCGGACGAAGCTCAATGCACATCGCGATTGACGTGCAAGCCAGTGACCCAAAGCAAATGAAAAACAGACTCACCACCCACTGTATCGTTATTATGGTTGCTGTAGATGAGAACGGAAAACCAACCGACGTGCCGAAATGGGTTCCAGAATCTGATGAAGATAAAGCCTTGGAACAATCCGCTATCCGCCTTATGAACATGCGCAAAGAAATCGGGGAAGAGATGGAAGCGCACGTAAAGTATCTCAAGTAACCTACATCCGTTAAGAACGCTATTGACTACCTCAACGTTACTTATATCCAGAGTGTGGAGCAACATCATGGTTTTGCCATTTGCTTCACACTCGGCCTCCTCTGTCATAAATCCTTCACCTAGCTTTGCTTAAATCCATCCACTATTTTGGAGTTGGATAGAGTTTGGATCTTGAGACTAAAAGAAACGACCTTAAGTGAAGAGACGTTGACCAATTTAAAAGCGGTCGAGTACCAGTGGGTAAGAACCATGTACGTCGAGGGGTATAACGAAACAGAAATTAACCATTACATTCAAACCTGCTTTGGCGGTGATGTCACCTTTGCAAATTTATTTCGTCGCGTCGCACTACAGCAAGAAAGCTTATACACGCTGCTTCAATACGTTGGATGTGCCCCCTCCAGTCGAGAGTTTTAATCCTTACCTACCTCAATTTTACTGATACCTGAACTCAGGTTATTTATGTGAAGTGCTACGCAGGGCATTATTCAAGCCCTGTGTAATCCATTTCAAAGCCGCTAATCTTTACCTGCTTATTGAACAACTGTATTTAACAGGTATAAAAAAACCTGAGTCTAAACTCAGGTTATGGTTACAAAAACTGTTAGTGATTGAATCGTAAGGAACTAAGCTAACAGCCAGCTATGCGTAACGCCAATAAAAGCCAAGATATTACTGATCGGCGGCCAAACCAAAATTGTAATATCCATGCTACGTATAAGGGCGACCATGTGGTCGCCCTTTTCTAGTTATTCTTATCAATCTCAGACCACAAGAGATTATCCTTTCACACCACCAGCGGTTAGACCACCAACCAACCAGCGTTGAGCAAGTAAGAATACGGCAGTGATTGGCACTGCTGAAAGTACAGCAGCTGCTGCAAAGTCACCCCACAAGTAGTTTTGTGGATATAGGTATTGCTGCATACCCACTGCAAGTGTGTACGAGTCTACATCAGAAAGTAGTAGTGATGCTACAGGAACTTCACCAATTACCATGATGAACGACAAGATGAATACTACCGCTAGGATTGGCACAGACAATGGAAGCAATACCAAACGGAATGCTTGCCATGGTGTCGCACCATCCAGTGCCGCCGCTTCTTCTAACGAAGAGTCAATACTTTCGAAGTAGCCTTTAATCGTCCAAACGTGCAGGGCGATACCCCCTAAGTAAGCGAAGATCAGACCGCCGTGCGTGTTGAGACCAAGGAATGGGATGTACTGACCCAATTTGTCGAACAACGCGTATAGAGCAACCAATGCCAATACCGCAGGGAACATTTGGAAGATCATCATCGCTTTTAGGATGGTGTTCTTACCTTTGAACTTCATACGAGCAAACGCATAAGCTGATGTGGTTGATAGCGCCACGATTAGGATTGCAGAAATACCACCCACTTTTACTGAGTTCCACAGCCATGTCATGACTGGGAATGGTGGCGGTGTAACTGTACCGTCTGGGTTAGTCACCGAGAAACCTAATGCCAATTTCCAGTGATCAAGCGTTGGGTTGTCTGGGATCAGGCTACCCGTTGCAAAGTTACCTTCACGGAATGAAATCGCGATGATCATCAGTAAAGGGAAAATAATCAGTGCCAAGAATGCCCACATCGCAATATGAGTAGCCCAAACACGATACTTTAATGACTTACCTTGTACCATTGCCATTGTAATTTCTCCTTAGTCCTGAGCTACTTTAGTTACGCGTAGGTTGATAAGTGCCAATGCGCCAACCAATAGGAAGATAAGTGTTGCTACTGCACTTGCTAGACCGAAGTCTTGACCGCCCGCACCTTCGAATGCGATTCGGTAGGTGTAACTTACCAATAGGTCTGTGTAACCCGCAGGTTCTGACGTACCAATCATGTTTGGACCACCGCCTGTCAACAACTGGATAAGCACGAAGTTGTTGAAGTTGAAGGCAAAGCTCGCAATCAACAGTGGTGTTAACGGCTTCAACATCATTGGTAGCGTGATACGAGTAAAGTTAGTAATAAAGTTCGCACCATCAATTGCTGACGCTTCATATAAATCATCAGGAATCGCTTTTAGTAGACCCATACATAGAATCATCATGTAAGGGAAACCAAGCCACGTGTTCACAATCAGAATCATGGTTTTCGCCATGAATGGGTCTGAGAACCAAGCTGGGCTAATACCGAACAAACCTTCCAGAAGCATGTTGATCTCACCAAAGCTTTGGTTAAACAAACCTTTAAAGATCAAGATAGAAATAAACGCCGGTACCGCATAAGGCAGAATCAGTAAGAGTCGGTAAACCGAGCGGCCTTTTAATGCTTCCCACTGAACAACACTTGCTAGAACAAGACCAATTACAAGCGTAAATAGTACGGTGAGTGCCGAGAACACAATCGTCCAGATAAAGATACTGATAAACGGCTCTTTGATACCATCATCTTTCCACACACGCTCAAAGTTGTGCGTGCCAATATTCACCACAAAGCCAGGAGACACTGTGCTACCAACAAACTGACCGTTTTCATCGACAGGTTGGTAGTAACCTACTTCCATATTTGGACGTAACGTCTCTTCAGTACGATTGTTGTAAAGCATTTCACCGTCTTCTTGCAGCGTGTACAAAGGCACAACTGCCGCAAACTTACGTAACCCGCTCATACGGATGTCTTCACCGCTCGGCAGATGCAAATCAACACTGCTCAACGTATTACGGCTCTTAACAATCGTCTTGATTGATTCTTTCTCGCCCGTAGCTTCTTCAATTGGCGACAGGTCAAGATCCGATGCTGAAAGGCTATCTAGTTGAAAAGTGGGCGTAGCAAGTAGCTCACCATCTTTTTCAACCACAAGCTGATGTCCTTGATCCGTTTTATATAAAGTGAACGGGTAGCTATCACCACTTTGATAAGTTCTGTCCAATAGTACGCTCTGCGCACGATCAAAAGAGAGTTGGTTTTTCGCGCTGTAGTTGGTAAACGCCAAACCTATGGTGTACGCCAGAGGGAAAAGAATGAAAAGGATCATCCCTGCGATACCAGGGTAGATGTAACGGTGTGCGTACGTCTTTTTACTACCAAAGATGAACAACGCTAAAGCGGTAAGAATGATCGTAAGTAGTGCAAACGCAATCTCACCGCGTGAATACATAAGGATTGTTGCGTAGCCATTGATAATGCCGACTGTGCCTAAAAGTGACCATTTCATGAACACTTTTTTGCTGCTCGGAAGGCTGGCTTCTGGTGCTGTCATAGCATTTGTACCTTGAACTGACTGCATAGGGAACCTGCTAGCGAATATAGAATAAATATAGAAAAGTAAGGAGGAGTTGCCCCCTCCTTAAAAAGGTCTTACTTAATTATTTAGTCATTTGTTTTTCTGCGTCTGCCAATGCTGCATCGACAGTTTGACGACCATCAACTACGTTGATGATTGCGTTCTTAGCCGCGCCCCAGAATGCGTTCATTTGAGGAATGTTTGGCATAATTTCGCCGTTCATCGCGTTGTCCATTGTCGCAGCAATACGAGTATCTGAATCTAGTTCACGTTGGAACGAGTTAAGCGCTACCGCACCTAGAGGCTTATCGTTGTTAACCATACGTAGGCCGTCGTTTGTTAGTAGGTAGTTCTCAATGAACTCAACCGCTAGGTCTTTGTTTGGAGACGCAGTGCTGATACCAGCCGTTAGAACACCAACGAATGGCTTAGAAGATTGACCTTGGAACTTAGGTAGCGTAGTCACGCCGTAGTTAACGCCAGACTTCTCGATGTTGCCCCAAGACCATGGACCGTTGATCGTCATCGCTGTCTTACCTTGGTTGAATGCAGACTCAGATACTGAGTAGTCCATATCTGCAGAGATCACGCCTTTGTCTACCAAGCCTTTTACGAAGCTCATTGCGTCTTTAACGCCTTCTTTCGCGATACCAGCGTCTTTAATATCGTAACCTTCAGAAGTGTATTTGAACGCGTAGCCGCCATCAGCAGCCATTAGTGGCCAAGTGAAGTACGGTTCTTTTAGGTTCCACATGATTGCAGACTTGCCGTCTTTTTTAAGTTTTGCATCTAGCGCTGCAACTTCTTCCCAAGACTTCGGTGGGTTTGGAACTAGGTCTTTGTTGTAGATTAGAGATAGAGACTCAACCGCAACTGGGTAGCCAATCAGTTTGCCGTCGTAACGTACAGCATCCCAAGCGAAATCAACAATACCTTCTTGAATGTTCTTAGAAGGTTTAATTTCTGCTAGCAGGCCAGCTTCTGCGTAACCACCGAAACGGTCGTGAGCCCAGAATACGATGTCAGGACCGTCACCAGTCGCTGCAGTTTGAGGGAATTTGTCTTGAAGGCCATCTGGGTGAGCCACTGTCACTTTAATGCCAGTGTCTTCTTCGAATTTTTTACCAACTTCAGCAAGGCCGTTGTAACCTTTGTCGCCGTTGATCCAGATAGTAAGTTGTCCTTCTTCGATGGCAGCATTAGCACCAAAAGAACCCAAAGCAACAAGAGTACCTAGTGCTACAGCGCTTAACTTTTTCATGTTCGTATCCTTTTTATATTTTTGATGTAGGGCTAGTCCATTGAGGTTCAGCCGTATTTCGACATATATCATCTGAAATAATCCAATATGTCTCATCCTCCTAATCCCTACGCCCTTACAATTATGACGTATTTTCGTGATCTAAATCGCCAAGGGTAAGAGACTCAAATCACAAAACGGATACTTCCTGTGATCGGTTTCAACTTTAGGTGGTGCAATAATGTGATTTCCGACCAACTGCTTTATTCCTCCTCCTTTTTTACTCCTCCCTACCTACTCCCCCTACAATTATTTCTATTAGGAGGATGTCGCACCTCGCACAATCTTACAAACTTCAGTCATCCAAGAGTGGATGGTAAGAACCCTTTCCCAGCAGTGCCTACGTATTAGGAAAAAGATTTGCTGGTTTTGCATTGCCAGACGAGTGGAATGTCATTATTGGTGTTGTTTGTGGTAATTATTTCACGGGGGAGACAACACGAATAATGTGGGGGAGAGAAACTCGTACTTGGCTATGATGGGTAGCACTTCTATTCAGGACATTTTATTGAAGTGCTACCCTACTTTTCTTACCAACCGCAATAACTTACCGATTCCTACTGTTACTGCTCGCTAGATAATTCATATAATGATGAGCGGTGAATAATAAAAAATTGATCGAGGACGAGCTACATGGCGAGTGTCACGTTAAAAAATGTTTGTAAAGCGTATGGCGACGTACTGATTTCTAAGAACGTAGACCTAACAATCAACGAAGGTGAATTTGTTGTTTTCGTAGGTCCATCAGGTTGTGGTAAATCTACCCTTTTACGTTGTATTGCCGGTCTTGAAGACATTACTTCAGGTGATTTGTATATTGGTGACCAGCGCATGAATGACGTCGAACCATCCAAACGTGGTGTTGGTATGGTATTCCAGTCTTACGCTCTTTACCCACACCTTAACTTATATGACAACATGTCATTTGGCTTAAAATTAGCAAAAGCAGACAAAGCAGAAATCGACAAACGTGTTGAGCAAGCTGCAGAAATTCTACAATTGGGCCACTTACTTGAACGCCAACCAAAAGCGCTTTCAGGTGGTCAGCGTCAACGTGTGGCTATCGGTCGAACACTGGTATCGCAACCTAATGTATTCCTTCTGGATGAACCACTATCAAACTTGGATGCCGCACTGCGTGTAAACATGCGTGCGCAAATCACTAAGCTACAACGTCAACTTGGTTGTACCATGATCTACGTAACGCACGATCAGGTAGAAGCAATGACAATGGCAGATAAAATCGTTGTACTAGACGGCGGTTATGTATCGCAAGTTGGTAAGCCGCTTGAGCTTTACCATTACCCACAAAACCGCTTTGTAGCAGGCTTTATCGGTTCTCCGAAAATGAACTTCATGAGCGTATTCATTGATGAAGTAGAAGCAGAGCGCGTCAAAGTTCAACTATCTAATGGCGTATCTTTCTGGATTCCAGTGGATGGCACGACGGTTAACCGTGGCGACCGCATGTCTTTAGGCATTCGCCCTGAGCACCTATTATCCGCTTCTGATGCTGATGCAAGCATTCACGGTGAAGTGATGATTGTTGAGAAGCTCGGTAACGAAACTCAAGTATACCTAAACCTAGAAGGTGCGGACGCGGACGTTATTTTCCGTCAGCCTGACACGCTCGCAGTCGATACCGGCGATAAAATCGAGATTGGTATTCCAGCACACCGTTGTCACCTGTTCCACAGTGATGGTCGTGCATGCCGCCGCCTATACAAAGAAAACGGCGTAGAAGTCGAATAATTCATTCGTCCTGATTCACAATAAATCCCTCTCACTTGAGAGGGATTTTTTTTATCCTAATAAATATCAGTAATTCGATACTAAATCATTAATCGTTAAAGAATAAGATCACCCGTTTCTTCTACCTTTACATAAACCATTGTCTTTGTACTGATACTTCATTTTTAATACTTTTCCTCATCCCTCATGAGTAAGTACCAGCTTTTTCCTAACCCGCCAAACTTAGCCAAAGGTCTAAATTTCATTCTTATTTCCACTTACCTCAACAACGCAAATTTTTACACTTATCAACGAAATTACACGTGACAAAAAACTCAGAAGCATTCAACAGAATGCTCTGTTCACCAACTACTAATAACGCTCACGACACGGCAATTGGGGGAGACACCCAAGGGCGGTAGCGTGTAAGAAGGGAAACTGAGTCATGAAACAAAAAGGACTTATCCGCTCTCACGAGATGGAGTTCGCTTTTTTATATCGCATCTCAGATCTTGCTGTCATCGTCTCTTTTATGCTGCTTTTAGTGTTCAAAGACATGAATACTGCGATGGGGAAAGATTACGTCATACTGGCTTTTGTTGGAGGCATCTCCTTTCTATTTATGGCAGAAAGCGGCAATCTGTACCGCTCTTGGCGAACCAGTTCGTTTAAAGAGCAGATGATTATTGTCTGTGTTGCCTGGGCAGTAACTTCCGCGCTTATCTTTATTGTTCTGTATTTTTCGGAAGTCTATGACTTATTTGATAACACTATTCTGGCATTGTGGTTTGCGATTACGCCCGCTCTACTTTTGGCATGGCGAGTGACATTCCGTACCGGATTAGCCTATTTAAGAAAAAAAGGATTCAACACTCGTACTGCAATAATCATCGGCCAAACTCCTCACGGCATTACCCTCGCTAATGAAATTCAAAACCACACTGAACACGGTGTACTTTTTGATGGCTTTTACGATGAGCGTTCTTCCGACAGATTGCCAAATTCTGCTTACCCTATTAAAGGGGCAGTTGACCACGCTCTTGAGCGAGCCAAGAAAGGAGAAGTGGATTACGTCTATATCGCAATGCCAATGCACGCAAAAGAACGTATTGCATCGCTTCTTAACCAATTCTCAGACACCACCGCAAATACGTATCTGATTCCTGACTTCTTTACCTATAACCTTTTGCATTCTCGTTGGGCGCAAATCGGCCAAGTTCAAACGCTCAGCGTATTTGATACGCCATTTGCTGGAATTTCTTCCTGGGTAAAACGGTTTGAAGACATCTTGTTTTCGAGCATTATTTTAGCCTTGATCTCTCCAGTCCTGCTCACCATTGCGATTGGCATTAAGCTGACCTCTAAAGGTCCGGTCATTTTTAAACAGCATCGTTACGGCCTCGATGGACGCAAGATTGAAGTCTGGAAATTCCGTTCAATGACCACTATGGATCAAGGCCCTCACGTGAAACAGGCGACAAAGAACGACCCACGCATTACGCCTTTTGGTGGTTTTCTGCGTCGCACCTCTTTGGACGAACTGCCTCAATTTATCAATGTACTGCAAGGGACCATGTCTATTGTTGGTCCACGCCCTCATGCCGTGGCGCACAATGAAGAGTATCGCCAGATTGTTGACCGATACATGCTACGTCACAAAGTAAAACCAGGCATTACTGGCTGGGCGCAAATTAATGGCTATCGCGGCGAAACCGACACCTTAGAAAAAATGGAAAAGAGAGTCGAATTTGATTTGGATTACATCCACCACTGGTCGGTTTGGATGGACATCAAAATCATCTTCATGACCGTTTTCAAAGGGTTCACTGGTGCTAACGCTTACTAAGGTTGAGATTATGAAGAAACTGACAATGGCAATAGCATTGAGTCTGTTTTCAACTGGCTTACTCGCAGAACCGATGGCTTACCAAACCGAGTCTGGCATTGAGTTTATTCCCCTCGTAAGAACTTTCTACGAGGGCGATGACAACATCAACAAAGCGGAGGAATCCGGCAATGTAGAATCGGTCAATATTTGGGGTATAGAGCCAAGCTTATTAGCACGTATAGAAAGGAATCGCTATCGCGCAGATATTTTGTACAAGTTGAAAGCAGGTTTTTCATCCGATGACCGCAACGACTTCGACGATCATACCTTTCAGTTTTCCAACTTTTTTGAGTTCAATCATCGTCATCGTTTAGTGGTTGATTATCGTTTTCGCGCCCAGCATGAAATTAGAGGGGAAGACATTACCGAAGGTAATGGTAGCGCAATAGACTCACCAATTGAGTTCAACCGTAACGATATCAAAACCAATTATGTCTTTGGCTCTAACGGTGCAAAAGGCAGACTCGAATTCGGTTTAGGCTACAGTGATAAAACCTATCAAAACTACCGTGACGGATTACCTGGGCGCCCAAACGCTAAAACGAAATACAACGATTTTCGAGCTCCCAATGCACACTTGGAATTCTATTTAAGGGCGACGCCAAGAACCTATTGGTTGGTTGGGACAAAACAAATAGTAACCGACTATCAGCACCGAAATTCTGCGCAGCCTTCCAAAGATAATAACACCAGTTTCTATTACACCGGTGCCGAATGGGAAGTCACAGGAAAAACCAAAGGCATCGCTCGACTCGGTTATCAAATCAAAGATTTTGACAGCGCTCAACGAGATACATTTAAAGGCTTCAGTTGGGATATCGGCTTTGAATGGCTGCCTCAAGAACAAACTCTAGTCAGCGTGAAAACCACTCAAGCGGCAGTTAACCCAGATCAAGATGGCGATTACAACCTACAAACTCGTTATCGACTGAACCTCAAGCACGATTGGAATAGTTACCTTGCAACTCGCTTAGGTGCTATTTATCAACAAGATGACTATACGGGGATCACCAGAAACGACGATCGCTACACCCTATCTTTTGGTATCGATTATCAAATTAAACGCTGGATACAGCTGCAAGCCGACTGGCAATACCAAGATAAAACCTCTAACCGACCAGGTTATAGCTTTGAACAAAACATTTGGACTTTAAGCGCACAGTTTTCTCTGTAACAAGGATTATTAATGAAGTCATTCATCACATTCATGAGCGTCGCGTTATTGCTATTTAGCACCTTGGTAAACGCTGACTCAAACGAAGAAGATTACTTACTCGACACGGGCGATACCATTTCCGTACAGGTCTACGGTGAAGAAGATCTTACGATTAAAAATATTCTAATAACGTCAGATGGCTATTTTGATTATCCCTACCTTGGCCGAATCAAAGCAATCAAAAAAACGCCGAAACAACTCAAGTACGAAATAGAAACGGGCTTAAAAGGCGATTATCTCATCAACCCAAAAGTGATGGTCACCATCAATAACTTTCGTCTGTTTTACGTCAATGGCGAAGTCAGGAAACCAGGTGGATTTGAATATCGACCAGGATTAACTATCGAAAAGGCCATCGCTTTAGCTGGTGGCTTGACCGACCGAGCCTCACGCAAAGGCATTAACCTCACCAAACATAAAACGGGTCAAACGATAGAGGGTGTCAGTATGCACCGCAACGTTGAGCCTGGTGACATTGTATTTATCGACCAGAGCTTCTTTTAAGTGACAGGGAATCAAATGAACGGGACTCATCCAAATAATCTCCAGATGAACAAAGTAGAACTGATTCGTTTTGGTCATCACTTTAAAGCGATTAAAAAGAATTGGCTAAGCATCGCAGCTTTCACGCTTCTGTTTTCATTAACTTGTACTTGGTATATCTACTCCAAAGCATCGATATACCAAGCTACAGCAACGCTACTCATCCAAGAAGAGCAAAAAAGCGCCCTTTCAATCGAGGAAGTATATGGCGTCGACACGACAAAAAAAGAGTACTTTCAAACGCAAATCGCTATTTTAAAATCGAATCATATTGCAGATAAGGTCATTAGAGAGCTGAACCTAACTCAACTACCGGAGTTCACACGCTCAGGTGGATTAAATCAAAAGATCGACCAAATAAAGTCGATCCCTTTTGTTCAAGACCTACTGAATGTGGCACCAAGCCCAAAAGAAACCGCCCAATTTTCAGAGTCCTATTATCAGGCACTTCAAGCTTTCAGAAGTAAACTCGATATTGAGCCAGTACGTAACACCCAATTAGTCAGAATTCGCTTTCGTTCTACCGATCCTAAGCTTGCTACGACAATCGCTAACGCGGTCGGCCAAGCCTACATTGACGCAAATTTTGAAGCCAAATTGGTCGTTACACAAAATGCGGCTACTTGGTTGACAAATAACTCACAAAAATTGGAGGAGCGATTACGTAACTCTGAGCAAGCGCTGCAAGAGTTCTTGTTAAAAGAAGGGTTGATCGATATAAACGGTATTGATGAAATTTACGCAAATGAGCTAGAAGAACTCACTCGCAAGCTAAATGTCGCTGTCAATAAGCGCATTGAAGCGCAGACGTTAATCCAACTGTTAAAACGTAAATCCTCACAAAGTTTAGACAGCTTGCTGTCAATTGATGAATTCGCTAATCAAGCGCAGATCCGCGACCTCAAATTATCAGAAGCCCAGGCAGCCAAAAATCTCTCTGAGCTGGCACAGCGCTACGGCCCCAAGCATGACCGAATGATTCAGGCAAAAGCGCAGCTTGCTGAAATTCAAGCAAGAACCCAGCAACTCATTCGTGACATTTCCTTCAGCAAGCAACAAGACCTTCTTGCTGCAAAAGCGCAAGAGGACATGCTTAGAGCAGAACTCGATAACAAAAAGTCTGACTTCCAATCGTTAGGGTCACAAAAAGCGCGTTATGAACAGTTAAAACGCGAGGTTGAATCCAATAAGGCACTCTATGAAGCGTTCTTAAATCGTGAGAAAGAGACCAACGCCACCAGCGACTACAAAAATGTCACTGCGCGTTTTACTGACAAAGCCATCATCCCTCTATTTCCGGTAGCACCGCAACGAATCAAACTGGTAGTGATTGCCACCTTTTTTGGCTTTGCCATTGCTTGCGCTCTAGTCATCATCTTAGAAACGATGCGAGAAGTTATCCGAAGCACAGCCGATGTGCAGGAAAAACTTGGTGTTACGTGTTTAGGTGTGATTCCTATGGTCAAAAAACGCAATTTGCGTAAAAACGGCGTCAGTTATACCGCGTATTTAGATGATGAAGAAAAGCTATTTAGTGAAGCTTGCCGCTCCGTCAGAACCTCGCTTCTGCTCAGACTAACCAACACGAAGCAAAAGATATTGCCCTTTACTTCTGCCATTCCAGAAGAAGGAAAAACATCGACCAGTATCAATATGGCGGTGTCGTTTTCAAAAATGGAAAAGGTATTGATCATCGACTGCGATTTACGCCGACCTTCCATCGCAAAACGGTTTGGTATTGCTGAATCAAGCCCAGGCTTAACGCATATCCTGACTATGGATACGCCAATCAAAGATTGTGTTACACATATAGAAGAAGCCAACTTAGATGTATTACCGGCAGGCCTAATTCCGCCAAACCCACAGGAACTGCTAGCTTCTGAACGCTTTAAAAAGTTGCTCGAACATTTTCAAAATAAGTATGACCGGATCATTATCGATACACCGCCCCTACTGTCAGTGAGTGATGCACTTATTCTTGGTCAGTATGCCAATGGTCTGATTACCGTCATTCGCTCAGAATCGACAAAATCATCACTGGTTAACCTTGCGCTATCTAAACAAATACAACACTCAGTTCCATCTCTTGGCGTCTTAATCACACAAGCCAAGACTAAGGAAGGAGAAACGCTTTATGTCCAGAAATACGCCTACTAACTCAAACGCATCTTGGTACCAAACGTTGAAAAGCCAAGAACAACCGGTATTGATCTATCAAATGGGCAAAGTAGGTTCGAGTGCATTAGAACATTCCATTCCTAACTCGGTTCACTTGCACGATCTCATGACTGTCGATGCGAAAAAACAGATATCCCCTGTCAGAGCGCAATTGCATAAACCTCAGATCAACGCGTTAAAGCGACGACTCAAGCGCATAGCGATGAGCCGTATGTTAAGGCGCAAGAAAAAAGTTCGAATAATCTCACTGGTGCGTGAACCGATCGGACGAAATGTTTCAATGTTCTTTCAAGCACTTCCGTTTTGGATGGCGGACAAATACCTAAAAGATGATAGCGCAATCCGTACCGAACGTCCGCAGTTACTCCAAGAGGCATTTGATAAGCACATGAATCATCAATATGCGCTGCAGTGGTTTGACAACGAAATCAAACAACTAACAGGGATTGATGTGTTTAACGAACCTTTTAATCACGAAGTAGGCTATCAAACATACCACAACAACAACTTCTCACTGTTGGTCATTCGAAGTGACAAGCTAGCGAAGGCTAACTCCGCAGTTGAAGACTTTTTAGGTTACCCCGTGGATGTTGTCTATGAAAATCAATCAGACAACAAATGGTACTCGCCACTAATGAAAGAATTCAAAACGCAATTTCAACCTACGCCCGAGTATGTTGAAGAAATGCTGAATTCTAAATTGACGAAGCACTTTTTCTCAAATGCAGAAATCACCGACCTTAAACAGCAATATCTGACCAATTAATCATGAAAACCAAGATTCTACATATTATTAATGATCTTTCTCAGAACGGCGGTGCTCAGAAGTTCTTAGTCGACCTTGTTTTAGAACATAAGCCTGAATACGAAATCAAAATTTTGGTCTTATGTGATGAAAATGATTACTTACCAACGCTATCCGCCCAAGGGATAGAGTGTTTTAACTGGCGCACTTTGTCATTGAGTGAGAAATACTGTTTGCTACGTTGGCCGCATGTCGTTCACGGGCACCTCTACCCTTCCATTTATCTGGCGCTATTGGCGGTAGGTAAAAAACGAATCCAGACTGAGCACTGCTCTTACAACCGTCGACGTGACTATCCGTTGTTTAAGTTCATGGAATATGTCTTGTATTGGGGCCACGACTTGACGGTCAGTATTAGTGAAAAAGTACAAGATGAACTGGTGAAGTTCATGCCTCGCTACCAACATAAATATCACGTGGTGCACAATGGCGTTGATTTAAAAAGGTTTCCTATGATGCCGAAGAGCGCCAGCCACCTGATCGACAAACCAATCATCAAGATTGGCATGGTGGGCCGACTTCACCAACATAAAGATCATGAAACTCTTATCCAAGCACTTGTCCATTTACCGAGACGATACGAGCTCCATCTTGCTGGAGATGGCGAAAAAAAATCGTCACTGCAAGCGTTGGCAACAAAGCTCAACGTCACGCAACGTGTTCACTTTCATGGGGTAGTTTCTGATGTTCCAGCGTTTTTGAACGACATGGACATTTACGTGCAATCATCGCATGTCGAAGGCTTTGGCTTGGCGGCGGTTGAGGCCATGGCAGCAGGCTTACCCATATTATCATCGGACGTACCCGGTTTGGATGACGTCACCGGACGTGCCGAATATTTATTTCAGGTTGGTAACTCAAATGAGCTGAGCCAGAAAGTGCTCCAGCTGTGTGAAAGTGTTGAGCGGTATGACGCTGCAAGTCAATACTCAGTCAATAGGGCCTCTCTCTACACCATCGATAAATTTCGTGAAGGTTACTATGGAATCTACCAGCAGCTTTGCGCCAACAAATAGTTCCGCGCCATCGAGCCACCGAGCCTCATGGTTTGCGGCATGCCTACTGGCATTATTCTTTATTCCCATGAAGTTTCGTGCTGGAGGAGTTGCACTAGCACCTTCAGACATCGTAAGTCTTTTGTCCATTGGTTTTACAGCGTTAGTGGTATTGGAAGGAAAAGCTGGAAAACTCATGCATCCCTGTATGGGGTTCCTTGTACTGTTCACTGGATATGTGTTCTTAAATGGCCTGCTAAATCGCGTCCCCTTAATGCCGCTAGTTATAGAAACCGTGCAATGGCTGGCGATTCTCTGCTTGCTTAGCCTAATGTACGCCTATGGCATGTTTGATGATGAATGGGTAATGGTTTATTTCACTTATCTGCTGTTTTTCATCTGTACGCTCGTTGCCTTATGGCACTTTGCTCAAGACTATCAAAGCGGGTTTAAGTTACTCGGGGTAAGTAAATACGGGTTCGGTGTACTTTGCTCACTACTGTACCTTTATCGGGATAAAATTCGCGCTTTCCACCTTTTGATGCTCGTTGCTTTGGTATTACTGGTGTTGTCGCAAGAAAGAAAAGCACTACTTGGTTTTTGTCTGCTTTTCTTCTTTGACCAGCTGCTCGTAAAAAACCTGATGAGAAAATCGCTTAATGAAACGTATACGTGGACCATTTTATTGGCCTTAAGCTTCATTGTGCTTACTGCCGTCACAACCACACTCTACGTTGGGTTTGAAACGCTAGCGGACACATTGGAAATAACCCAAGAAGACGTGTTATTTGCCAACCAAAGTGAAGCCCGCTGGGTATCGAATCTTCATAGAAAGCTATTACTTGCCAATGGGCTAGATATTTTACTTCAACACCCTATTTTAGGTGTCGGCGCGAAGATGCTGCCCAACTTTATGATCAGTTACTTTAACTATGATGAGCTGGCGATCTACACCCACAACTTTGTGTTAGATACCGCAATTGAATACGGGTTGCTCGGTATCGCCCTATTATTTGGTGGTTATTTTCTTTTTATTCGCTTTTGCTTCCGTAGTCTCAATGACAACAGGAAAAGCCTCTTACTCGCGATATACGCCCTCATCATGGTGTTCTTCGTTGCGGTAAATACCACCATCATTTTAATACTCTTATTACCCGTCATGATAAGCATGAGCCGCGAGTCAACGGTCAACACCATTGCTCATACTTTTCCGGTAAACCATCACCACGAATTTGAATAATCAAGGATAGGATAGATGAAGTATTCAATCTCTCGACAATTTGAAAAGAACCGAGAACTCCAAGCTGACAATTTTGTTTTAGTTTACCAAATGGGCAAAGTTGGCTCATCGTCAATTGAGCACACGCTGGGAGAAAGAAATATCCCGAGCTATCACATCCACACCTTTGATGATCACGAAGAATTTCACATGTATCACAATAAAAAAGACGTGAGTAAATTTTTCGATTTCAAAAACCGTGCGCTCTACCGCTTAGTGCTCAAGCAACGAAAACGTATCTTACAAAAACGCGAACAGATCAAAATCGTCACACTGGTCCGTGATCCAATCGCAACTGTCTTTTCTCGTTTCTTTCAAGACCTCCATTTGCAATTTATCGAAGGCA
Organism: Vibrio sp. RM-41-2B; assembly: GCF_024744415.1. Classification (NCBI taxonomy): domain Bacteria; kingdom Pseudomonadati; phylum Pseudomonadota; class Gammaproteobacteria; order Vibrionales; family Vibrionaceae; genus Vibrio; species Vibrio sp. RM-41-2B. The sequence goes on along the minus strand of NZ_JAMQWD010000040.1, from coordinate 107,211 downwards.
AAAAGAATGATGCAATTCACCGAGATATGGCAGTCACGTATCAGCACCTCGAACATTGTTTCGATAACTATATCAATCTCAACTATTTTGCGAACTGGTTCGACAACGAGTTAAAACGTAACTTCAATATCGATGTGATGCGTCAAGAACTGGACAATACTCAACCTTTCTTCACATTCAAGAACGAGCAAGCCAACGTCATGCTAATCAAATGCGAAAAGCTCAGCTCTCTCGATAAAGAAATTGGTGAATTTCTCGGGCTGCAAGACTTCGTGCTGAAAAACAGCAATGAAGCGAAAAACAAGTGGTACTCCAATATCCACCAGCACTTTAAGCATCACTACGACTTTTCAAAGCTGTTCTATATGTACGATCTTCCCTTATATCGCCACGTTTATTCAGAACAAGAACGTGATGCTTTCAAGCATAAATGGATGCAGACATCAGGAACAAAATCATCATGAAAAAAGTGCTCCATATTACAGAAGCCTTCGGAGGTGGCGTTCAAACAGCCCTCTATAGTTATGCTCACTCCTCTCGAGATGAGCCCTATCAACATTTCTTGCTAGCCAGAGCTCGAGAAAACGACTTAACCAATGAGAACAACCATCATATTTTCACACAGACCAAATGGGTGGAAGGCGGTTTACTTCAATTTGTTCGCGATGCAAACCACATGATTGCATCACTTGCGCCTGACGTTGTGCATTTGCACTCGAGTAAAGCGGGATTTCTCGGGCGATTTCTAAAACTTGGCAAGGCGCGCTTGGTTTATACGCCGCACTGTTATGCTTTCGAACGTGAAGATATCTCCGAATTCGCGCGCCAGCTCTATAGAGTGCTAGAGAAAGTAAAACTAAGCAAAATTGATGTGGTGGCAGGCTGTAGCCAACGAGAATGTGACCTGGCGATTAGCATTGGCGCGAAACGTACTGAACTGCTCAACAACTACGTGTCCTATCAAAGTGAAGAGCGTTTATTGCGAAACAGACAAGAAGCGCTGCGACTTGTTGTGCTTGGTCGTGTCGCGCCCCAAAAGGATCCGCAATTTCTCATCGACACATTGCAACACCTTAATCGGTATGCGCTTAACCGCCCGATAGAGATCACGTGGATAGGTGGCGGTGAGCACGTACTCGAACAGAAATTACGTACTGAAAATGTGGATGTAACGGGTATGCTGCCTCGCGATGAGGTAGTAGAAAAGCTCAAGAGTTCAGACCTTTACTTACATACTGCAGCATGGGAAGGGATGCCGTTAACTATTCTAGAAGCAGCCAAATTACATCTTCCTATGGTGATTCGAACTATCGGCGCGACCAAAGATCTCAACTACCCCTTTTTAGCGCTAACACCTGAAGAAATGGCCAAGCAAATCGCGCACTGTGTCAATCATTATGATGAAATTGACTTTTGCCAATATACAACAACGTTAAACGACGCCTTCAGTGAAGAAAAACAGCGCCTCGCTCTCAATAATATTTACGGTTAAATGCCTCTATGTTTCACACTGTTCAACAAAAATTACTGTTGATGCCCAGCGGTAAAAAAAGCTTGCTATCTACTGGATTGAAAACCGCAATCACGCGTGTGTTGAGTGCGCTATTTGCTTTTTTACTGACACTGATTGTATCGAAGGCCAGTGACGCTTCGACTTCCGGTCAATTTTTCTTTTTATTCAACCTAGTCTCACTACTCGCAATCGTTTCTCAGCTAGGTTTTGATGTCTCATTAGTTCGCTACAATGCGATCGCCTTTAACAACAAAGAGACACTTCAACAAAGCCATAACTATAAAACAGCACTTTATCGAAGTATGGCGTTTTGCTTGCTAGCCATTGCCGTTTTGTTGGCAGGATTAAATCTGTTTCCTGAACAGCTAAACCAGACCCAATCGCCAATGCATGCGATTACTTTAGGCTTGTTCTGCATACCGTTTTTGGTGCTTGCACAAACCAACAGTCGGGTGCTTCAAGCATGTAGAAAAGTCGTATCATCTCTGTTTGCTTTGCAGCTTGGTGTAAGCATGTTGATGGTCATTTTTGTCTTTGCCCTAGACTATATCGGTCAGCAAAATATCAACAATCTGATGACCGCACTGCTTTTAGCGAGCATAGGTGTCGCGGTCATATCCAGTGCTAATTGGCTGGGCTCAGATCAATATCAAACATCGGCTTTCGTACCAAACAAAAAAATGGTCGCTTCTGCCAAGCAAGTCTGGATTGGCAGTATCTTCACGAACGTCCTTCAATGGGGAAGCCTTGTCATTGCGGGCTTTTTTATCTCAACAGCGGAACTCGGTTTATTAGCTGCAGCTCAACGTACATCACTACTGATTGGCTTTGTGCTGATTACCATTAACTTTGTGGTCGCCCCTATGTTTGCCTCTCTCTACAAAGAACGCCAAATGATCAAACTGCAAAACCTGAGCCGTTTAGCTTGCCGAGCCAACGTTGGTTTGGCCATTGTGCCCGTAATTATTTGCACTCTATTCCCAGAGTTTGTGATGCGGTTTTTTGGTGAAGAGTTTCTTGCTGCTGCGCCACTGTTAGTCGTCCTGTCTTTAGGGCAGTTAGTCAATGTTGCGACTGGCTCTGTAGGGTTTTTATTACTCATGAGCGGTCACGAAAGAACCATGAAATACATTACAATTTCCTCCGGCACAATCTCTATCTGCTTGCTCATTGCGCTTTGCCAAACGTTCGGTGTTATTGGTGCAGCATGGGCGATGGCAATTGGCATGGCAATTCAGAATCTAGCAGCGTTGTACTTTGTAAAACGTTACTTAGGCTTCTTTCCAATAGGTTAATTATGGTTTCAATACTGACACGGATAAGTTTTGTTTTCGTTCTGACGCTTACGGCTTCACTCTCTTTGTGGAAAAGCTCTGACTTACACCATGCCACTTACCTGCAAATGGAAACCTACTTAGGTGGATCGAGTACGCTTCACTTTACTTTCAGTTTATTGATCGGCTTTTTATCGGTCTTCACCTTCCCCTCTTTGGTAAGCTCAAGTAAAGCCGACGTCTTTGGCATCCGCCTTTTGCTACTGCTGTTGGCTATCGTTTCAATGGAAGAAATAAGCCAACTTTTTATTCCAAGTCGCTCATTTAGTTTTGATGATCTCAGTACCAACTGGATAGGCATTATCTCGGGTTACTTTAGTGCCAAGTTGATTCGCGTCCTGCGCACTCGCTCGTTCTCTTGAAATAAGCACCTCAAGGTTATTTGGGTATATAATTACGCCAAACAATCAGACTAACGAGTACATCATGTCATCCCACCCAACCAAGATTACCTTTTTTGAATTCTTAACCCCGTTGATCACATCAGGCAAAAAAACGATTACGATTCGAGATGAATCAGAAAGTCACTACGTTCCAAATACAGAAGTCGAAGTTTTTACCTTAGAAACGGATCGTAAAGTCTGCGATATCAAGATACGTTCTGTAGAGCCACTTAACTTTGAAGATATCAATGAGTTTCATGCTGAACAAGAAGCCATCGAACTACCAAAACTCAAGCAGTTAATTCGAGAAATCTACCCAAACACCGATACGCTATTTGTGATTGAGTACGAGCTAATCAAATAACCTACAACAAACACTAGACGACTGGTCTAATTCATTCTATAGTACGCTTCATGAACGCAAAGACGAACGACACACGCCAACATATTCTCGACGTCGGATACGAGTTAATCGTAAACCGAGGGTTTACGAGTGTTGGCCTTTCAGAGCTTTTAAAAAAGGCCGCGGTGCCGAAAGGCTCGTTTTATCATTACTTCAAATCCAAAGAACAATTTGGTGAAGCGATGATTCAAGACTACTTTACTAAGTATTTTGAGCGTTTAAACGCACGCTTTACCAACACCGATCTGAATGGCTACCAACGCCTAATGAGCTACTTTGAAGAAATGGTCAAAGTAGAAGACGACGTATGTAATGCGAACAAATGTTTGTTGGTCAAGTTAAGTGCAGAAGTCTCCGATCTCTCAGAGTCCATGCGCCTAGCGTTACGCCAAGGTGCTGACAAAACCATTCAAGCAATGGCGGATTGCATTGACGTAGGCATTCAAGATGGCTCTATCCCAAATGGTGACAGTGCTTTATTGGCAAGGCAGATATACTACCTTTGGAACGGCGCAAGCTTGCTGAACAAACTGTATCAAGATCAGGCAGCATTAACGCAAAGTCTGACCTATACTCAACATCTACTGCAAAACACGCGAACTTGCCCATAGTAGGTAGCGTAAAAGTAAGATGAACACCCTACATGTGTTTCACAGTTGGTAATAACTCCTGTGATAGCACAATACACTTTCCCGCTCTATGAGCGGGATATTTTGAAATCAAAACTAGACGACCGGTCTAATCAATAAGTGAGATAAATATGACTAACGCAACAAATCGCAGAATCGTACTCGCGTCACGTCCCCATGGTGCACCAACAAAAGAAAACTTTCGTCTAGAAGAAGTGGCGAAACCGACTCCTCAAGATGGTGAGATGCTACTGAGAACCGTTTATTTATCTCTCGACCCATACATGCGCGGTCGCATGAGCGATGCCGAGTCATACGCCGATCCTGTTGCGGTTGATGACGTAATGATCGCTGGCACAGTTTGTCAGGTAGAAGCATCGAACCACCCAGATTATGAAGCGGGTGAATGGGTTCTTGCATACACTGTTGGCTGGCAAGACTACGCCATCTCAACTGGTGAGATGGTGATTAAACTTGGCAAAGAACCACAAAACCCTTCATACGCTCTAGGTGTTGCTGGCATGCCAGGTTTTACCGCGTATATGGGCTTGCTCGATATCGGTCAGCCAAAACCAGGTGAAACCATTGTGGTAGCAGCCGCGACGGGCCCTGTGGGAGCGACTGTTGGTCAAATTGGCAAAATCAAAGGTTGCCGAGTTGTTGGTATTGCAGGCGGAGAAGAAAAGTGCCGTTACGCCAAAGAAGTCCTTGGCTTCGATGAATGTATTGATCACAAAGCTGACGACTTTGCAGAACAGTTGAAAAACGCCTGTGATCAAGGTATCGATGTTTACTTCGAAAACGTAGGTGGCAAAGTATTCGAAGCTGTAATGCCACTTCTGAATACCAGCGCACGTATCCCACTTTGTGGTTTGATTTCTCAATACAACGCAACAGAACTGCCTCAAGGTACCGACCATCTTCCATTATTAATGGGTAAGCTGCTGACTAAACGAATCAAGGTGCAAGGCTTCATCATTTTTGATGACTACGGACATCGTTACGGTGAATTTGCGCAAGATATTAATCAATGGTTGGCAGAAGGAAAGATCCAATACCGTGAACATCTAGTACAAGGACTGGAGAATGCACCAGAAGCATTTATCGGTCTGTTGGAAGGTAAGAACTTCGGCAAGCTTGTAGTACAGATTAACGACCCATTATAAGGAAGGGATAAATAAATGATTAAACTTCACCATCTCAATCAGTCTCGCTCAAAGCGCATCATTTGGTTACTTGAAGAGCTAAATGTGGATTACGAAATCGTGCCTTATGTTCGTGACAAAGTGACCTTCATGGCACCGCCTGAGCTAAAGAGCGTTCATCCGCTCGGTAAATCGCCCCTGCTTGAAGATGATGGCGAGTTCATCATTGAATCTGGCGCGATGACCGAATATTTGATTGAGAAGTACAGTGATGGTGCGTTGGCTCCTGAGCGTGGGACGAAGGCGCACACTGAGTACCTACAATGGATGCATTTTGCTGAAAGTTCCGCAATCTTACCAATGTTGTTAAAAATCTTTATTAGCAAAGAGCCAAACGAAACTCAATTTCTATCAGGCTATGCTGACAAAGAAGCGATGAACGTTCTGGGTTACTTCGAGCAATCGCTAGAAGGCAAAACTTACCTAGTAGAAGAACGTTTAACTGGCGCAGACATCATGATGTCATTTATTGTCGAGCTCGTGCATAAGTTCGGTTTGGCTGGTCACTTCCCGAATATTGAGCGTTATGGAAAACAACTCGCAACGCATCCAGCGTTTGAAAAAGCTGAGCAAATTGAAGTGAAGTACTCCTAATCATTCCGCCCCTTTGATGTTCAATAAAGCGATATCAAAGGGGCGATTTCCGACGTTAGCCTTGTCAACAAAGCGCAATTCATGCAAATGCCTGCGTGCTCTTTTTACCCTTTTCGCCAATACGTTAATAAACCAATCATAAAAATCAGCTAAGAATCTGATTCTAAGTTATTTTTCATCATCGTTCCCACCTATTGAATTGATAAGCAGTATCAGTTTTTGCGTCCAGCTTTTCCGTAATAATCTTCTCTTCAGTTGCTAAGGTATTGATCCCTGGAGGGGAAGAAAAATGACAAATAAGAAATTAACCACCGCCGCAGGCTGTCCTGTCGCCCATAATCAAAATGTGATGACTGCAGGTCCTCGTGGTCCCCAACTACTGCAAGACGTTTGGTTCCTTGAAAAACTGGCACACTTTGATCGTGAAGTGATTCCTGAGCGTCGTATGCACGCCAAAGGCTCAGGCGCTTACGGCACTTTTACTGTGACTCACGACATCACCAAATACACGCGCGCGAAGATCTTCTCGGAGATTGGTAAAGAGACCGAGCTATTTGCTCGCTTTACCACCGTTGCGGGTGAGCGCGGTGCCGCCGATGCAGAGCGCGACATCCGTGGTTTTGCGCTAAAGTTTTACACCGAAGAAGGCAACTGGGACTTGGTTGGTAACAACACGCCCGTATTTTTCTTACGTGACCCGTTGAAGTTCCCTGACCTCAACCACGCGGTGAAACGCGATCCACGCACCAACATGCGCAGCTCGACAAACAACTGGGATTTTTGGACATCGCTGCCAGAAGCGTTCCATCAAGTTACGATCGTTATGAGTGATCGCGGTATTCCTGCGTCTTACCGTCATATGCACGGCTTCGGTAGCCACACATTCAGCTTTATCAACGCAGAAAACGAGCGTTACTGGGTGAAATTCCACTTTAAAACTCAGCAAGGCATCAAAAACCTGACTGACCAAGAAGCAGAAGCGATCGTAGGTAAAGACCGCGAAAGCCATCACCGTGACCTTTACGAAGCGATTGAGCGTCAAGACTTCCCTAAATGGAAGATGTACGTACAGATCATGCCTGAGCTAGAAGCGGATGAAGTGAACTTTAACCCGTTCGATCTAACAAAAGTATGGTCACAAAAAGATTATCCATTGATCGCAGTAGGCGAGTTTGAACTGAACCGTAACCCAGAAAACTTCTATGCGGAAGTTGAGCAATCCGCGTTTAACCCGGCAGCTATCGTTCCTGGAATTGGCTTCTCGCCAGACAAAATGCTGCAAGGCCGTCTGTTTGCATACGGAGACGCGCAGCGTTACCGCCTAGGTGTAAACCATCACCAAATTCCAGTTAACGCGCCTCGTTGTCCGGTACACAGCTACCATCGTGACGGCGCAATGCGAGTTGACGGTAACTTCGGTTCAACACTGGGTTACGAGCCAAACTACAAACAAGAGTGGGCAGAGCAGCCTGATTATTCAGAGCCACCATTGCGAATTAGCGGCCATGCTGACCATTACGACCATCGTGTTGATGAGGATTACTTTAGCCAAGCAGGTGACCTATTCCGTCTTATGAGCGAAGAACAGCGTCAAACTCTATTCGACAACACCACTCGTGCAATGGATGGTGTGCCAGACTTCATCAAAGAACGTCACGTTAACCACGCCTACCAAGCGGACGAAGCTTACGGCAAAGGCCTTGAGATTGCGCTAGGCTTAAACAAGTAAACGGACACTGCACCAGCAAATGCTGTGATAAGAAGACATAAAAAAGGAGGTGCCCCAAAGCACCTCCTCATTCAAGTTCGTTAATCACACACTAATGTTCAAGGGGAACGATCATGATCAACTTAAATTTCTTCAAGCTCTTTGATACCAAAGAACTGTTTATCTACTACTGATTCTTAGCGACGGCTTTAATCAGAACAGATGTATCCATGCGACCTAAACCATCGCGTTGAAGGTCAGCGTATTGCTCATCCACTTTCTTAGTCAGTGGGAGCTCTAGACCCACTCGCTCTGCTTCTTGCAGACAGAAGCCTAAGTCTTTGCGCATCCAATCAATCGCGAAGCCAAAATCAAACTGATCTTCCGCCATCGTCTTGGCGCGGTTTTCAATTTGCCATGACCCTGCAGCACCGTGCTTGAGTGTTTCAACTACTTGTTCAATATCCAAACCGGATTTCTGCGCGAGTAACAACGCTTCGCTCAAGCCTTGAAGCACGCCACCAATACAGATTTGGTTTACCATCTTACAACGTTGACCCTGACCGTTTTCACCCAGTAGCGTCATCTGCTTCGCGTACACATCCATCGCTGGAGACACACGGTCAAAAATGCTTTGTTCACCACCACACATGATGGTTAGAACACCATTTTCTGCGCCTGCTTGACCACCAGAAACTGGCGCATCAATGAAGTGATTACCATACTTAGCACACGCTTCAGCCAGCTCAACCGCTAGGTCTGCAGAAGTCGTCGTGTGATCGACTAACACTGCATCCGCTTTCAAACCGACCAGAATGCCTTCTTCACCGTAAACAACGCTACGAACGTCATCATCATTACCCACGCAGGTAAAAACGATGTCACAGCCTTCTGCAGCTTCTCGCGGTGTCTCACACGCAATGCCGTTGTATTCTGCAGCCCATTTATCAGCCTTGGCTTTAGTGCGGTTGTATACTTTGGTTTCATACCCCGCTTTGCTCAAATAGCCCGCCATTGGGTAACCCATAACACCCAAACCAATAAATGCTACTCGTTGTTTTTCCATTGCACGCTTCCCTTAGTTCACCTGACTGAAATGTTTTGTAACATGCTACTAAAGAATTGAAAACATTACTCGTGATTTATCCTTCACTCGCGGCACAAATAAAAGCGAACCGCGATGTCGGAGTAAATACCAAAAGCATTCATCAGGGTCATCGAGGAAACATTTCTCAGAAGTAAAATGTTAAGACACTCTACGAGCTTGCAACAAAGCCGTGGCGTTTAACATGGCATCCTTGGTACTGACATCCAAGACTTGGATTTTTCGAAAACGTTCCGGTTCTTTAATCGCCACATCGTGAGCAAAAATCACAAACTTGGCTTTCTCGATGTCTTTCTCGGTAATTCGGTTGATGACGCCATTCGCGCCTTGGGTTTCGACTTTAATCTTAATGCCGAGTGCACACGCTGCTTTTTCCAATGACTTAGCCGCTAAGAACGTATGCGCCACACCTGATGGACAAGATGTGACCGCCAAAACATCCGCCTCACCTTCGCCTTGAACGGAGCCATATACTTGAGAATGACCAGTGTAACTCTCATCTTCGGTGACGGTTTTCTTTAGTGCAATCACGATCAACGCCGTGGTAACAGAGCCCGCAATCGTGCCGATGATGTAACCAATTTTTCCATCCACAACAGGGAGAACAATCCAACCGCCCCACGGTGCATGGTTCATTACGTGGAACATAAAGCCAATCACGTTACCGACGATGCCACCCGCCACAATAGCTGGTAACACTCGCGCAGGGTCACCAGCGGCAAAAGGAATCGCACCTTCGCTAATACCGATCATCCCCATAATACCTGCGGCTTTCCCCGCTTCGCGTTCATCTCGCTTGAATTTACTCGGCGCCAAAAACGTGGCTAGTGCCATACCCAATGGCGGCGTACAAATCGCAATACCGACCCCGCCCATCAACCATGGTTGCGTGTTCACTTGGGTTTGAGCAAACAACGTCGCCACTTTGTTAATTGGGCCACCCATATCAAACGCGGTCATTGCCCCAAGCACGGTACCGAGCATCACTTTGCCTGAGCCCGCCATGCCCGTCAGCACCTCGTTCATGGTGGTCATTGCGCTGGCAATCGGAGCACCTATCACCCACATCACCGCACCGCAAGTAACAAACGTACCGACTAGCGGATAAATAAAAATCGAGCCAAGCGAACTCATGCTGTCTGGTAGCTGAATTTTCTTTAAGAGCCAAACGACAAAGCCAGCAAAAAAGCCGACCACAATCGCACCTAAAAAACCCGTATTGTAATGACTGACCGCAATCCAAGATCCAATCATACCCGGCGCAAGGCCCGGCTTGTCGGCAATGGAATAAGCAATGTAACCGCCAAGAACGGCAGTAAACAATGTCAGGCCAGCAATCCCCATTTGGGCAATATCGGCCAGAATGCCCTCTTGTGGCACACCACCGTGACCAGAGATCATCACCGACAACGACAACAACACACCGCCCGCAACGATAAACGGGATCATGTGGGATGTGCCAAACAGCAAGTGCTCTTTAATGCGGCCAAGTTTTTGCGCCCAAGGGCTCAGAGGTTCTGATGCAAATTCTAAAGAAGTTGGGAGAAATTCATTGGATTGGGTTTGAATATCAATCAACATCTCAAGCGCTTCTTCTCGCGATTGAGCCTGTTTGAGCTTTTCAACAAAGCCGTCTTCGATAATTTTGGTGGAAATTTGTGCCAATACTTCAATGTGATGATGATCATCACCATCTGGAGACGCCAGCATGAAAAACACATCGGACAGCTCGCCATCTTCGGCGCCATAATCAATCCCACTGCGGCTGATCCCGACCGCGACAGCCGGTTTCGCTACAGCATCACTTTTGGCATGAGGGATCGCAATGCCATCATCAAATCCTGTGTTACCGATCTCTTCTCGTTTCCAGATATCTGCCAAGAACTGGCTTTGACTATTGAGCTTGCCGGCGGCCTCTAGCATCTCGACCAGCTCTTTGAGCGCTTCATCTTTGGTTTGAGCTTTTAGATCTAAACATATCGTTTCCAGCTCAATTAGGTTTGTGATGTCCATTGTTTTACCTTCCAATATTCACGCTCGAATATATACCCAAGTGAGTTTGAGATACAGGATCCCCTGGCTCGTATGCGTTCCTACTCATTTTATTTGGGCATAGATTAACCAGTGCCTACCCTTTGATATATAGGACTAAAAGTGCATTAACTGGATTAATGTAACATGAGATTCAAACTGTGATAGAACTCTTGCGTTAATCCAGCTCAAATCAATTCAATCTGCGGTTGCTGTGTTAATATCCACAAAAAATAAAATGGATAGAACATGAAAATCGTAGCGGTGACAGCATGCCCTACAGGCATCGCTCATACTTATATGGCGGCAGATGCACTAATGAAAGCTGCGCCAAAACATAACGTGCAAATTAAAGTAGAAACGCAAGGTGCGATGGGGATAGAAAATCAGCTCACTCCTCACGATATCGCTCAAGCGGATCGGGTTTTGATCGTGTCGGATATTGAGATAGAACAACCAGGCCGATTCGAAGGGACGCGCAAAATTCAAATCCCCATTGAAGAGGTTTTGCTGAACGTCGACAAAGTATTCCTCGTCCACTGCCGCGACTAAATTTGCAGATGAACGAATACCAAATCACCTTTTTCGTCGATAATGCAAATGCCAGTGCGCACCTTGCTCAGCCACTCAATCGAGTGGCAAAGAAGTTCAAAAGTACCTTACATATCATTAATGTAACGCAAAACCGTGTTGCGGAACTCACCAAGTCCGTGGCGATTTTGCAAGCAGGTCTACAACAAGGTGATTTGTGTCAAATCACAGCGATTGGCATTGACGCAGAGCTGGCCTGCTTCGTCATCAAAGACATGATTGCTGAGCACTTTACTGTGGTGGGATCTCATATCAACTATGAGTTTTCTAGCCAACTGGCCGAGCGTTTACCACAAATTTGCCCACCTTGTGAAATCAAATGGCACTACGCCAAAGCGCATACCGAGCTCACCAAGTTTGAATGCCTTAAAGGATTAGCTCAGCTGATCCACCCCATTCATCCCGACGAACTGATTCTTGCTTTTATTAAACGCGAAGAACGCTCATCAACTTGCGTGACTCCGGGGATCGCTCTACCACACGTGATGTTTTCAGGTGTTGACCATATTTCTATTGCTGTTATTGCGAATGAAAAGTCGATGGATTGGGCTTCGAAGATGGGTGATGTTCATCTGGCTATAGCACTGGTGATGCCAGAAAGGCCGACCCGAGAACAGATCATTGCTGCTACTAACCTCACAAGAAATCTGCTTACCGATCAAATGGCGGAACGCCTACTACTAACAAAAAGCAGCGTCGACTTACAGGCGCTGCTGATGTACGCCATGTCGAGGCTGCTCGCCTAAACTTTTCTATGATTTACGCACTCTGACTGAAGGCTTAAATCGAACCACGATATTCCGTCGGCGTTCTGCCTGTGCGGTTCTTAAATACTCGACAGAAATAGTTCACGTCTTTAAATCCACAGCGCACTGACACGTCATTGAGTTTGAAGTTGTATTTCTTGAGCATAAACTTCGCACGATCCACGCGTACCCAAGTAATGTAGTCTGCCAAGGTCATGTGCCCCTGCTGACGGAACAAGCGCGACAAATGGTTCGAGGAAATACTGAATCTCGACGCAATGCTGTCACGTGTGATTGGGCGATGGAAGTTCTCTTGAATGTAGATACAAATCCCTTGATAGAGATCTTGCACACGGCTATGTGATTGCTGCTCGACTGGTGCATCCAACATCGTCTTCGCGTATTGCAGTAATGCTTGCAGTAAAAGCTCATCCATTGGTTTTTTAGTATTCTCACGAGCCAGTGAGCTCAACGCTTCTAAGATGTTATCTATCGCAAATCCTGAGCGTGTTTGGATGCTATGCTTTTGAATATCGTAAAAGTTTGCCTCACCTTTGTGTTTGCTCACCAAACTTAACCCAAGTTGTCGACGCCCAAACAAAATACTTAACACTGAGCAATTGGTATCCCAGTCTGGTTTATTCCAACAGTTAGGTGCAATAAATATCGCGTCGCCTTTTTTAGCAACGATGTGCGTTACTTTTCGATCATGACTTTCCATTTCATTAATATATTCCCCATCCAGAACTAACTCTAGGCGAGGGAAATTAACTTGATAGCTAAATTCAGGCGGCGTATGAAAATCTCCTGCAAACCAAATATTATGAAATGGCTCTCTTTCATTTAATACCGCTGAAATTAAATCATGAAAAATCATTGTCTCACACTCTATATATGCATCAATGATGCTATTTACTATAGATATACACCGGACTGGACTTTTGTGCTATTGAGCAAAATCACACTTCCATTTTAATGTTACAAAAATCCAGTTAACGCATCAAATTTCCAGTAACAAAAACTCTATCAACAACACTCAATCCCTTTTCAAATGGGAGCAAAGCCACATTTCACTTATCGTTTAGCTTCTTATCCATCATGTCACAGATATGCAGCTAGATTTGTCCAGTGAACGATCTAAATCACACTATAGTTAGTCGGTTACAATCCTCCAGTAAATGCATTTTTTCTTCACTACAGTCTTTTTATCAGTAATTTAAAAATACCCCTGAAATAAAAATTATATTTATAGGGGTTCGACAATGATCACCAAACTAATAAATGAAGACTTAATTAATCTTGATCTTAAAGCGTCTTCAAAAGAAGACGTATTTAAAGAACTGGTTGCCGTTCTTCATGCCCAAGGTCGTATTTCTGACCAAACACAATTTCTTGCAGATATAAAAGCACGTGAAGAATTAGGAAATACTGGATTTGAAGATGGCGTGGCAATTCCACACGCGAAAAGCGCCGCTGTGATTGAACCGGCGGTTGTGATCGGCGTAAGCAAATCAGGTATCGAGTACGGCGCGGAAGACGGTTTGCCTTCAAAGCTGTTCTTCATGATAGCTTCTCCAGACGGTGGCGATAACCACCACATCGAAGTACTTGCAGAGCTGTCTTCAAAACTGATTGAAGATGGTTTCATCGATGCGTTCTTAGGCGCAACAAACAGCCAAGACGCACTGGCGCTCCTTCTTGCTAAAGAAGAACCGCAACCAGTGACAGATGCTCCAGCGAACCAAGGTTTCATCGTTGGTGTTACCGGTTGTCCTGCGGGCGTTGCGCACACCTACTTAGCAGCAGAAGCGCTAGAGAAAGGCGCCGCGGCAATGGGTTACGAAATCAAGGTTGAAACGAACGGTTCAATCGGTGTGAAAAACAGTCCAACCGCAGAAGAAATCGAGCGTGCAGATGCCATCATCGTGGCATGTGACAAGCAAGTTGACATGAACCGCTTCGCGGGCAAACGCGTGGTTAAAACCAACGTAAAAGCCCCAATCCGCGATGCTCAAGGACTGATTAATGAAGCGTTAAACGCACCGACCTACCAAGCTGAGTCCAATGGCAATACGCCAGCGTCGGTTGCAAACAAAGCCTCTCAGGCTCGCTCTGACCTTTACCGCTACTTGATGAATGGCGTATCACACATGATCCCATTCGTTGTCACGGGTGGTCTGTTGATTGCCCTTGCTCTTGCAGTCGGTGGTCAGCCAAGTGAAGCGGGTATGGCGATTCCTGAAGGCAGCATGTGGAACCAAATCCTCAACGTCGGTGTGGTTGCCTTTACGCTGATGATCCCAATCCTTGCCGGTTACATTGCTTACGCGATTGCTGATCGCCCAGCTCTAGCTCCTGGCTTGATCGGTGGTTGGATTGCAAATAATGGTTCTTTCTATGGCGCAGACGCTGGTACAGGCTTTATCGGTGCCATCATCGCCGGTCTGCTTGTGGGTTACTTCGTGAAGTGGATTACGTCGATTAACTACCACAAATTCATCCAACCTTTGGTGCCAATCATGATCGCACCAATCACAGGTTCGCTATTCATCGCTGGTCTATTCATCTTCGTTATCGGCGCGCCAATCGCAAGCCTAATGGACGGTTTGACTGCGCTACTCACTAGCATGAGTACAGGTAACGTCGTTCTACTGGGTATCGTACTTGGTGGTATGGCTGGCTTCGATATGGGTGGTCCATTCAACAAGGTCGCATTCCTATTCTCTGTGGGCATGATTGCGAGCGGTCAAACTCAATTTATGGGTGCGATGGCGTGTGCAATCCCTGTTGCTCCTCTAGGCATGGCACTGGCAACGGCGCTTGGTCGTAAGTTCGACCTGTTCGAAGAATCAGAAACCGAAGCAGGTAAAGCAGCAGGTGCAATGGGTCTGGTTGGTATCTCTGAGGGTGCTATTCCATTCGCGGCGCAAGATCCAATGTCAGTGATTCCTGCAAACGTACTTGGCTCAATGGTGGCGGCAGTAATGGCGTTCTCATTCGGCATCACCAACAGCGTTGCTCACGGCGGTCCAGTTGTCGCTCTACTTGGCGCGATGAACCACCCAGTCCTTGCTCTGATTTGTATGGCAGCTGGCGCAACGGTTACCGCAGTAACGTGTGTAACGTTGAAGAAAGTGCGTAAAGCAAAAATGATGCAAGCAGCCGCTTAATCACCCCAACCCCAAATGGCTCCTATGGCTTGGGCAATGTCGCCTAAGCCATGATTTTCTCGCATGGTGACACTCTATGTCTGATTTAACGATGTCCGATACACAAACGATTCAAACTCAAGCTAAGCATCTGGTGTTTTTCCTGATGAACAACGTGATTCAAAACTACGCTTGGGGCAGTACTACTTCTGTTAACCAACTGTTTGGCATTGAAAACCCAACGGGCGAACCACAAGCCGAAGTATGGATGGGCGCGCATCCAAACGGTTGCTCAGTGGTGATGGTAAACGACGAGGAGACCAAACTCTCTTCACTGATTGCTCTAGACATGAATGCTTTTCTGAGTGAAGAAGTCGCAAACCGTTTTGGTGAACTTCCATACCTGTTTAAAGTACTTGCTGCTGAGAAAGCGCTGTCGATTCAGGTGCACCCAAACAAGCAACAAGCAGAACTGGGTTTTGCACTGGAAGAAAAACAAGGCATTCCCCTAACCGCTGCAAACCGTAACTACAAAGATCCAAACCACAAACCAGAATTGGTTTACGCGCTAACCGAATACCAAGCGATGAATGGCTTCCGCCCAACAAGTGAAATCATCAGCTTCTTCTCTGAGCTGGCGATTCCTGAGCTGCAAAGCTTGGTGGATGACCTTATCGACAATCAAACTTCCAAAGGCTTGGCGAGCTTCTTCTCCGGTCTATTGTCACTGGAAGGCGAACAGAAAGAGATGGCGTTGACGGTGCTATTGGCACAAGCTCGCATCACCGACTTACCTCTGTTCAACCTGATCTTGGAGTTAGAAGCGCAATACCCGGGCGACATTGGTTTGTTTGCGCCCTTGCTACTCAACGTCATCACGCTGAAACCAGGCGAAGCGATGTTCTTGAATGCAGAAACGCCACACGCGTACTTGAAAGGTATGGGGCTTGAGATCATGGCGAACTCAGACAACGTGCTACGTGCCGGTTTAACGCCGAAGTATATGGACGTAAAAGAACTCGTTGCATGCACACGCTTCGAAGAAAAGCCATTCGACACCCTACTGCTTGCGCCAATCGAAAACGACGACATGTTGGAATACCCAATTCCCGTCGACGATTTCAAATTCGCGATTGTAAAACAAGCCAACCAACGAACGCTTGATGTAAGAACCGCAGAAATCCTGTTGCCGCTAGATTCCCCGCTCGTGATTACACACGCAAATGGTGAAACGTGTGTTGTAGATAAAGGACAATCGGTTTTCATCCCAGCTTATTCCAAGCAGTACACCTTGAATTGTAAAGGTCGTGTCGCACGGGCTTACAGTTAATATCGCTGATTAAGTTTGCATGTCGTTACTGCCAATAAGCAAAAAAGAGCAGAGAAACGTCTCTGCTCTTTTACTTAATATGCGCTTTTCCCGATAAATTCACGCAATAATCAAATTGTCTAGAAAGGTTTACTGCTTAGCGTGGAACATCGCTTGTCCACTTTTATCTTTATTCGACCAAAAGTTAATATTGAACTGTGCATCATCGCTCATTTCAATACGATGCCAATACTGTGGCGGGCTTGTCGCGAACTGACCTGCGTTGATCACGACGACCATTTCAGGCTCTGTCGCGAATTCATCTGCAAAACCATAATAGGTGACTTGCCCCTCCATTACACATAACTGCCCAAACACGCCTTCGGCTGTGTTGTGATGAGTTAGAAGAGCTGGAGGCACACTGCCTTTGGTAAAAAATGGCGTCGAACGTTGAACCGTCCAGTCTTTCGGAATACGAAGATGTGACATGGTTATACCCTCTTTGAATATAAAATTGTGCTGCTTGAAGCGAGTTACGATTGCGCGACTTGAGACAGTTCACGCAGTAACGGAAAAGCCTGAGCCACTTGCTCACCCGTCACAACAAACCCTGTCAATATGCTTTGTTCATTTTCAGCTTTTGCCACGATGCCAGATTGAGAAATCTGCACATTCCAATTAGCGACAGCACTGAAGTCCCCGGCAAGCTGAATTGGGTAACTCGGCGTTTTGACTTTTACTACCATTGGCGGCAACTTCAATTGCGCTTCCTGTCCAAGCAACTGCTTACCTAAAACATTAGCGCTCAACACGATTGGCTGAAGGTATGGAAGCATACGCCCTTGTATCTCGGCGCAATCGCCCAGAGCGAATACATTGTTCGCAGAAGTCTGCAGCTTAGCGTCGACAGCAATGCCTTTCCCAACCTCTAATCCACAAGCGTTCGCTAATTGAGTGTTTGAACGCAAGCCAGCGGCAGAAATCACTACATCAATCTCGCTCACTTCACCGCTGTTCAAAGTCGCTACCAACGAATCGGCGGTACGATTCACCTCAACAACCCCATTTCCCAACGCCAGTTGAATGCCTTGCTGCTTAAGTTGGATTTCCAGAGGCAACGCCACAAACTCAGGAATAAGATTGGCAAGCAAGCGTTGGTTTGATTCAACCACCGTAACGGCTTTGCCGCTGCTCGCAATATCCATTGCAATCTCAACGCCAATCAAACCACCACCGATAACCATTACGCGCTTTGCTTGACTGATTCGCTCTTCTGCGAGCTGATACTCTTGTAACGAATTGAGCGTTAGGACATCGCCAGAAGCATCACCTCGCATTGGAGGAACAAAAGCTTTTGCACCCGTTGCAAAAACCAGTTTGGAGTACGCATAAACTTGTCCATCTGCTACCACTTGTTGGGCTTGCGTATCCACACTCTCAATTTTAGTGTGGGTTAATAACTCGATATGATGCTCTTGAGCAAACGCTTCTCCCGTTTTTACCACCAGATCCCTCGCGGTCTGTTTTCTACTGAACACATGGCTCAAATCGGGCTTGTTATACTCCGCACCGTCATCAGCGGTGAATACTTGAATTGACACCTGTGCATCCATTCGACGCACAGTTTTAACCAGTTGATAGGCCGCAAAGCCACTGCCTATGATTACAATTGGTGCTTGCATCACAGCTCCTTACCCCTTGAACTCAACAAATACATCTTTACCCAAGTGACACTCAGGGCAAAGGAAGTAGTCCGGAACGTCTGACCACGTGGTACCCGGTTCAATTCCTTGATTAGGCTCCCCCTGAGCAGGGTCATACACCCAGTTACAAACGGTGCAAATCATGCATTGGCAATCTGATGGATGTGCCTCTGAGCTTGGATTAATAAGCTCCCTTTCGACCACGGCTTGCGTTTCTACTTGTACAACGGGCTGTGATTGAACTTGCGGTGCAGACGCAGCCATCATCGGAGCCGCAACAGGACTTGTTAGTGGATGTTTCGCCCACAATTTCGCGATGCTCTTGCCATGTTCACGACACTCACGCATCGCTTTACCATCTGGTCGCCATTTGGTTTTCAAACTCACTGCGGTTTCAAAGCCTGCGTCGGTCAATCGAGCATGGATACGATCCACCGCGCCACCATTCCAACCGTAGCTACCGAATGCAGCGGCCTTCTTCGCTTTAAAGCGTAAACCAGTAATTTCTTCTAGCATGCCTGCGATCTTCGGCATCATGACGTTATTCATGGTAGACGAACCAACCAAGATGCCTTTTGAGCGGAATACGTTGGCGAGAATTTCATTCTTATCATGCTTAGAGACATTAAAGACTTTGACCGCCACACCGGGGTCGACATCGTGAATGCCTTGCGCGATTGCATCGGCCATCATTCGGGTGTTGTTTGACATAGAATCGTAGAAAATCGTAATGCGATCTTCTTGATAATTGTCCGCCCACGCCAAGTATTGCTCGATGATTTGAACGGGATTATCGCGCCATACAATGCCGTGTGACGTTGCGATCATGTCGACAGGCAAGTTGAAGCTCAGCACTTCTTTGATTTTGGCGGTTACCAAGCTGCTGAATGGCGTTAGGATGTTTGAGTAGTAACGCAGACACTGTTCCATCAACTCATTTTGATCCACTTCGTCGTTGAACAAACGCTCATCACAATAATGCTGTCCAAAGGCGTCATTACTAAACAGCACCGCATCGCCGGTTAAGTAAGTCATCATACTGTCAGGCCAGTGCAACATCGGCGCTTCCACAAATACCAATTGTTTACCGTTACCAATATCGATGCTGTCACCTGTTTTTACCGTTTTAAAGTTCCATTCGGGATGGTGGTGATGACCCACAATCGAATCAATCGCCGCTTCTGTACAGTAAATTGGCGTGTTCGGAATCTTCTCCATCAATGCAGACAATGCGCCTGAGTGATCTTCTTCAGCATGATTTACTACGATAAAGTCGATAGACTTAAGGTCGATTTCCATTTCTAAATTTTGGATGAATTGTTGACTGAATCGATGATCGACCGTATCAATCAATACGGTTTTCTCTTCACGAATTAGATAACTGTTGTAGCTGGTACCTTTTGTCATTTTGTATTCTGTACCGTGGAAGTCTTGAACTTCCCAATCGCGTTGACCTACCCAGTGGATATTGTTTTTTACGTGAATTGTCATAATTACTACCTTGAATGACGGGATAAACAAAAATAATTTCTTCTTGTATTGCACTGGGCATGCCAACTTTTAATTACTATACATTTCAATAATTTAATTAAAATACAACTTTAACAACTGTCATTATGACACAGTTGAAAATTGTCATTAAGACACTATGATAGTCATATTGACACAATTGGTATTGGCTATGACTTCTTTAATCGCTCAATGGCTACACATCACGCAAGACCTAAATTCAGCGCTCACTCGGCAAGCTCGATTTGATACCTTATTAACAACGATTCGCGAGATATTAAAATGTGATGCTTCTGCTCTTCTTTTGTATGAAGATCAGCACTTTAAGCCGCTGGCTATCAATGGCTTAGCAAAGGAAGTATTGGGACGCCGTTTTTCTATAAACCAACACCCGAGATTGGAAGCCATTGCACGCGCTGGCGATATCGTACGGTTTCCATCGAATAGCGACTTACCCGATCCCTATGACGGGTTAATTCCGAACCACGACGACAAGCTGCACGTCCATTCATGTATTGGTCTCCCTTTGTTGATCGACGATCAATTGATTGGCGCGATCACTATTGATGCCTTCGACCCGAATCAGTTCGATGGTTTACTCAATCAAGAACTACGCTTTGTAAGTGCGTTAGCCGCGGGGGGCTTGCACACTGCTCTACTACTGGAGCAGTTAGAAACACAAGCAAGCTTGCCACGTAAGTCTTACACTGAGAAACGCACCTTGAGCAACGAAATCATTGGCAAATCTGCTGGGATGAAAGCACTTCAAGAGCAAATCGATGCGGCGGCAGATACCGAGCTATCAGTGTTGATAATGGGTGAAACAGGGGTTGGTAAAGAGCTCGTCGCAAACGCAATTCATCATCGCTCTCACCGAGCCAATAATACCTTGGTGTACTTAAACTGTGCCGCGTTACCTGAATCTGTCGCAGAGAGTGAACTTTTTGGTCATATCAAAGGTGCTTTTACTGGTGCTATCAGTAATCGGAAAGGTAAGTTCGAGCAAGCCGACGGCGGCACACTATTCTTGGATGAAGTTGGCGAACTTTCTCTGGAGTTGCAAGCCAAGCTACTTCGCGCATTGCAATATGGCGATATCCAGCGTGTTGGGGATGACCGACATATTCGAGTCAACACACGCATTGTGGCGGCAACGAACCGTGTTCTGCATGAAGAAGTAAAAGCTGGCCGTTTCAGAGCAGATTTGTACCACCGTTTGAGTGTATTCCCTCTTCATGTTCCCCCACTTCGTGAACGTGAAGACGATGTCGTGCTACTGGCTGGTTTCTTTGCAGAGCAACTACGCAGCAAGTTGGGGCTGAACAGTGTTCGACTCTCTCCCACTCTAGTTCAAGCACTTAAAGATTACTCTTGGCCGGGCAACGTGCGTGAACTGGAACACGTCATCAAACGAGCGGGCGTGCTTGCCAAAGCTAGAACTCAATCGCTGGATATCGAATTGGTGGAACAAGATTTCGATATCAAAGCGTCGAACAATCAGCCCACCACTGAAGAGTCAGGTATACCTAGCTCTTCATTTGAACTGTCAGACGCTGGTTTAAAGCAAGCCACTGACACCTTCCAAAAAGCCATGATTATAAAAGCACTAGAGCAGAATCAAGGAAACTGGGCTGCAACAGCACGTCAGTTAGAACTCGATAATGGTAATTTACACCGCTTAGCCAAACGGTTAGGTATAAAGTAAAAAAGGATACGGACGGTTTGAATTCCGCAAGAAAATCTATCTCGCTTATGTCAAAATGCACCATCACAATCGAAAAGTCTGTAATGTAATGAACTACCAAGCTGCTATTTTTGATATGGATGGTTTGCTACTTGATACTGAGCGCGTCTGTATGCGTATTTTCCAAGAAGCATGTGAAGTCCAAAACCTTCCGTTTTATGAAGATGTTTACCTGTCGATCATTGGTCGCAATGCGGCAGGTATTGAAGCAATTTTCCGCAAAGCCTACGGTGAGAACCTAGACCGCCTGCATCATGAATGGCGTACTCGTTACAATGCTGTCGTCAAACACCAAGCCATCCCATTGAAAAATGGTGTTGTTGAGCTGCTAGAATGGCTGAAAGCACAAGGCTTACCAATCGCAGTAGCGACTTCTACGGCAAAAGAGGTGGCGAAAATCAAACTGGAATTAGCGGGTTTGAGTAAGTACTTCGACAACCTCACCACAGGCTGCGAGGTAAACCACGGTAAACCCGATCCAGAAATCTATTTGTTGGCAGCGAATCGTCTGGATGTAGAACCAAGCCAATGTTTGGCCTTTGAAGATTCCAATAACGGTGTTCGCGCAGCGGTGGCAGCGAATATGGTTACTTATCAGATTCCGGATTTAGTTGAACCTTGCGAAGAGGTAAAACAATTTGGTCATTCCATCGTGCCGTCATTACATGAAGCGTTAGATGCGTTGAAGCAAAATCGCTAAACGTAAACTGCCGCTCTAACTGTTAAAGCTCAGCAATTTGGCTGAGCTTTTTTATGCTTGAGCCTCTCCTCTCACCTTCTCTAATCTACTTCTAATAAACGCCAAGATACTGCTCCAAAGGCTTAATAAGATAGACCTTATCTCTGTACGGGGCGTATTCCTTTCTTTTTTGATTTACCTCACGCCATCGCATGAAATAGGGCCTATGAGTGATCAAATAGTGGAACTAACCAGTACAAGTTTGCAACAAAACGTCAATATACCGCTTGAAGCACGTTTTTCGAGTGAAAATTGGCTGATAATGAGAACTATTGGATGAGATTAATCCAAGTCAGCCCAAAATATAAAATGGAGAGTGTTATATGTCTTTACGTTTATTAGCAGCAACCTTCGCATTAGTAGGAATGAGTTTTGGTGCCCAAGCCAGTGCCGAGTGTGAAGTGTCCCTAGATGCTAACGATATGATGCAGTTTTCTACTAAAACACTGAGCGTTCCAGCCACTTGTAAAGAAGTAAAACTGACGCTAAACCACATAGGTAAAATGCCTGCACAATCAATGGGTCACAACGTCGTTATCGCAGATACCGCTAATCTACAAGCAGTAGGTACGGACGGCATGGCAGCAGGTGCAGAAAACAATTACGTGAAGCCAAACGACGACCGTGTATACGCTCACACAAAAGTGATTGGCGGCGGTGAAAGCACCAGCATTACTTTCAGCACTGAAAAAATGAAAGCTGGCGGCGACTACTCATTCTTCTGCTCGTTCCCTGGTCACTGGGCGATCATGCAGGGTAAATTTGAGTTCAAATAAGAGCTAACTAAGTCAAAACAAGACTCATTATAGGGAAGCCATCGCTTCCCTTTTTATTGCACCTTAGTTAAGCACGTCGATGGATAATCTCATCCAAAGGTACAGGCCTTGCTAAGTAAAACCCTTGAACTTTATCAACCCCACTTGACCGCACAAAGTCATAGTCAGACTGCGTTTCCACCCCTTCCGCTACGACCTCGCAATTTGCAATATGTCCTAACTTAGCAACCAATCGATACAGTTGCCGTCCACGATGATCGTTAGCGTCCAATAGCAGCGATCTGTCTAGCTTAATCTTGTTAAATGGATACTTGAACAAATGAGGAAACGATGCGTAGCCCGTACCAAAATCATCCATTGTGATACGAACTCCCATACTCTGTAGAGCTTTCATGGTGTTAGTTAAAGAAACTTCATTGTCTAATACGGCTTCTTCAGTAATTTCAATTTCAAGCCATTCAGCCGGGATTCCAAAATAGACCAACCTGCCTTGTAAATGCTGAACAAAATCCACTTGTTGAATGGTAGCAACAGAAACATTAATGGCCACTCTTCGCTGATCAGATAATCCCATTTCCTTCATATCCGACAACACCTTTTCGAGAACTAGTTTATCGAGCAGTGGCATAGCATCTAACCGGTGAAAATCTTCAATAAACGTTGGTGAAAGTAAGTTTCCATCTTCATCTTTATATCGAATAAGCGCTTCGTAAGAATACTGTTCCGCATCCTTTGTTGAATGCTGCTTTTGATAAAACATCACCAACTCGCCTTCACGAAGAATGGAAGTTAAACGCTTCTGCGCGGATGACTTGCTGATACTCGATGTGTTCGCATCTTTCACACTACTGAGTAGTGATTTAAATAGGGATTGTTCTAAACCATTGTAAGTATTACTTACACCAAGCTGCCCCACATATTTGCCTGCATAGGCTAGATAAAAAGGTCGATAAATTAGTACACCAATCGCAATCACCACCAGTTGAAGTATCGCCCCCTGGACCTGATGCCCCATTGCAACATAACCACTCAACAGAGGCGGTGTCATCCAGTTCACAATATTTTCAACAGGCTCAATTAAGCCGGAAGCAATTGCGCAGTAGGTGATGATAAAACTTACCAGCGGCACTAATACAAATGGGACGACCAGAATAGGATTAAAGATGATAGGCAACCCAAATAGCAGCACTTCATTGATGTTGAACATCACCAATGGTGCTGCCGCTAACGCCAGTAAAATATGATTGCGCTCTTTAGCGAACAATAACAGACACAGGAGTAAACTGATGCTATTCCCTGACCCGCCCATGGATAAAAATGCGTCGTAAAAACCTTGGCTAATGACGTTAAGCGACGCTTCGCCTGTTTGCCAAGCAGCCATGTTGGCTTCGGTCGCAGCGTATATTTGCTGCTTGATAGCAAACAACATGTTGTGACCATTAATGCCCGCCGCTCCTAATAAGCTCAAGATGGATTGATAAAATAATCCTCCTGTGAACGTCAGCGGATCAAAGTTAAGTCCAGCCACTGTTGTAGTAAAAGCATCCATCACCGCTGCGGTGACATGAGATAAGCTAACCGCAAATAAAACGAATACGAAAAAATGTAAGACATCTTTAAAAAGACGAGAAGAGAAGTCCATTGCTTGAGGATCAAGCAACTCAATTCGGAAACTTTTACAATAAACGTATGACACCGTTGCACTAAAGAGTGCTAATAACGGGTTATTCGGCAACATGTAATTACTAGAAAGGCTGTCATTCTCTATTGAAATTAAATAGAACATGACCAACGAATAAATGATGATAATCGCGCTCGACACATTCACTTTATGCGATAAATAGTAACCAGCCACAATGCAAAACGCTGTGGGATATAAGTTGATTAAAATATCAGAAAGATGGAACAATAACTGAGAAACCTCTGACCCCCCTAGGACTCTAGAAGCGTGACCAAGAAAGATGGCAAGTGCGTTAGATAGCGTCAGCGGTAACAGCAATAAGGCAATAGATGCGAGATCAGTAAGATAAGATTTAGATCCAAGTCGCCATTTATCTGTAAATACCGTTAGACGATGAAGGGGATCAAATACGCGTTCACGACGAGTGTGCATGGTGAGTTCTTATATTAAGTAATAATCATCGGCTGCGAAATAGGCAGCCGTAAATGCAACGGCCAGACTCAGTAACGTATTATTTGGTGGATAATTTTTAGTGTTTCTATTGGCTAAAACAATAGTTTGAATTACCAGTCACAGTGCAAAGATGTCGCAAGTGCAATTTAACGATTATATACCCCTTGATCCAATGAGATTATTATCCTTAACGATAAAAGCCATACCAAGCATCTCGATATGGCTATCGTTAAAACTGATGTATATACCCTAATGACTTCAAGAAGGAGGCTTCGGTGACACGCCCTTGACGAGCGAGTTGATTTGGCTCAGATACACTGTGAACGATTTTTGATTTAGCACGAGTAGAACTTCAAGTCGTAGTCTCGTCTGTAAAACAAATCATTCAATCCCGTGTAATTCTTTCCAGTTACCTGGATGAACCACATAGCCGAACAGGGCATGCCCGCCATAAACCAGCTCGGTTCCTTCCGGGATCCACAGCATCTGACCTGGGTGAACAAGATGTGTCTCACCATTTGCGGTCAGCTCGAAACAGCCTTCAATCACAAAAATAACCTCATCATAAAGCACCGTCCAAGCCACCTGAGCGCCTTCCCATTTAGCAAAGCCTACGCCAATGTTTGGTGAAATTTCTGGGCTTAACGCCCTGGCAACATACGCCATTCCAGGCGTATCACCACGAACATTGAAATCTAGGTTTTTACTATCAACGAGTTTGACTTGCTTCATAATTCACTCCGGCTTTGCCATTTTGCTAATTGGATACGCGTTTTTACTCCCATGCCTAAAAAAGGCTCTGGCGGATTCAAACAAGGCATCCCTGTCACTTGCTGTATGTCATCCAATGATTTAGATGTCGCACCAACGACATAGTCAGCTAACAGCGTTCCAGAAATGGTTCCCCACGCAGCACCAACACCATTGTCACAAGCGCTGGCATAAACACCTTCATCTAATTGACCAAAAAAGTTAGTAAAGTTACGAGAGATGGCATATACCCCACCCCATGTATGAGTAAATGGTACGTCGGCCAGCTCGGGGTAACGCGCCAAAAAGACTTGACGATGATCGTCTCGGATTTGCTCTCTGACTTTATCGTTCATGCTTGAGCCATACTTCGGCACGTGTTTGTAAGTATTGCGGATCAAAATACGTCGATCAGCGGTCATACGTAACGTCGTTCCCGCATGATCTGCTGGAGTTAACCCCCAATTCAGCTCACCTCCGTATCGTTGCATTTCTGCGTCGGTCAATGGACGCGTCCAGCTTGCAAACGTCATCACTGGCAGTAATCTGTTTTTAAGGTAACCAAACTCACGAGTAAAAATGCTGGTGCCAAGTAACAGTTCAGTGGTTTCAACAGAACCACTATCTCCATGTAATACCCAGTAACCGTTTTCTTTACTGAGTTTGCGGATTGGCGAGTTTTCTAATACCTCGACATTCTCTGGAAGACTTTCCCCTAACCCACGCACCAGAGCAGCAGGTTGCATTAAATAACCACCTGGCGTGTAAATTGCGCGGCTGTAGTAATTTGTCCCTAAGACTTTCGCCAGCTCACTACCATTAACATGGAAGTATGGTTCGCCAAGGTCTTTCATTAGGTGCTCAAAGTGATCGAGATAAGCTTCACCGCGCGCCCCTACGGCTCCTTGATATTTGCCCTTTGCTGACCACTGACAAGAAATACTGTGCTTCGACACTAAAGTGTCTAGCTGAGCAATAGCAGAACGGTTGAGCGATAATAACTTTTGTTTGTGCTCAGGGTCGGGATGCTCAAGTGAAAACTTATGAGGCAAATCGATCACAAAGCCCGAATTTCTCCCTGACGCCCCTTGGCCGATACGTTGCGCATCAATCAGTATAATTCGTGCGTTAGGCTGAAGCTCAGCTAAACGTCTTGCCATAGCTAGTCCAGCGAAACCGGCACCTAGCACGGCATAGTCAGCAGTTTGTTTACCTTTTAACGCTGGTTTTTCTGCAATACTTGGCAACGCATGGTACCAACCACATGTTGCATCATCATTGGGTAAATGAATCATCTTCTTTCTCCGTTACGCTGCTGACAGTTTCAATGACAATTGATCTAGCCAAGGACCTCGTAATGACTGTACTTTTCTTCCTAGCAACGCAAAGCCAAGCATCGTTCCCTCAGGAGAATAAAACGCAGCGGTCAATTCATCTGCCTGACTCTCGATATACCATTGTCCCAGTTCGTTCGGGGCAACCGGGAAAATAGTGAGTGGAAGAATCGGCGTTTTTACAATCACAGGAGTTGGCGTTAACGAGATTGGCGTAATATCACCTAGCAAGCTTTTCGCTACGGAAGGAATCATTTGATTAATCGGCGCAATATACGGCTGCCAACCTTGCTCCGTTTCAACACAGTCGCCTAGCGAGTAAATATTCTCATCACTCGTCTGGCCGAATTGATTCACTTTAATGCCGCGGCCCACTTCGAGGCCTGCTTGCTCAGCCAGCGATACATTGGGCTTGAGCCCAACCGCGCTTAGCACTAGGTCTGCTTCAATCTGCTTGCCACTGTTTAGATGCAAAACCGCGCTTGATTCGGACCTTGGCTCGATTCTGGCGATACTGTCTTGTAGAGCCCATTGCACGCCTCGATCTGCAAGTGCGCTTTGTAATGATTCACCCAACTGTTGCGGGATCAAACGCTCCATTGGCCATTGACCCAACCCAATAACTGTCACTTCATAACCGCTTTCGATCAGGTCATTCGCAAACTCACAGCCAATTAAGCCATCACCTAGGATTGCGATGCGCTTTTTGTCTTGCAGCTCCGCTCTGAAACGCCGGTAATCAACTAAGTCGTTCACACTCATAACACAAGAGCGATCACCCTCAATTGGGATTTCAATCGGTGATGCACCTGTTGCCAGTACCAAGCGACTGTAGGCGTATTTACCGATGGAGGTATGTAGCGTTGAATTGGCACGATCGATATGTTCAACGCGGGTATGCGGGTAAACGCGGATATTGAGACGGCTTTCCCACTCCAACGCACTTTCACTTTGTAGCGCGTCGCCGTCTTTATTCATGACCAGTGCATTAGACAAGGCAGGCTTGCTGTACAGTGCGCCATCATCAGCGGTAAAGACAGTGATCGGAACCGTTTCAGATTGCGCTCTAAGTGCCGCTGCCAACTGGTAACCACTGTGGCCACTACCGATGATAACGATAGGGTCAGCTGAAAATATAGGCTGAGTGACTTCAGATGGAAGTGGCTGAGCCGCATTTGGCTGAACAGACGATCCTACCGATACCGAAGACACTGCCGCGACCTCTTCTACTGGCGTATCGTCGGTGATTTCGATCATTTCAAAATCGGCCTTACCCACTAAACAGTCGGGGCATAACCAATCATCCGGCACATCTTCCCATGCTGTTCCTGGTGCAATGCCATCGGATGGCCAACCTTGTGCTTCATCATAGATTAAGCCGCAAATAATACAGAGCCACTTTCTCATCACTTTTACTCCAACTACCTTGTTCAGAATTTCCGTGTTTACAAACCACTGTCAGATTTGTAGCGATTCCATCAACCTCGCCCTAGCTTGTGGTCTGAAATCCAAGCCGGTGCGAGGTGATGAAAATCAAGTTACACGGTAGCTATACGTTGCTGTCTTGCTGCAAACGAATAGCAATATTGCGTGTCTGGACATAGCTATAAATCGCTTCTTGTCCTTTTTCTCGCCCAAAACCGGACAAGCCCACGCCACCAAATGGTGTTTCGATACCACCAGCAAACCATTCATTGATGAACACTTGCCCACCACGCAGTTGCTGCGCCACACGCAATGTTTGGTTTAGGCTTTCACCAAAGACACCAGCGACCAGGCCAAAATCGGTGCCATTCGCGATCTCGATTGCTTCTTGCTCAGTTTCAAACGGTGTAATCACCAACACAGGACCAAACACTTCTTCTTGTGCAATGCGCATATCTGGCGTGGCTTCAATCACTGTTGGTGCCACAAAGTAACCCGATAGATCAGGTGCGTAGCCACCCGTCAGGATGTTTGCGCCGTCGGCTTTTGCTTGCTCTATCATTTCAAGCACGCGTGCTTGTTGATCAGCCGATACCAACGGTGTGATGTCCGGCTGGCTTTCGCCTTGGCCAATGGTTAGGCTTTTTGCCATTTCCACAACCGCCGCTTTTACTTCTTCATAACGCTCTTTTTGAATCAGCAAACGAGACATTGCCGAACAAACTTGACCCGCGTTAAAGAAAATACCGACTTGAACGCTTTGTAAAAGCGTTTCGAGACTCACATCTTTCAGTGCGATAGCGGCCGATTTACCACCCAGCTCCATCACAGATGGTGTGGCGCGTTGCGCTGAATCTTTCAGGATGCGTTGGCCGGTCGGTACCGAACCCGTAAAGACAATTTGATCAACGTCTTGGTGCTGCACCAAATGACTGCCAACGACTGAGCCTTTGCCACATAGCAAGTTAATCGTGCCTTTTGGGAAGCCCGCTTTTTCAATCGCTTTAATCAACAACGTCATGGCAAGTGGAGAAATCTCTGGCGATTTGATCACCACTGCGTTACCTGCGGCTAATGCAGGTGCCAATGAGCGTGCACAAATAGAGACAGGGAAATTCCACGGCACAATCTGCACTGACACGCCAAACGGCACATATTGAGTGAAGTCGACATAGTCTTTACCCAACGGAATTGACGTGCCTTCCAGCTTGTCGGCCATGCCAGCGTAGTATTCGAAGTAACGTGCCGACTCTAAAAACTCATCTTTGGCATCTTGCAAAGATTTCCCATTTTCACGACAGGCAACTAACCCACCTTCATCAACCATTTCACGAATAGCTGCGGCGGCTTTTAACATCCACTCGGTTCTGACGGCGGGACGAACGTCCGAAAGAAGGCCTTGATTGACCACTCGGCGTGCCGCTGCCATTGCGCGATCGGCATCGGTGATAGTGGCTTCTGCAATCGTCGCATACGCTTCGGCTGTGCCAGGATTCATGACGGTCAGCGCTTGCTCTGAATCGCACCACTCACCATCAATATAATTAAGGTAATGCATCATCTTACTGCTCCAGTGCCGCTTTCACTTGCTTTGCCAACCAGGTTTGGAAGAAATGCGTCGGAACATCCATTTCTGGTGAGAACACGCCACCACTAAAGCCAGGTGAGTAACGACCTTCCTGCATACCTTCGACCGCTCCAATATCTTCGCCGAACACGACTCGCCACGACTCAACGGTAGCGGTACGACACGCAGCAAACTCATCTTTCGTTGCTTCATCACCCACATAGAAAACACGTAGGTGCTCAACACTCTTATTCGCAGTGATTGGTTCAATCATCATTGCAAAGGCATGATCGGCTTGAATACCAAGCAACACGTTTGGAAAGAGTGCAACGTATTCTGCATGACGCAGTTTATCTTCTGGCCAGCTTGGAAATTTAGGTAAGTGTGTTCCTGCTGTATCAGAAAGGTTGTACGCGAGACTACCTTGACCAGCAAAGCGCTCTGCAAACATGATGTTGTAGTGATCCTCTAGGCGAGAATAACTGTTCAAACTCGGATGCACCCAAGGTAAGTGGTAAGCCTCGCAGTAGTTTTCTACGGCAAGCTTCCAGTTACTTTTCACTTCGATCTCTAAGTTGCCACCCATGTTCACGCGGCGAAGAAGCCCTAACCCATCTTCACCTAAGAATTGCTGCCAACGTTGCTCTAGCGGCGCGATATGATCTTCAAAGCTTTCTGCATTGCCCGATAAGTTAACGAATACCATGTCCATCCAAACGGCTGAACGAAGTGGCTTAAGGCCGTGTTTTTCACACTTAAATCGATCATCTTTGTGTTTTGCGATACCACCGATGTGTGGTGTGCCTTTTAGATTGCCGTCAAGATCGTACGTCCATGAATGGTAAGGACAGCGAATCATGCCTTGAACTTCGCCTGCCTCATGCACCAGCTTCATACCACGATGACTACATACGTTGTGGAAGACTTGGACTTCACCTTGACGATTTCTCATCATGAGTAGTGGAAGATTCATGAAATCAAGTGGCATCACATAGCCATTTTTAAGCAGGTCTGATGCAAAACCAATGCATACCCAAGTGTTACCAAACACCTGATCACGCTCAAAAGTAAAATACTCTTCGCTGGTGTAGGCCTGATTCGGCATTCCTGTTGCTTCACTGATTGGGTTCAGTACATTATCAACAAGTTCAACAGGAATAATGGTTTGGTTGACATTGCTCATATTCTTATCTCCGAGAGTCGAGTTGCATCCAGTGCGTACAACATCGTGTTGTGTTAGTGGAGATGATTTTGATTAACAACCCAGCAACAAACAAACGACTTTTTCGCCGGGTTTGGATGAGTTTTTGTCATTCGTGCATTGATCTCAAACAACAAAATAACCTTTTAATTAACAAGGTTCTTCTTGTCATGATTAATACTCATTAACCGATGAGTATTAATCAGTTGAAACACAAAAGCCCTCTCTCTACTCTCTTTCAAAAAATTAACAATAACGCAACAAACAATAACGCTAAAACAATAACGCTAAAACAAACGCACTGTGAGGGATGCCTATGAGAGCAACATCTGGGATATTGAAAGGACTCAATCCGACTGTGACTATCGCATCAAAGATCGTCGTTATCGGTTTTGTACTTTTCTGCGCCATTCTCGCCAACCAAGCGGGCCAATACTTCGAAACGATTTCCGGCATTTTGCTGCAGAATATGAAGTGGTTTTACATCGGACTTGTTTCACTCGTTGTCGGTTTTCTTCTTTATCTTATGGTTAGTCGATATGGACATATTCGTTTGAGTAAAGATGACGAAAAACCAGAGTTTAGTTATTTGTCTTGGGTATCCATGCTTTTTTCCGGAGGCATGGGGATAGGCTTAATTTTCTGGTCGGTCGCCGAACCGATGTGGCATTACGCTGACAACCCATTTACTCAAGGCCTGACCAATGAAGCCGCAACAACATCAATGAAACTGACATTCTTTCACTGGGGTCTACATCCTTGGTCTGTCTTTATTATTGTTGCACTCGCATTAGCCTACTTTTCCTACCGTAAAGATCTGCCTTTTACCCTACGCTCTATCTTGTACCCTTTGATTGGCGATCGTATTTATGGGCCTATCGGGCACACGGTTGATATCCTAACAGTCGCGGTGACTGCTTTCGGTATCTCTCAAACCTTGGGGATGGGAGTTATCCAAATAAACTCTGGTTTGAATCAAGCCTTTGGTCTAGACATTAGTTTGGGGATTCAACTCTTTATTATCGTTTCCCTTTGTACTTGTGCGGTTGCGTCGGTGCTATCTGGTGTAGGAAAAGGTATTCGCCGTTTATCAGAATGGAACATGCTGCTTTCACTCGCACTCGTGCTAGTCGTACTTTACATTGGTCCAACTCGCTATATCTTAAATACGCTACTCGAAAGTACGGGGCTTTATGCACAAAACATTGTCGGTATGAGCTTATGGAGCGATGCACAGAATGACTCTGGCTGGCAAAACTGGTGGACGGCTTATTACTGGCCTTGGTGGATGACTTGGGCACCTTTCGTTGGCATGTTTGTGGCTCGTATCTCTAAAGGACGCACAATACGTGAACTTATCGGCGGTGCTCTCATCGTACCAACGCTGATCACGTTCTTATGGATTTCAGTATTTGGTGGTGCAGCGTTGAAGGTAGAGCAAGACGCTCGTGTTGCTCATCAAGAGCAAGTCACTGCGGCACAAGAAGCCAAACAAACACCACCTGCGGATTTTTCTGGCGGCCCGATTCTTGAAGCGACTAAAGCTGATACGACACGCGCTTTGTTTACGCTATTCGACAACCTAGATACAGGTATGTTTGGTAAACTCCTTAGCGTGCTTGCGTGTTTATTACTCGGTACTTATTTCATTACCTCCGCTGACTCAGGTACCTTAGTTCTATGTACCCTCGATGCCGCTGGACACAGTGAGCCTCCTACGTCTATACGCGTATTGTGGGGGATCATGATCGCTGCCATTGCGGGAGTGCTTCTATATGCAGGAGGGTTAAAAGCAATGCAAACGGCCTCCATTATTGCCGGTTTCCCTATCGCGATTTTTATCGCGGTGATGAGCTTAACACTGTTCCATAGTATTCGACGAGAACCTAAGCCATGGGCAATGCTTCCTGAACATGTTCACCCAGAGCAAGAGAAACTTGATGGTCCTGTTGAACCGCTTGTTGAAAGCAAAACGGTAGCTTCTGAACCTATTACTTCAACATCCTCGCTAAAAAATGATTCGACACTCAATCAAGGACCAGCACTCACTTAGTGCGTCATTTCATCCAATCAATTCAAACAAAGCGGGAACTGATATTCCCGCTTTTTTTAACATTACCAAACTCTGTTATTTTCTCTGCTTATTGATTTAAGCTAAGCCTCGATCACCTACTTCATCTGGCAACTGATGCAAAAGCCATTCTCTAAAACGTTTGACGCTTGCTGGGATTAAACCTCTATTTTTAGGTTCAAGCATAGAAAAATTGGAAGGTGTTGAAAGAACATGCTCGACTGGCCTAACCAAAGCGCCGCTTTGTAAATAGTCGTCCACTAATGAGCCCCAGGCTAACGCGATGCCCTGACCATTAATTGCCGCTTGTAACAGCATTGGATAGTTATTGATGTTCATGCGATTACGAGGCGAAATATTTGGCAATCCTACACTCGCAAACCACTGCTCCCAATTCACCCAATCTCTTTGAGACTCTTCCAGATAGAGTAACGTTTTATTGAAGATTTCTTCTGGCTCACTAGGCTGGCCGATTTTCTCTAGATAAAGCGGGCTACACACAGGGAATACTTCTTCTGAGAATAGCGTTGTCACGTCCATTTCCGCAGGTGGAGTGCGACAATAAAACAAGGCGATATCGCAATCTAATCGGCGTAAGTCCAACACATTATCTGAGGCCAATATCCTTATATCGATGTCATCATGTTCATTTTGAAATTGGGCAACCTTAGGCAACAACCACAAGGCTGCCATTGCATTTGTCGTCGCAACCGTGATCTTTTGTTCGCCCTGCCACTTCTTCACTTCACCCGTGATTTGAGCAATATCGAGCAAAGATTGGCTGACAGCTTGATAATATTGAAGACCTGTAGGCGTTAAATTAATGCTTCGATTGGCTCGCGTGAACATAGCCTTGCCTAAGTATTCTTCTAATTGTCTAATTTGGCGACTGATAGCACCTTGGGTCACGTTTAGCTCGTCAGCGGCTAACGTAAAACTCAAGTGCCGCGCCGACGCTTCAAACGCAACGAGGCTATTTAAAGGAGGGAGGGGTTTGATTTTCATGTATCTTCCAGTAAGGCAGTATTGTAATTATTTTTATTCCCGGCAATCTTATGTTGCACGTGGATAATGCCATTCTGGACAACACCTCAAAAACGACAATTTATAAATGATAAAAAATAGAGATGAATCATAAATTGTTGTGAGAGAGACTGCCGTATACAGTTTCGTGGCTACAACGAGCACAAAAAGAGGAGCAGTTACTCCTCTTTTGCCTAACCTTTTGCTCACTTTCTTCGAGTTAGCCCATCTACCCTATTGCCAGTTTAGTACTCGCGTAACGCGCTTTTTTCTTTCTTGGACTGGCTAAGAAGTACGCTAATGTAAGAGGCCCTAATCGTCCCATAAACATCATGAAGATGATCACTAACTCACCTGGTTCGGACAAACTGCCCGTTAAGCCTCGCGATAACCCAACCGTACCCAGTGCCGAGACCGCTTCGAACATAATATCTAACATAGACGCTTTCTCTGTCAGTAACAGCGTGAATATGGCAAACCAAGTCACCCCCACCGAGATCAGAGTCAGCGCCAATGCCTTGCTGATGGTCTCTTTGGGAATCTCGCGTTGAAAGGCATAGGTTGCTTCATCGCGACGCAAATAGCTGTAAGTTGCCAAGACCAATACCATAAATGTCACAACTTTAATGCCACTTGCCGTACTCAATGATCCACCGCCGATAAACATCAACACCAGAATGATCGCCGTTGTGGCATCTTCCAACTGATCGATAGCTAAAGTGTTGAACCCTGCCGTTCTTGGCGTCACCGCTTGAAACCACGATGCCCACCATTTCCCTGCTTCGCTCAAAGGGCCAAGCGTGTTGGGGTTGTCATATTCAATCAGATAAATCACGATAAGTGCCACCACGTTAATGATCATCGTGCCTAAGCTCATCATTCGACTGTAAACGGTGAGTCGATGCCAACGGCGATTGCGTTTTAAGTCAATCCAAACCGAGAAGCCTAAACCACCAATAATGAACAAACTGGTAATGGTGAAGTTAACGACCGGGTCGTCCACGTAAGGCATTAAGCTATCGGCACTCAACGCAAAACCTGCATTGTTAAACGCACTGATGGTGTAGAAGAAACCATGGAACAAACTGGTTTCCCAGCCCAGCTCTTCACTCCAATAAACGCTCAAAATAGTGAAACCAATAAGTTCAACGAGCAGAGCGAACATCAATACAGATTTAGCAGTGGCAATGAGTGTCGATGAATCAGTCTGGTTGAACGCCTCTCTCGCGACTGCTCGCTCCAAAAAGCCAATTTTTCCGCCCAGAGCCAGCAAGGTCACGATAGCAAACGTCATCAAACCTAGGCCACCACATTGAATCAGGAAAGCAATAACCACTTGCCCAAAAGGCGTAAACGCCGTGCCCGTGTCCACCACAACTAATCCCGTCACCGTAATGGCCGATGTTGCTGTAAACAGGCTTTGAATCCAAGTGATGGGCTCTGTGGTGGCAATCGGCAGTTTGAGTAAGACCGTGCCGAGCATGATCAAGCACGCAAAGCTGAGGCTAAGTATTAATGGCGGTGCGCCCAACAATTTTTTGCCCGCTTTGGGTTTTCGCTCGATGGGGATAATAGAGGGATGCCACAAAACCATCTTACACCAACCTTGGAGCGACGTATTTCAGCTCAGCGCGACTACCACAAAGCAACAGCGTGTCGAACTCATTAAGCACAAACTCATCATTGATATTGGTGTAGACGGCTTCTTCGCGCTTCACCAAGATAGGCTGAATGTTGTAACTGCCTCGGCTGATCAACTTAGAAAGCGGCGTATCGTGCAGATTGGATTTAACGTGGATTTCCACCACATACAAACCATGACCCATTTCCAAATAGTTGTTCACCATCGGATAGTTGAGTGCCTGCGCGACTCTTACGCCCATCTCCTCTTCCGGATGAATAATGCGTTGTACACCAAGCTTAGACACGATGGTGTGGTGCGCTTTGGTGCTCGCTTTGACCCAAATGGATTTCACACCCAGATTTTTCAGCGCCAGCGTACACAACAAACTGGCTTGCATGTCTTCGCCAATCGCCACCAACACCACATCACTGTTCGCTAACGCTAACTCTCTGAGTGCGCCTTCGTCTGTTGCGTCACATATGACCGTTTGCGTTAACTCTTCGACGTATTTCTCGACGATTTTCGGGTCGCTGTCCACCCCCGTTACGGTGTGTCCAAGATGAATAAGTTCTAAGCTGGCGGCAACGCCAAACCGCCCTAGACCAATTACTGTAAAGTGAGCCATATCAATACCTAACTGTGTTTTATGTATAGAAAATGCTAATGCGTTAAGGGCTAGACTGATTTTCCGTCACGGAAAATAGGCAACACGAATCCTGTTCGAGTGCCGATAACCAGCACTAAACCTTGGCATTAACGTTGATTAAATTTGGAATTTAGTGGTGCTTGGACGCCTCAAGCACTAAACGATAACCCAGCCCCGGCTCGGTTTTTAATAGCCGCTGTTCGTCAGCACTATCGTTCAGTTTTTTGCGTAGTTGACTCACTAGCACGCGTAAGTAGTGAGTATCTTCGACATGACTTTTTCCCCAAATCACCGCTAGCAAATGAGTTTGCTCAATGAGTTTTCCCGGCTTGAGAATCAACTGTTCAATGAAAGAAAATTCTTTCTTGGTGAGTGGAATTTCCCTCTGATCCAACCAAAATTGGTGGGTGCTTTTGATGATTTTGACTCGGCCAGCCACCAGCTCATCAGCGATGGATTTCTCATCCACCAAATCTCGAACCAGCACTTTGATGCGCGCGATGAGCTCTTTTACGCCAAAAGGCTTGCTTAAGTAATCATTCGCGCCCGCTTCTAAAAGGCGGATTTTTTCCTCTTCTTGATCGCGAGCTGTCAGCACTAGCACTGGCGTTTTATACGTCTGACGAAGCGTAGTGAGAAACTCCGCCCCATCGCCGTCGGGCAAGCCTAAATCTAGCAAAATTACGTGCGGCGAATGCGCTTCGAAACACGCTTTGGCTTCTGCAATGGTACTCGCGCCAATGTAATCAAACCCTTCAGCAGACAGCGAAATTCGAATAAAGGTATGAATGCGAGGCTCATCGTCCACGACTAAAACTTTGTAACTCACGCCTGCTCTGCTCCTTGATTGAGTGGAAGTCGAATGCGGATCAGCGTCCCTTCTGATACTGGCATAGATTGAATCTCTCCTTGGTGTGCGGTGATGATGCCTTTGGCAACCGCGAGTCCCATTCCGGTGCCTGAATCTGCCGATTTGTTGTTCGCGCCGGAATAGAAAAGGCTGAATATTTTTTCCGTATCTTCAGCTTTGATGCCAATCCCCATGTCCCGAACATCAATCACGCACGACGAACCCTGCTTAGAAAGTGAAACCTCAACAGATTCATTCTCTGGTGAAAATCGCATGGCATTATCCAGCACATTAAAAATCGCTTGTTCGATGAGCGAACGACTTACTGATAAATAACCAACGGAATCATCCATATTCATGGAAACTTTCTCGGTGTAATTCGGCAAACGAGAAACCGCATCCCGCACAATATCTGCAATCAGCTCATCTTTTTTGGTAATTTTTAATGTGCCATGCTGGAGCTTAGTCGCCTGTAAAAGGTTCTCGATATATTGGTGCAAACGGTGGCTTTCTGAAGTCGCACTGTCGAGCAATTCTTTGCGCTCTAAGTCATTGAGCTTGGGCATGTACTCGTTGAGTGTGGTCAATGTTCCAATAATGGTTGCCAGCGGCGTGCGTAGGTCATGGGACACCGATAGCAGGATGCTGTTTTGCAGCTTGGTTTGTTTTAACTCTCCCTGCTGGCGACGATAAAGATCCGCAAAGGTGCTGGTGATAAATGCCACCACCATAAACACGACTAAATTAAAAATGTCTTCCGGACGAAACATCTGCAAAGAGTAACGAGGTGTCGTAAAAAAGAAGTTGAAGCTCAGCGCTTCGATCACCGCCGCCGCATAAGCGAATCGCGAGTTGCATTGAAACGCCACTACCACGACCGCTAACTGTAAAATCAGCAGGACTGCGGCTGTAGAGCCAAACAGTTGGTCTAACAACCATGAGACGACAACCGCGCCAACAATCACGGTAGTAGAAAAGAGAAAGGTGTTATCTCGCCATTGAACAAACATAAAATACATCAACCAAAATTCGATGCAGAAACTTTAGCAAAAGCCCATTCGGAGTTCGCGTAAAAAAAGCGTAAAAAATGCAAGAACGACAGTGAGTTATAAACATAATCATCATTAAGTTGGCCTAACTCAATGAATAATCACAAGTTAACGTTGCCCATTAACGCCTACTTACTCGGTATAAACGACAGACACAAAAAAGAGGAGCATTTGCTCCTCTTTCGTGTAGCGTCATATTAGATGACTTGCAGTTGAGCATCACCTTGCTCAGACAAAAATCCGCCGGTTTGATGCTTCCACAACTGAGCGTAAACACCACCCAATTGCAGCAGCTCGTAATGCGAGCCTTGCTCAATGATTTTGCCGTCATCCATTACAATCAAACGATCCATCGCGGCAATCGTTGATAAACGGTGAGCAATCGCAATAACTGTTTTTCCTTCCATCAGAACTTCAAGGTTTTCTTGAATTGCCGATTCTACTTCTGAATCAAGTGCAGACGTTGCTTCATCCATGATCAAAATTGGCGCGTTTTTCAGCAGCACGCGAGCAATCGCCACACGTTGACGCTGACCACCAGACAGCTTCACACCGCGTTCACCCACTTCAACGTCATAGCCAACGTTACCTTGCTCGTCTCGTAGAGATTGAATGAAATCATGAGCATGTGCTTTCTCAGCAGCTGCGATAACGGCATCCATTGAAGCATCTGGATCACCGTAAAGAATGTTCTCTTTAATTGAACGATGCAGCAAAGAGGTGTCTTGCGTGATCATACCGATGTGTTGGCGAAGCGACTCTTGTTCGACTTGAGAAATGTCCTGCCCATCAATACAAATCTTACCGCTATTTACGTCGTAAAAGCGCAGCAACAAGTTGACCAACGTGGACTTACCTGCCCCAGAGCGACCGACAATGCCGACTTTTTCGCCCGGTTTGATAGTCAGATTCAAGTTCTCAAATACTGCCTTCTCATCACTGTAGTTAAAACCTACGTGATCAAAGCAGATCTCACCTTGAGAGATTTGCAAAGGCTTAGCATTTGGTACGTCTTTCACTTCAACGTCGTTTGAAATCGTATTAATACCGTCTACTACCGTACCGATGTTTTCAAACAGTGCGCTAACTTCCCACATGATCCACTTCGACATTCCTTGTACGCGCAACGCAATACTAATGGCAATCGCAATAGCACCAATTGTTACAGCGTGATCTAGCCATAGATAAACCGAAATGGCACTGATAGACATCAGCAGCAAATAGTTGATGGCATCCACACTAAACAGTAAACAAGTCACCATGCGCATTTGGCGGTAAACCGTCACCAAAAACTGCTTCATGCTGCTTTCTGCGTATTCCAACTCTCGCTGTGAATGAGCGAATAGTTTTACGGTAGAAATGTTGGTGTAAGAATCGACAATGCGCCCAGTCATTACAGAGCGAGCATCCGCTTGCTCTGTCGCTACTTGTTTCATTTTAGGGATAAAGTAGAACTGGATAACCGCGTACATTCCTATCCAAATCACAATAGGCAACATCAGCAAACCATCGGCCTCGCCCATCATCCAAAGCATCGAAAGAAAATAAACGCTGATATAAACCAGTACATCCACCAACTTCATGACCGTTTCTCGTACCGCTAACGCACTTTGCATCACTTTGGTCGCAACTCGGCCTGCAAAGTCACGTTGGAAAAATCCAACCGCTTGTTTTAGCAAGTA
Source organism: Vibrio sp. RM-41-2B (assembly GCF_024744415.1). Taxonomy (NCBI): domain Bacteria; kingdom Pseudomonadati; phylum Pseudomonadota; class Gammaproteobacteria; order Vibrionales; family Vibrionaceae; genus Vibrio; species Vibrio sp. RM-41-2B. The sequence goes on along the minus strand of NZ_JAMQWD010000040.1, from coordinate 66,684 downwards.
ACGGTGAATCAACCAACGGATAGACATCGGGTAGTTACCCAATAACGTTTGGTGCATCACCATTGAGTGGACAAAACCGAGAACTGGCATCACAACCGCCACTAAGAACAGCATCATTAGCATGCGATCACCCTGATCTTGCCAGAATGTTGCGCGATCTTGATTAGAGAGAATATCGACGAGCTCGCCCATATAACGCAACAGCGTCACCTCAGTAATGGCAATAAGCGCACTGAACACAGCCATAACAAGTAAAGGGGCTTCAAAGCCACGAGTGTAAAAGCGACAGAAGCCAAAAAGTGTCTTCGGTGGCTTTTCGGTTTCCATCTGGGGAAAGGGTTGGGTCAGTTTTTCAAACCAATTGAACATAACAACGACTTTAAGTACCGCGAATGAATTTGCGAACGTTTTACTATCTTTTGATACAAAAGTCAGTAAAATACCGAAACAAAAGTTCAAATGATAATAATTACAATTAAGCTTAGTGTTAATCATAATTGTCGGGAATATATTTATGACAAAGAATAACTTACTGACCATCGCGATCCGTAACGCGTTGGTCTGTGCTTTGGCACCAACAGCAGCAGTGGTTGCATTCACAGCACAAGCTCAAGAAGACGTTGTACAAGATGACATTATTGCAATGGAGACTATTACGGTCACCGCGCAAGCACTTAAAGTAGAAACCCCTGCGGCAGAAACACCGCGCAGCGTATCTATCATTTCTGAAGATGAACTTCGTGTTCGTGCACCGCAAAAATTGGACGAAGCATTACGCTACACATCTGGCGTAACCGCTCAGCCTTATGGTGCCGACAACGACACCGATTGGTTCAAAGTTCGTGGATTTGATGCTACGACTTACCTAAACGGCAACCGCCTCTTCCGCGATGGTTACTACACATGGTTGGTCGAACCTTACGGCCTAGAAAGTGTGGAAGTGGTTAAAGGCCCATCAGCTATTCTGTTTGGTGAATCGGCACCAGGCGGCATCGTGAATGCGGTGCAGAAAAAACCAACGTTTACGCCTCAAGGCGAAGTAAAAGTCGAAGTGGGCAACAACCAACACCAGTCTGTGGGTTTTGACATTGCTGATGAAGCAAACGACGATGGCACAATCCGCTACCGTTTGGTTGGCCTGATGACAAGCCAAGATGGCGAACTGGACGGCACCAATAACGAGCGTTTTTATCTAGCGCCAAGCGTCGAGTTCGACATTTCTGACCGCACAATGCTGACCGTTTTGGCCACTTACCTTCGTGATGACGGTGTGCCAACCAACCCATTTTTCCCAGCGGCAGGCACTCTGATTGTTTCTAACTTTGGCAAAATCGATCCTTCGACTAACCTTGGTCAGCCAAACTACGATAAATACGAACGCACGCAGTTCTCTCTAGGTTATTTGCTAGAGCACGACATCAATGACACGTGGTCATTCTCTCAAAACCTCAACTACGGCTCGAATGAGTTGTACTTGCGCAGCTCTTACGCGTTCTCAAACAACGATCCAGCGAAAGAAGAATTAACGCAAGGCATCGTCTTCCGTGACGGAAAAAACCAGAGCATCACGTTCGATAACAATGCTGTCGGCAACTGGATGACAGACAACGCAGAGCACACAGTGCTTATCGGTATGGATCTGCAATTCCACAAAACCGATGGCGACGAGCAGGACAACTACGCATTTGGCACCATCAATCCGTGGAACCCAGTTTACGGCAACTTCACCCCTCTTGATCCTGCCGACAACGTGAAACGTGAGATTGAGAAATCTCAAGCAAGTCTCTATTCACAATACCAATTGAAACTGCATGAACAGTGGATTGGTAACGTGGGTGTTCGTTACGACTGGGTGAAAACAGAAAACTCTGGCAAAGGCGCAGGCGTTGATCAAAACGAATCTCGTGATGATGGTCAGTTGTCTCTCAGCGCGGGTGTGATGTTCCTTGCAAACAATGGTCTGTCACCTTACGCAAACTACTCTCAGTCGTTTGAAGTGATCAGTACAATTGATACAGCAACCAATGAACTATACAAACCGCTAGAAGGCGAACAAGTAGAAGTAGGTGTGAAGTATGAGCCAGGCTTTATGGATGGCTTTATCAACCTTGCATGGTTCGACATTACGCAAAAGAACGCGTTGGTGACTAACCCTTCAACATGGATCGCGACACAAACGGGGGAAGTGACTTCTCAAGGTATTGAGCTTGAAAGCACGGCGCAGCTAACCGACGATCTAAAACTGATGGCAAGCTACACCTACACTAAAGCGAAAACAGATGAGAGTTTTGGCCAAGGTAAAAAACAAGCCGCACTTATTCCTGAACATCAAGCCTCTGCATGGGTAGACTACAGCGCCTACAGCCTGATTCCAGGCCTCAATATCGGTACTGGTGTGCGCTACGTAGGTGAGTCAAAAGATAACCCTAAAAGCTCGAACCTAACGGTTCCTTCAGTCACTCTTTGGGATGCGTCAATCACTTACGACATCACTTCACAGTGGCAAGCACAGCTAAACGTGAACAACATTCTGGATAAAGAGTTTGTTTCAGGTTGCGATTATTGGTGTTACTACGGCCAGTCTCGCTCTGTTATGCTAAACGCAAACTACCGCTGGTAATTGTACTTCTACTCCCCTCTATTGAGGGGAGTTTTCTCCTAAGAGCCATCCATGTTTCAACTGTCTAATATTGAGATCGTGCGAGGTGGACGTCAGATCCTCGGCATCGAACAACTTAACATCCCAACAAATGAGCTAACGGTCGTTTTAGGCCATAACGGTTCAGGTAAGTCGACACTGGTGAACCTGCTTTCTGGTCAAATGTCGCCAGATAAAGGCACGGTAACACTAAACGATACTTCCCTTTCATCACTTAAAACCAAAGAGTTGGCAAAACAGATCGCCTATTTGCCACAAAAGCTGCCCTCTTCGGCTGGTTTAACAGTAGAAGAGCTAGTGCGCTTAGGCCGCTTTCCGTGGCGTGGGGCACTTGGTCGTTGGAAAGCTGAAGACAAACAGATCATCACGCAGGCTATGGAACGAACAGGAGTTACACCTTTTGCTCAAGCTTTGGCGGATGACTTATCGGGCGGCGAGCGTCAACGCGCTTGGGTGTCTATGCTGTTGGCTCAACAATCACCGATTTTGATCCTAGACGAGCCGACCTCCGCGCTCGATGTTCACCATCAATTTCAACTGATGGCGCTACTGGCAGAGCTGAATCGAACCGAAAACGTAGGCATTATCGTGATCCTGCACGACTTGAATTTAGCACTACGCTACGCCACCCACATAGTTGCGCTCAAAAAAGGTCAAATTGCCTTTGAAGGCAACGCCGACATGTTGCTAGATGAGGAGCGCCTTTCTGAGTTGTATGAGTCACCGATTAAGCTCATTGATCATCCAACTCCAGCCAACACATTGGCGAGCCAAAAGGTGGCTGTTGTATGCGCATAGTGGCTCGTTTACTTACTTTGGTTATGCAATCTGCTTTTCTGTTGGCATTTTTTATGACTAATGCAAATGCAGTCATCACCGTTACCGATGAATATGGTGAGCATAGTTTTGAGCAAGCGCCACAACGCGTTGTTGCCTTAAACTGGGACATCTTAGAACAAGTTTTGGCGCTAAACGTAGAACCAATCGCAGCCCCAAATTTACCAGGCTACCGCCAATGGGTCGTCAATCCAACTGCACCAGAGTCAATTGAAGATATTGGAACCCGAGCCGAGCCCAACTTAGAAAAAATCGCCAGCTTGAAGCCAGATGTCATCCTTGCTGCGTCTCCACAGCAAGACTTGATTCCGTTACTCAAACAAATTGCTCCGGTAATCTATTTACCTAATTTTTCTGAAAATGAGGCCGCAGCTGAAACGGCCATTCGTCACTTTCGTACGCTCGGCAAGCTATTCAATAAAGAGGCACTTGCTGAACAGAAATTGGCAGAATTAGATGCTTCATTTGCGCAGATGCGCCAGCGAATTCGCCACTATTACTCTGCTCCACTCAGCGTTCTTGTGATGCGATTTTCAACTCCGAATACTGTATTACTTGCAACCGAAAACTCCACCACTGACTACGTGGTTAGAAAACTGGGATTACAGGCTCCAATTAAAGAGGCTCCACGCGCGTGGGGCGTAAAGCAAGATCGGATTAATCGACTTCAAAACCTTCAAAACAGCTACGTTCTCTACGTACAACCTTTTCCAGAAGAACGCAAACTGAAAGATTCGCCACTTTGGCAAGCGATGCCGTTTGTAAAGAAGCAGCGGGTAAATTCAGTCAGAGCAGTGTGGGCGTATGGCGGTGCTATGTCTTTGCAATACACCGCTGAAGCGATTACCGACAGTCTAATAGAGTTGGCACCAAAGCAATGAGAACGAAACATTATATTGGTTATCTGGCGCTGATTACGTTACTTAGCGTCTTTAGTCTACAAATTGACACTAATTTATCACTCTTCGAACAGTGGCAATTATTAACAAAACCAGAGGTAGCGAGCGAATTTCGTGACGTATTTTTTACGCAAGCTCAGCTTCCTAGGTTAAGTATGACCCTGCTTGTTGGTGCCATGCTTGGTCTCACTGGCAGCTTAATGCAGCAATTAACGCAGAACAACCTCACCTCGCCGTTGACTATTGGCACCTCTTCTGGCGCTTGGCTTGCATTAGTCGTGGTAAACATTTGGTTTGTTGATTGGGTAGCCGACTACTCTGCATTAGCCGCAATGGTAGGCGCCTTAGTGGCGTTTGGCCTGATCGTATCTATTGCCGGTGTGCGTAATATGACGGGTTTACCGCTAGTCGTTTCAGGGATGGTGATTAATATCCTGCTCGGCTCTATTGCCACAGCCATCATTATTTTAAATGCTCAGTTTGCACAGAATATTTTTATGTGGGGAGCGGGCGACCTTTCACAATACAGCTGGGATTGGTTTGAGTGGTTATTGCCTCGCTGCGCTATCGCAATCGTAATTTTGATCGTCGCACCACGCATTCTGACCTTAATGAAACTAGGACAAGAAGGCGCAGCAGCGCGTGGGTTAGCAGTATTACCTGCTTTTGGCACGTTAATGGTGATGGGTATTTGGCTGGTATCTGCCTCAATCACCGCAGTTGGCATTATCAGCTTCATCGGATTACTGACACCCAATATTGCCAGAGCGATGGGGGCAAGAACACCGCGCGACGAATTGATCAGCAGCATGCTTTTGGGCGCAATGTTGTTAATCATCACCGACTCTGCCGCTATCTCACTAAGCTTATGGTTAGAGGAAACCATTCCTAGCGGCGTAGCGGCTGCAGCTATTGGCGCCCCCGCTTTAATTTGGTTTACTCGTAAAAAGCTGACGGCAACCGATCAACTTAACCTTTCAATGAGCCAAGGAAAAACGGCGCTTTCTAAGCGCGCAGTTTGTAGCATAGTGATAATGAGCATCGTCGGGGTTCTGGTTTACTCATTCGTTACCCATGGTATAAACGGGATCCAATGGTCCGTGCCAGGGGAGTTTCAATGGCAATTGCGCTGGCCGCGAATGTTAACCGCACTTTCTGTCGGTATGGCTCTATCCGTTGCCGGAATCATTTTGCAACGCATTGTTTACAACCCTCTGGCAAGTCCCGATATTCTCGGTGTGTCTTCCGGAGCCACGTTTGCCATTATTACGACTGGAGTCATCGCTGGGTCACTTCTCTCCGCATTTAACTGGGGTATCGCTTTTTTCGGAAGTATGTCCGTATTGATGTTATTGCTGATTATCGGTAAACGAAGCCATTTTAATCCATCTAACTTCGTGTTGTCCGGCATCGCACTAACGGCACTATTAGAAGCCCTCGTTCAATTTTCGCTAGCTCAAGGTTCTGGTGACAGTTACAAAATTTTATTGTGGCTAACTGGTTCAATTTATCGAGTCACAGCCGACACCGCACTGATGCTATGTTTGGCCATAATAGTTCTGCTTACCGCTGTATTCGCGATTTCTCGCTGGCTAACATTAATTTCCATCGGACGACAATTCTCAAATGCACGAGGACTTAACCCCACCGTAGCCAATACGCTAATGCTCACCATCGTTGCTTTATTATGCGCCTTTTCTACCGCTACAGTTGGTCCGATATCTTTTGTTGGCTTGGTCGCTCCCCATATGGCGATGATGTTAGGAGCAAGAAAAGTGAAAGAGCAACTAAGTGTCGGAGCCTTAATTGGTGCAACCCTAATGTTGTGGGCAGATTGGCTGGGACAAATCGCTATTTATCCAAGTCAGGTCGCAGCTGGCACATTGGTTGCTATTTTAGGCAGTACTTACTTTCTGTTTTTAATTCTGAAAAGTAAATTCAGCTAAGTATTCAGGGAATATAGTTAGAGCTGGAGATACCGTTAGAAAAACAAACCCCGCTATGTTTGATAGCGGGGTTTGTTTTAACTGGCGTACGACACTTCTCTATTTTTCACTCACCACAGGAAAGCGCTGCTCATAAAGTTCCATAAAGTCTTTACGAATCAAATGCTCCAAGTGGTTAGCTTTATCGGTCGGGCAGAAAATCATAACATGCAAAATCTGCTCACCATTGATATTGCTAGAAATATGCATATGTGGCTCTGCTCCGGGAAGATCGACCCCAGCGTGTTTTTCGATCATCGCATTGTAGCGATGTGCAACATCACTGAAGTAACTACAATGCTCTTCAATCTTGTCGGTCAAGATTGGTAACAGAGGATACAAATTAACGAAGTCTTTCACCACGATAGAAAAATTGTGGTAGACGTAGCGCTTCATAAAATTGAGGTTCTTTACTGGGTAAGTAAAAAACATACTATTGGGTAAGGTCGCGGTTTTTCCGGTGTAGTGATATTGCCCATGGTGCAGGTCGATCTCTTGAATCACCGTCGCCATCATATTGTGCTCGATCACTTCGCCGCACAGTTTACCGACCTCAATCCAGTCACCGACACGAAAAGAACGTGAGCTTGCTCTTTGAATCGAGCCTGTAAAACACAAAATTATCTCTTTGGATGCCACAACAATGGCAACCGCTATCGCCGTGACACTTAGAGCAAACTCGTTTATTTCTGATTGCCATAAAATAAATAAAATCAGTAATGTAACGGCAAAGGTGCCGTTCTTAGTTCTGGACATCCAGCTGCGCTGATCTTCAGAAAGAAAGGCATGGTCACCACGAATCATCGATAAAATGGTACGACGAATTAACCACATAATCACAAAGATCAGTGCGGTAAAAATCAGTTTATGAGTGAGAAGAAAATCGACGACTAACTGCACTTTCTCCATTCCACGGCTCCCTTAGAATTAAAATACGGCCTAGTAACGGGTAACCATAACAAATTATTCTGTCAGTTGTCCGTGTTCACTCAAGTACTTTTGAGATTACTCCTCTCTAAAGGCGCGATTCATGCTTTCAGTGATTGGCTTTATTAAATAACTTAAAGGCGTTCGCGGTTCAGATAAAATAAGCACTTCCGCGTTCATTCCTGAAGTTAAGCGGTGTTTGGCTACATCTTCTTGCGAAATTGCAATTCTAGCGAGGTAAAAATCCTCTTGGTTTTCTTGTGAAAGCTTATCCGCAGAAATCGTTAACACCGTGCCGTCTAATGGTGCCAACGTTCTAGCATTCAGAGCGGTCAGACGAACATGCGCCTGCTGACCCGGGTTAACTAAATCGATATCTTGAGGATTCACGCGAGCCTCGACTAACAACTTATCGTCTTGAGGAACCAACTCTAATAGCGTTTCACCCGAACCAATCACACCTTTTTCGGTAAACACCTGCATGTTGACCACACGGCCTGCAATAGGTGCATTGATGGTTGTTCTCGCTACAATATCTTGGGCTGAGCGATACTCTTCACGGATGGCGACGATTTCCTTTTTGGTGTTTCGTAGCTCCTCGACAATCTCATTCAGTCTTTCAAGCTTCAACTCTTCAATTTGCGCTTGGTTTTCATCCAACCTTTTGCTTACTGTGAGTGATTGTCTGTCTAACTGACTTAAGGTACTCCGCACTTCCGCCGCAAGACGTTTGAGTTGAAGTAAGGTGGATTTACCCGAAAAGCCTTTTTGAACTAGAGCTTGGTTACTGTCTATTTCTTCGGCGATAAAATTGAGTCTTTCTCTCTCAATTACTTTGGTTTGCTGGAGGTTTTCCAGCTCCAAATTTGCCCCAGAAATACTCTGCTCAATGATGCTCAGCTTACTATCAAAGAATCGCTTTCTCGCTTCAAAGATCTTGTTTTGAACCAGTTGAGCTTCTTGGACGATATCGACGCGAGGAATACTTTCAAGATCATCAGACCATACGATCGTTGGCAATTCATCTAGCTCAGCACTTAGACGGTTTTCCTTCGCTAGAGTATGAATAAACTGACCACTTAATGAATCCAACTTCGCCATAGCTTGCCGCTTAGAGAGTTGAATTAATAATTGACCTTTTTCAACTAAGTCCCCCTCCTGCACGTACAGCTTTTCAATAATGCCGCCTTCTAGATGTTGAATTTCTTGGCGCTTAGTGAGAACAGACAAATCGCCATAAGCAATTGCAGCACTCTCTAATTTCGCTGTCGCAGCCCAGTAGCCTAGGCCACCAAGAAAAATACTTAGCGTCACCACACCAAGTAAAATTGGCTTTCGAAAGCTTAGTTTCGCTTGCGGACTAAAACGATAAACGGTTTCAGACGGATGCTGATTAACGGCTGGCAGTTGATTGCTCATTTCTTACCCTTGGAATATCTGTTCTTTCTTCGCCCATCAAGCGTTTTAATACTTCATCTTTAGCACCGTATAATTTGACTCGACCTTCAGCCAAATACAGCAATCTATCCATTTGTCGTAATGTACTCGGATTATGGGCAATGACGATAATCGTTGATCCTTGCGCCTTTAAATGGGCAATCAAACGTTGATATGCAGCCTCTCCTTCACCATCAAGGTTGGCATTAGCTTCATCGAAAATCACAATAGATGGATCGCCATAAACGGCTCTTGCAAGTGCGATTCTCTGCCTTTCTCCTCCAGATAAACCACGGCCATTTTCGCCAATAACGAAATCATAGCCTTTGTTTTTCTTGAGTATTAATTCATGACATCCTGCTAGTTGCGCCGCCTTGATGACTTTAGCGGGGTCTTCCTCTTTGAAGCGCGCAATGTTCTCCCGAATTGTGCCAGGAAACAACTCTACTTCTTGAGCGAGATAACCAAAATGGGCGCCGCGATCTTCCGATGCCCAAGTAGACACTTCCATACCATCAAGCGTAACCTTACCCGCTAGTGGCTTGATCGTACCTAATAACAACCGAGCAAACGTCGATTTACCAGTACCAGAAGGGCCAATAACTCCGACAGCGACTCCGGGAGGAATAGATAAGCTGATCGATGAGAGTACAGGCTCTGTTGTGCCAGGATGGCGATAAGCAAGTCCAGTTAGTTCATAGTGTCCTTTTGGCTTTGGCAGTGGCATATTCGATTCATCTTGGCGCACGATTGTGTCGATTTCTTTTAGTCGTTTATACGCGCCTTTAGCAGACATAGCACTTCGCCATGTTCCAATCGCCTGCTCCATCGGCGAGAGTGCCCGACTCATTAAAATGGAACTCGCGATCATCGCTCCCGCAGTAATCTCATGTTGGATCACTAACCATGCTCCGCCTCCCAACAAAAAGATCTGTAGTGAACCACGTACAAACTTAGAAAAGTTAGCCATGTAAATGGACTTACCTGCCACTCGCTCTTCGAGCATATTGACTTCATTCACGCGCGACTGCCATTTCTCTAAAAACGCGTTCATCATCCCCATCGCAAGAATTGAATTGGCATTTTGCGTGGCTAGCTCGGCGTTGTTGATATGAGAGATCGCCCTAACTTCACTCTCTTGCATGGTTTTACGCGTCATTAGCTCATTGAGTAGCCCGAGACTAAACAATACGATAGACCCGAGTAACGCGATGTGACCCAATACTGGGTGCAATAAATATACGAACAAAATAAACAGCGGTGTCCAAGGCGCATCCAATAGTGGATAGGGTGCTTGGCTGCTCAAAAAGCTTTTGATGTTCTGAATGTCTCGCAGCGTTTGCGAGGTGTAACTCTTCCCTGTGTGCGATTGGTATTGAATGCTGCGCTTAAGCATAAAAGTGGACAGTTTGGTGTCCATCCAATAACCAAATGATTTACTCATTTGCGCGCGAGCGATATCAATAATCGACATGGTTAGTAACGCGACAATCACGATAATAGTGAGCAAAAGTAGAGTATCGGTTGAATAGGAGGATATCACTCGGTTGTACACTTGAAGCATGTACAAGGGAATCGAGAGGACTAGTATGTTGATAAAAAGGCTAAAAGCGATTAGCAAGCCCGCAAGCGTGCATAGTTTTTGTCTCACTTCTTTGAAAACCGTTTTTTGCACGACTATTTCCGTTTAAATTGAAAATGTAGGCGCTAGCAAAAGCTAGCACCTAACTTAAGACAGCCTCAAATACACTCTAGAATGACCGAGTTAGTTCACCTCAGCGTGACAGAGCCACACAAACTAATCCCATTCTGAGTGATTTAAGTCATTTAGATTGCAAATAAATCCGCACCGTAAGTATTGATATCAGTTTCGGTAACGCCAATGAGTTTCACGGTTAGATCAGCACCATCGGTAAACACGGCATTACCTACAGCATCATAGCTAAAGCTTAAATCACCGAAGTCTGTGACCGAGTCGCTAATAATGTGCAAAGAATCTTCACCAATGGTGAAATCCACAACTTTTGCTTCGCCATGGCCACCAAACTTATCCGTGAACACAAACTTATCGCCATTGCTGCCGCCAACTAGAACATTATCACCAGAACCAGCTACAAGAATATCTTCACCGACGCCGCCATTTAGTTTGTTGTCACCCAACAAACCCAAAAGCAAATCATTACCTGTACCACCGCCGAGGTAATCGTTTCCTGTACCAGCCCTTAGGATGTCATCACCAGCACCACCAGTTAGGCGATCATCACCGTCGCCGCCGATCACATAATCGTTACCGCCACCGCCAACAAACGAATCATTACCACCAAAACCAATAAACAAGTCATCGCCGCCATCGAAATCAGCAAATTGGTTATTTACACCTGCATCGCCTAGATACGTGTCATTGTCACTTGTGCTCATTTTTATTCCCTCTTGTCTTAATAATTGAATAGACCTTTTATTCTATGTCTGAGTAGATTTGTAACAGACATGAGAAGTCTAATAGTCAACCGAATAGGAATAAGTTTGAATATGGGATGATATTTCAGACTGACATTTTAATAATAAATATAAAACTTAGTACTTTATAGAATATTTTCTTTTTATTACAGTAAGTTAATACTAGTACTACAGATTTCGCCTAGCCCAACTTGTTGCTTGCGTACGGTTCTTTACTTCTAACTTTCTAAAAATATTGTATAGATGTGATTTAATAGTATGCTCACTGATAAATAAAGAATCAGCAATTTCCATATTTGAGCCTCCTTCTTTCAACATTTTTAAAACTTGAATTTCACGCCGAGTAAGCTCTACCTCGATAGCAGGCTCGATAATGCTATTCGCTTCTTTTCCTCGATAATAATTAACCAGCTGATCCAGTAATCTTCGAGACAGCCAATTATCTCCTTTTATTATTGCTTTTAACCCCTGACACACCTTGTCCATGGAGTCTCCCGGACCGAATATACCCTTTACATGCGGCCATGAAGCGAGTTCTTCTGTGTCTAAGTCATAACCTAAATTAAGCATTATGGTTCCTAGTACTTTATTACTATCTTTTAAATAAACTAAAGTTTCGGATGGAATCTCAACTGAAAAATCAACAAGCAAAAAGTAGCGTTCCGGAATGAGTTCGTGATAACTAGGGTTTTTAGTATCTATGATCGTTATTTTAGTTTCTATATTTTTAGAAAGCATTTCCTTAAAGTTTTCACTCTGTAAACTTTGTTGAGTGAGCATTAGGACTTCAGGCTTTTCCATATACTGTTCCATAATGTTTCTCATACTTTCAGTGACTTAACATTCTTAAATTAGTCGTTAATCGTCCGCACTTAGTGTGATATGTAAGTGCTAGTCCACAGAGTAAAGTTATTTGCTACTTTTTTAAATTCCAAAGTTATTAAAAAGAGAATCAAAAAAAGTGTTTCTCATAAAAGAAACACTTTTAACACATTTAGGTCACAGTAATGATTAAGAATTCACTAAATTAAATAACGCAATATTTCAAGGACATTACACTGTTAACGAGTTATCCGAAATATTTTCTTTCGCCCAAATAAGTGCTTGGACTCTATTTTTTACTTCAATCTTCTTGAAAATATTGTGTAAATGAGTCTTTACCGTATTCTCGCTCACAAATAGTTGTTCAGCAATTTGTTGATTGGAAGCCCCCATAGAGAGAAAGGTAATTATTTGTTGCTCTCGTTTGGTCAAAATAGCGGGAACATTCTTATTTATCGGTTTGCAGTGGCGACGAAGGTGAGTAATGTATTGCTGAGAAAACTTACGGCTGAACCACATATCCCCCTGAAGCACCTTACCAATCCCAACTTGCAGCGTTTTTATATCATCAAAGGTATAGAAAATACCTGCTAGAGTACGCCAAGCAAAAAGATCTTCAGTCGAAATGGATTGATCACAATTAATTAAGATTTCGAGCGTATCTTTCTGTTGCGACTCTTTAAATTCCGAATAACGCCGAAAGATTTCATCAGTGATCACGCTGCAATCAACAATAATGGCTGACGCTAAAGGCGAATCTAACGCTCCTTGAATAAGAGAATCTGGTGTGATTAGAGCAACACTAATACCGAGTTTGGTCTCCAATACATCTTTCAGCAGAGATGACTGCAGACTGCCCTCCGTGATTAAAATGACATTTCTTGTTTTTTGTTGCTCCATCCTGATCGCATTCCCTTGGTCGCTTTTATTGAAATACGCAATAGATTTAGATAGAGCAGTAGTATTGTCAAGTATGAAAATAACTAGTACTAATTAATAACTCATTGAAGTGTCAATAATTTTTAAGTGGCAAGTCTGTAAGAGGTATTAGCATTTTTCAGGCATTAAAAAAGGGAGCATACACTCCCTTTTTTGTATTTGAGTTGGTGATTTTGTCGCGCCCGTTAGAGCCGAAACCTCACCCTAGCTTAGTGAACTGGAACAGAGTTTTTTTGGTTAAATTTACCAAAGTGTTGCTCTAACACTTCTGGCGTCAACTTACCTTCTGCTTCCAGCTTTTTTAGCTCAGCGACGATCGCTTTTTGCTCTTCTAGCGACGGCAGTTTTACTTCTGGCTCCTGAGCGGCTTCCTGAGAAATCTGCTCTAGTTCTTTTTCGAAGTCATTCATAGTACTTACCTAAATTTAGTTAGTGAACTTTTAAACTTCGGCTATTCTATCCAACTCTATAGCTTGAAGCTACCAACCATCTTGTCCAGACGTGAAGAGAGCGCTTGAAGATCACGACTTGCATCCGCCAGCTCTTCTGCCGTTGCCGTTGTCATTTCATTGATCGCGTTGATTTCTTCAATGTTTTGGTTAATGGTATGCACCACAGTGGATTGCTCTTCCGTCGCCGTCGCAACTTGCGTATTACGATCAGAGATGTCTGTAATTCGCTCAGAAATATTGACTAACACTTCCACTGCTTCATCGGTTGAAGCGACCCCTTCAATAGTGACCGCTTTACCCGCTTCCATAGCACTTACCGCATCTTGTGCGTCACTTTGAAGTTGGTTGATCATCCGTTGGATCTCTTCTGTTGAATCAGCCGTGCGTGACGCTAGGTTTCTTACCTCGTCAGCAACCACCGCAAAACCACGACCTTGCTCTCCAGCACGTGCAGCCTCAATCGCGGCGTTCAACGCAAGCAAGTTGGTTTGTTCTGATATGTCACGAATTACGCCCAGAATCGAGCCAATATCTTTAGTTGTCGATGCCAGCTGCGTGACGACAATATTGGTCGTTTCTACGTCATCAGCTAGGCGGCTAATCACCTCTTTGGCTTTCATAACCACTTCACGACCCGTTTGAGTATTATCAGAAGCCTGATTTGCCGTATCGGCAGCAGTAGCCGCGTTCGATGCAATTTCGCTGATGGTCGCACCCATCTGGTTAATCGCCGCAACAACTTGAATGGTTTGATCACGTTGCTCTTGGCTGTTGTCATGTGTGGATGTTGCTTTCGTCGAAACACTTTCTGCCGCTTGACTTAATGAGCCACTGGTCAAAGCAACTTCTTTCATTGTGGCGTGGATCTTCTCAATAAATCCGTTGAAGCCTTTTGAAAGCTGAGCAATTTCATCATTACCCTGAATTTCAATGCGCTGCGCCAAGTCGCCTTCACCTTGCCCAAGGTCGGTAAAACGATCGGCAATCAGTCGAATTGGTTTAGTAATACTATTTGCCAACCATACGCCCATCAGAATGAATACAACGGCGACAATGATGGTCGTAAACAGCATTTTTTGCGCAGTAGCATTTAGGTCCGCGAAGACTTCATCGACAGGAACTACACCAATGACAAACCAATTCATTGAAGGAACATACAAACTGGAAACAAACGTGTCCTGCCCTTCAAAGTCCACATTAATCAAATTGAAGCTGTTTTTATTCAGCAGTGCACTCGCATTACTACCAAATAGCTTGGTGATAGAAGTTTGGTTTTTACCTTGTTGACGATGTATTTGAATCTCACCCTGTTCGTTAGTGAGGAACACATAACCCGTATCTTCAATTTTAAACCCATTGAGCAGCGCAACCATGTCGTCCATCGACTTTGAAAGACCTGACATTGATGTGCCATTTAAGTCTTGGTAGTTGGCAAACATTTTTACTTCGCCGTTTGCCTCTTGGAAAACGCTCACTGACGTTTCTTGACCAGAAGACGTAAAGCCAAAGAACCAAGCATCTTGAGTTCGATTAAGCTGACGCAAGAACCCGTTTTGATTCCAGTAATATGCCGTTTGACGATTGGCTACCGACGCATCATTAAGTCCGTACTGGGATTTAACGTTATTGAGCTGCTGAACTAACTGAACTTCTACCGACGGGTCGCGGTCTGTATTAGATAGTGCTTCGACAATAAACTCGTTTGTTGCGAGCTGTTTTGCGGCTTGTTGCATCTCTACAACTTCGCGGTCAATTTCTGTATTGATTTGCTGCAGCATCGCAGGTAGTTCGATATCAATAAGACGGTGGCTCAACACATCTCTTGCATGACGCTGAGCCATAACACCAACGATTATTGTTGATGCTAAAACAGCAAACGTAATACCAAGTACAACCTTCTGTTTGATGCTCAAGGAATGAAGTTTCAACATATTCGGACCTTTTAAAAGAATCACTTGTTATTGGCCCCATAAGGGGAATCTGGTGCATATCTCATGACACGCACATCACAGAAACTTTATCGGCTCACATATACAAAACTAGAGGCATTTCTCACTATATTATGAAAAATAAATGTAACGCTCTGTCAGATAAGAACTTTCAGTGATAGCAAGTACTTGCAATTCTCTGCAGCGTCCCAATATTGAAAAGATAAATTGCGAAAGCGCATTGGAACTTTTTCCATCTGGAAAATGACCAATACTCAACACAAAAATCAAATGGATATCGAGAGTCCAAAGCATGCATAAATCTAACTTCGAAACTCTTCAGCAATACCTAGAGTCGCAGATCATTGGTCAGCAAGATCTAGTCAAACAACTGCTTGTTGCCCTTTTGGCAGATGGACATATTTTGGTTGAGGGCCCTCCTGGGCTGGCAAAAACCCGTGCAGTAAAATCACTCTCAGATTGTGTTGAAGGCGACTTCCACCGAATTCAGTTTACCCCTGACTTGCTGCCAGCCGATTTAACCGGCACCGATATCTTCCGCCCCGAAACCGGAGAGTTCACTTTCCAATCTGGTCCTATCTTCAATTCTCTTATCCTTGCGGATGAGATAAACCGTGCACCGGCCAAAGTACAAGCGGCGATGCTTGAAGCAATGGCAGAGAAACAAGTCACAGCAGGTCGCCATACTTACCCGTTGCCAGAGTTGTTTTTGGTCATGGCGACTCAAAACCCGATTGAACAAGAAGGGACTTATCCACTACCTGAAGCACAGCTAGATCGCTTTTTATTACATTTAGAAGTGGAATACCCAGATGCGGAGCATGAGCTATCTATCTTGCGTATTAACCGCGGTGAAGCAAAAGGCGAAACTACCGTCGAGCGCCCAATGTTAAGCCAACAAGATATATTCACTGCGCGTAAAGAAGTGTTGGATATTCATATGGCCGAAACGATAGAGCAGTACATCGTCCGTTTAGTTATGGCAACACGTCGAGCCAGCGAATATGACACTGAGCTGGATAAGTGGTTGTCAATGGGCGTTAGTCCACGTGCCACCATCGCTCTGGATCGTTGTGCCCGTGCGCACGCTTGGCTTGCAGGTCGTGATTTTGTGTCCCCAGAAGATGTTCAAACCATGGCTTATCCGGTTTTGCGCCACCGTTTATTACTGAGTTACCACGCTCAAGCGGAAGGCATTACGGCAAACCAAGTCATTGATAAGCTGCTAAACCTCGTTGGCAGTGCATAAGACGAGGGAGTGATATGTCCACAACGCATCCATTGCCACCTCATGCGAATGGGGTGACATTAACCCTTGAAGAGCTGCTGCAATACCGCACTCAATCTGTACGTTGGTTGCCACCAGCACAAAGTATCTGGTCGCAAATGAGCGGTAACCATACCAGCCGCCAAAAAGGGCGAGGCATGGATTTTATGGAAGTACGCCAATACCAACCTGGCGATGATATCCGCAGTATTGATTGGCGGGTAACTGCTCGTACAGGGAAAGCGCACACAAAGTTATTTGCAGAAGACAAAGAGCAAGCTGTGATTCTTTACCTTGACCTGAGTTCTAGCCTGCATTTTGGGTCTAAGTATATGCTTAAGTCGGTTCAATTGGCTCACTTTGCCAGCGTGTTGATTTGGCTCACTTTGGCTAAAAAGGATCGCATCGGTGCGGTGATTGACGATGGACATCAATGTTTTGAGTTTCGCCCTTCCTCTCTACAAAAACAGGGGCTGCGGATTCTTAATGCTATCGTCGATACACATAACGCGCAGGTGGCTCGTACTGCCAACAACGAGGCTCGTACACTGCCGTATACTCAGGTGATAGAAACACTTCATACACTGATACCTAAGGGCAGCGAACTGATTATGCTCAGCGACTTTGCCCACATAAGCACGGCAGAGTTGACGCAGTTACGTCGACTAAAACAGCACAACAGTGTGAGGGCTATTCAGTTTTATGACCCTTTAGAAAGAGGTGAAACAAACTTTAGAGGTCAAGTAAAAGCCTCGGATGGACAACGTAGTCAATGGTTCAACTTTGGCTCCAAGGGCCAAAGAAAGGAACTCGAAACACACTTTACTCAACACCAAGAAACCATTAAACAGCAATGCCATTCGATGGCGATTCCATTTAACACGCTATCAAGTGGTTGGCCCTTGATTTCACAATTAAGCTAACAAACTGTACAAGCAGCATTTATTAAGCAGTAATAATAATGACAACAAACAACCAAAGCCTAAACCTTGAACCTCTGATTTTACCAAACGCTCCGGATTGGTTTCCGCTCGCTTGGGGATGGTGGGCAGTGCTTGCGGCCACCGTGCTTTTCGTTTTCAGCATTTATCTTTATACGAAATGGCGTAAAAAACGCCTACGCGCGCAAAAGGCAGCCTTAAAACTTTTAACTCAATCTGTCACACCTCATACCCCCTCCTCTGCTCTGGAAATATTGCGTCAGGCGGCATTGAGTCACTTTCCGCGTGAAGAAATCGCGCCATTAACTGGAATCGCTTGGTATGAGTTTCTCGATAGCCATACAAAAGAAACTCGATTCGTAGACAAACAACATCAGTGGCAAGAAGCGCTGTATCAGAAATCCTCTCAAGAAAATCATCAAAGCTTGGTCGATGATTGTGTCTTTTGGATAACTCACGCTTTGCCACCAAAGAAAAAGGCAAATAACCGTGACTGAGCAAACACTCATAACCGATCTTGCCCAATGGCTAAACATTGAATTTGTCTGGTGGTGGGCACTATTTTTGCTGCCTGTCCCCTGGCTGGTATACAAGCTCCTGCCACAAGAATCTCAACAAGCCGAGATCAAATTGGCGTACTTACCAACTAATGAGAATGGCAGCAAGCCTAGGCAAGCCCTGCAAAAATCACTATCAATGGCGATCTGGGTTCTTCTTATCATTGCTTGTGCGCGTCCAGTTTGGTTTGGCGATCCAGTTGAGTTCCAACCCAAATATCGGGACTTGATGTTAGTCGTCGACCTATCTGGCTCGATGCAGCAAGAAGACATGGAGCTCAACGGCGAATACATCGACCGACTCACCGCTGTCAAAAAAGTTCTGTCTGATTTCGTGGCAAAGCGAAAAGGCGACCGTCTCGGGGTTGTTTTGTTTGGCGATCACGCGTATTTGCAAACGCCACTCACTGCAGACCGTAAAACCGTCATGCAGCAGATTAATCAAACCGTCATCGGCCTGGTTGGTCAACGAACCGCCATTGGTGATGGCATTGGTCTAGGCACGAAAACCTTTGTAGACAGTGATGCTCCGCAACGAGTCATGATTTTGCTTAGTGACGGCAGCAACACTGCCGGTGTGCTCGAACCGCTCGAAGCAGCGGAAATCGCAAAAAAATACAAAGCGACCATTTACACCGTAGGCGTAGGTGCTGGTGAAATGATGGTGAAAGAGTTTTTCATGACTCGTAAGGTTAACACCGCAGCCGACTTGGATGAGCAAACACTAACTAAAGTGGCAGAGATGACTGGTGGACAATATTTTCGAGCACGAGATACTGATCAGCTCGAAAAGATCTACGACACGATCAACCAGCTCGAGCCCGTGTCAAACGACACGCAAACTTGGCGTCCGCAGTCAGAATGGTTCCCATACCCATTAAGCGCTGCATTCGTACTGTCGGTATTGTTATTCCTACTGAGGAGAAAACATGGCTGAGTTTATTTTCCTTAACCCTTCTTGGCTTTGGGGGCTCATCGCAATCCCTATTGCGCTCTTGCTCAATCACAAATTTAGAGCAAAAAAATCGACACTGATTGCCCCTCACCTAGCTAAAGTGCTCGGACAAAATACGCAGTCCAAACACTATTTTATTCTCTGGGGCGTAGCTTGGGCGGTTGCCTGTATTGCGCTAGCGGGACCAAGCTGGCAATCCAACGCTCGCCCAAGCTTTGAGTTAAACCAAAACCGCATTTTAGTGCTTGATATGTCTCGCTCGATGTTCGCTACGGACATCAAGCCTAATCGACTCGCGCAAACACGTTATAAGGCGCTGGACTTACTTCCTAAATGGAAAGAAGGGGCTACGGGTCTTATTGCTTACGCTGGCGATGCCTATAACTTAAGTCCACTGACGACTGATTCCAGTACGCTTGCCGGCATTATCGAGAATTTGTCACCAGAGCTAATGCCTTTTCAAGGGGCAAACCTGCCTTCCGCAATTGAATTAGCGCTCAACCAGTTCTCTCAAGCAGGTGTGCAACAAGGCGACATCATCGTGTTAGCTGATGACCTTGATGAGTCAGAACTGTCTCGGACGTTGAATTTGGTCGAAGGTAAAAACATTCGCATCTCAGTTCTCGCAGTAGGAACCGCTAATGGCGCTCCCATCGCCCTACCCGATGGTTCTCTTTTAAAAACTGCACAAGGCACAACAGTCGTAGCGAAAACAAATCTGAAGAATTTACAAATACTAGCAAAGAAAACAGGTGGAATTTTTGTTCCTATTCAGCACACCAATCGCGATGTTGAGAACATTTCAGCCTTTACGAACAACGTTGGCAGTCAACTTTCGGCCAAGCAGAGTGAAGAAGTGAGCACTGACTCTCGCTTAAACGGTGGCTTTTGGTTGCTGCCGCTGTTACTTCTGCCTGCAGCTTTACTGTTCCGACGCGGCCTGATTTGGATGTTTGTGGCAACAATAATACCGATGACTTGGACACAACACGCCGAAGCAAATCCGTTCTTAAATGCCGACCAACGAGGAGCGGAACTCTACAAGCAAGGTGAGTATGAACAGGCGCAAAACCTATTTACAAACCCAAGCTGGAAAGGAGCCGCCAGTTACCAAAAAGGTGACTACGAAGCCGCTATCGAAGCATTTTCTCATGACTCCTCTCCTAACGGCCGCTATAACCTTGCCAACTCTCTGGCGCAAAATGGTCAATTAGAAGAAGCAGCAGAGCTTTATAAAAAACTGCTTGAAGAAAAGCCCAACTTTGAAGCTGCAAAGAAAAACTTGTCGGTTGTGGAACAGAAGCTGAAACAGCAACAGCAACAGCAACAGCAACAGCAACAGCAACAGCAACAGCAACAGCAACAGCAACAGCAACAGCAACAGCAACAGCAACAGCAACAAAAGTCTCAAAACGGTGAAAGGGAAGAGCAAGGACAACAGTCACAAAATCAGCAAGAACCTGAAAATAAAACAGAAAAGCAAAAAACAGAGCAACATCGACCGAAACGAGGTGAAAAGCAGGCTCAGGAACAAGGTGAACCAATGCAGGCTCAAGTGCAGCCAAAAAACACGCATCGGGATGATCCTGAATTCCGTCGTTTAGAAGCAGTCGAAAGCGCTCGCGATCCAAGCTTTTTGATTCGTGCACAAATGCAGCTTCAAGCTCAACAAAAACAACCTCCACAACAATCTCAAAAGGAGTGGTAAGCCCGTGATGAACAAAGGCGTACAACTGATCTTTATTCTTGTGGCCAGCCTATTATCCAGCTTCTCGGTGATGGCACAGACGCTTCAAGCAAGCGTCAATAAAACACAAGTTGCTAAGAATGAAGTGATCAACCTCAGAATCATGGCAGATACTGAGCTCAGCTCAGATGCAATTGACTTTAATGTACTTGAGAACGACTTTTTCTTGGGTCAACCTCGTTATGGGCGCTCCAGCAATAACATTAACGGAAGAAAATCTGTACGTACTGAGTGGAGTATCTCGATTGCGCCGATGAAAGAAGGTGTTCTGACTATTCCGAGCTTTTCCGCAGGTGGTATGAGAACGGAGCCAATAAAGCTTCGTGTCACCGCAAGCCAAGCTGAACCCAATCTCGATGACCTATTTAGCTTTAATATCAGTGTCGACAACAGCACGCTGTACCCTCAGCAATCTGCGACATTACGTATGCAGCTTTTGATCAAAGCGGATACCCGCCGTCTTGATAACCCACAAATTGTGCCTCCACAGATTGAAGGCATGAAGCTTGAAGCGATTGGTGGCTTACAGCAGGGACAAAAGATCTTAAATGGATTAGAAGTAGTGGTCATTGAACAGTCGTTTCGCTTAACGGCGAATCAGCCGGGTACTTACACCTTGATAGGTCCTAGACTGACAGGCTCTTACATTTATGGCGACAGCTTGACGGGCTCTACCAAGATCATGCCAATCAACACCAAAGCTGAGCAAATGCCTATCGAGGTAAAACCAATTCCAAGTGAATTTGAAGGGGAATGGCTTCCAGCTTCAGCGTTAGAAATGACGCAGAGCTGGCAAGACGCTCAAGGTAATACACTGTCGGTTAATGCGCTCAACACTGTCAAACAGGGCTCTTCACTCACTCGAACCATTCAAATTAAAGCTCGCGGAACACAAGCCGAATACCTTCCACGAGTAAGTATTGATTATCCAAGTTCACTACGGGTCTACCCAGAACAGCCTCAATTCGACAGCGCGAGAGATGGCACCGTTATCATGACCGTGAAGCAAGTCATTATCCCCACTGAGGCTGGGTCATATACCTTGCCGGGATACCATTTGAACTGGTGGGACAGCCAAAATGATGAAGCGAAAAAAGCGACGTTACCAGAGCTACAATTAGACATAGAGCAAAGTGACACCGGGCTTATCACGTTGCCGGAATCGCCTCTGCCAACACCACCTGAGTCAGCCATCAGTCCCGAACCAAACAGTGGAGTGAGCAGCCTCTGGCAAACCCTGACATTTATTTTCGCTGGGCTTTGGGTGGCGACGTTAGGAATCGCGATTTGGGCATGGAAGAAGCGTCCTATGACGGCGAGTAAAACGGTTTCGAATACCGAGCAACCTCTTTGCGTTGATGCGTTGAAAAAAGTCATCAATGAAGGGGACGCTGCTAAAATTGAACGCTCAGTAAACGAGTATCTAAACACTCACCGAGACAGGTTAAGCCCTGGTGATGTGCAGGCAGTAAAACAAGAGCTTGACGCCATGAACCAAGCGCGTTTTAGTGCCAATCAACAACCTTGGCATCCAGACTCGCTACTGGCAAAAATTCAAAACCTTGGCAAAGCAAACGTAACAAAAACCGACCACCAGCTAGAAAAACTATAAAGCAAAATGGCAGCTCAAGAGAACTGCCATTTTTCTTGTGCGACCAAACTCACTTTAGCAGTTTTATCTAAAAATCAACCAAACTGTCTCAGTAACTTTGATGTTATGAGCATCACTTATTCAACAAAAGCTTGATGCTCGTACTCATATCGCCTTACGCAATTTCGACCATGACTCTTCGCTTGGTAGAGTGCCTTATCCGACAACTGGTAAAGATGGTCGAAATTAAAGTCTTTGCCTTTCGTTTTGTAGCAAGAATAACCGATTGACACGGTGAGCAACTCCCCTTCTGGGTTGTGTTGGTGTTTGATGCCTTCATCTTCAATGCATTGACGAATACGTTCCGCTCTCTGCTTTACCGCCTCTTGATCGGAGCCGATCATTAGTAACACAAACTCTTCTCCGCCAATGCGACAGAAAACCTCATCTTCACCTTTGGTATGATGATCCAAGATATGACCCACGCGCATTAGTGCGATATCCCCTTCGAGATGACCATAGTGATTGTTAAACAATCCAAAGTGATCAATATCAATCAGGATAAGACCAAAGGACATCGCTTCCTCACACTCTAGCGCGCAATATTTCTGCATCACATGTTCTAACATACGGCGATTGCCAAGACGTGTCAGAGGGTCAAGTTTAGAAAGCACCTCAAGCTGTCGGTTGGCTTCCTCCAACTCTTTGGTTCGGTTCTGTACTTCTAACTCCAGGTTTTCGTTTAATCCGCGAATCGCCTCTTGCGCTTGAGTGCGCTGCAAAACCTCCGCTAGACTGGAAGCGAACATACGAATCACTTCACGTAGCTGAGAAGTCAGCGGCGCGCGCGTCAATAAGTTATCAACGGCAATAAAAGCGATGGGCCCGCTGCTATTCGAAGTCAAAACCGTCATCGCAGCCCAGCCAAAGCCGACAATATTACAGTCATGATAAATAGGAACGGATTCCTCAAATGCGACTTCACTAGGTACGGCGCGAGCTAAATTGATCAACGAAAAGTCTTGTGTCTCACCAAAGAAATAAGACTCATCCACCACATTGCCTTGAATGTCAGTCCCCCAAGTACCTTGCATGTATGAGCAGTTTTCATCGGTCAAAAACACCGCCATCCGATCAATACCAAGATTTTTGATGGCAAAAGTGACGGCCGATTTACATACATCACTGACGGTTGTACAGCGTGATAGCTCAACCATGCTTGAATGCAACATACGCACGTTCTGCTCTTGGCGCTTTCGAATGTAAATTTGTGAGAAAAGGGAGCCAAACGAGTCCAACATCTGTTTTTGATACGCTGTTATCGGCTTGCGATGAATAAAGTTATCAAGCGCGAACCAACCAAATGGCTCATTGCCATCACGTAGAATCAACATCGCGTTCCACCCCTGCCCAACCACTTTACCAGCTGTGTATATCGGCGCATCTTCCACGATCACTAGGTTGCTCTCAAGGCATGACAGCGCAGCGATGTATTCTTCGCTCAGTTGGTGTAAATCGTATTGCGTGTGAAACTCATCAATGGTGATACCTGATTCATCCGTGCCGTACGTTCCACTGAAACTACGCTTTTTCATGTCCAAAAGCATCAGTGTGGAGCGATCAAACCCCAACCGTTGACGTAGCGCTTCGACGGCTTTGTAATACAAATCTTTTAAGGAATCAGGGTTGGAGATCTCGAGAGCAACTTGCTGAACTAACTTCATGTTCTCGATAAAGCGCTCGCGTTGGTTAATTTCATCGACATATTGCGCTTCACGAATATCTCTGTGTCTCATCTCTTGCGAAGCATTTTTCTCGGCGCGAATGCACTGCCAACGCGCCGCTGCAAGCTGCATTGCATCATAGCTTTCTTCATAGATATTGTGTGCCGTGCGAGCATGAACAGATTGAATCAGTAGGTAGGTGCGTTTGATAGGCGTGTTATCGAGCATCATTATGTAACTATCTCCACCTAAATCTTGGGTGTGATTCCAGTTACAAGTATTGATCGCCAGAGGAATGATGCTTTCAGAAGTGTCAAACTGACTTGCCCACTCCCAGAAGCTGTCAGGATAGCTTTGGATTGGGTAAAGCTCCCCGCGAGAGAAACTCACAGAATAACGGGGATTGATTGAAGGATCTTCAAAAATGGCTAAGGCTTGAGGGGAGAACAAACTCTCTAAATGATCAAATATCGCCTCCGCTAATAAGCGATGATCCCTCGTTGAAGACACTTTTCTTGTAAAACTTCTTAAACTCACCCTACCAACCTAATCTACTTTTTTATTCTCGATAAAAAACTACTTAGGCCATCATATGCAATCAATACAATCAAATTTGAGCTGTTAAGTCATTCGCAAAATTATCAGACTTAGTTTCACATTCGAGAGCTCTTCAGCACTTTTATAACCGTATTTCACATAAGTTACATGTTCTATAAAAAGGGGGGATATTTGTGCTTCCTTGCAAGAATTATTGGTATAGGTTGGTGTTATAAATCTGCAGCTTGAAAAGAAAAAGGCCCCTCAAAAAGAGGGGCAAAGTTACCATCGCTTATAGTTATTTAGTTATGCTTGTAAATATGGCGAATTAACCGAAATCACCATTTACGTAGCCTTGAGTACGGTCATCTTGAGGGTTGCTGAAGATCACTTGAGTATCGTTATGTTCAACCAGTTCGCCCATTAGGAAGAATGCAGTACGGTCAGAGATACGACGCGCCTGTTGCATTGAGTGGGTCACAATAACGATGGTGTAGTTCTTCTTTAGCTCTTCCATCAGTTCTTCGATTTTATGTGTCGCAATTGGGTCAAGTGCCGACGTTGGTTCATCCATCAGGATTACGTCCGGCTCCATCGCGATCGTACGTGCGATACAAAGACGCTGTTGCTGACCACCCGATAGACCAAATGCGTGTGACTTCAGACGATCTTTCACTTCGTCCCAAAGTGCTGCGCCGCGTAGTGAACGCTCTACCACTTCGTCAATGTGTTTCTTGTCTTTGATACCTTGAGCACGTAGGCCGTAAGCCACGTTTTCGTAGATGCTCATCGGGAATGGGTTTGGCTTCTGGAACACCATGCCAACCTTGATGCGAAGATCCGCGACATCAATGTTGCCGTAAATGTCTTCGCCGTCCATCGCCAATTTACCCGTAATTTTCACGCCTTCTATTAGGTCGTTCATGCGGTTCAAACAACGTAGAAGCGTTGATTTACCACAACCTGACGGGCCGATAAGTGCCGTTACTTGGCGAACTGGAATTGGTAGGTTGATCGATTTCAGTGCTTGGTTTTCACCGTAGAATAAGTCTAGGTTTTCAATATCAAATTTGTTCATTTTCTTAATCTCTTAAATCTTGAATTCGTGTCTTTTAACGTGCGTTCTTAATTAGTGTTGTTAGTAAGTTGCGGTGTTAAAACGTCTAGCAATCAGTTTCGTTACCATGTTGATCAGAAGAACAACCACGATAAGCACTGTTGCGGTACCGTAAGCCTGATTCCATTCTTCAACGGTAAACAGTTCGGTAGTCAGTTTGTATAGGTGAACGGTTAATGTACGACCGGAGTCCAACAGAGAATCTGGAATACGAGCAACCATGCCTGCTGTCAGAAATACAGGAGCAGACTCACCAATGACACGACCAATACTAAGAATGACCGAGGTTAAGATCCCTGGCATTGCACTCGGAAGAATCAAACGCCAGATAGTGTAAATTTTTGAAGCGCCAAGGCCGTAAGAGCCTTCACGATACGTTTGAGGCACTGCCATTAGTGCTTCTTCCGTAGTACGGATGATCACTGGCAGAATAAGAATACTTAGAGTCAGTGCACCCGACAGAATCGAGAAGCCCAGACCAAGAATTGCCACGAAGAACGTCATACCGAATAGACCGAAGATGATCGACGGGATACCCGCCAACGACTCAGTACAGAATCGGATAATTTTTACCAATCGGCTACCGACTTTCGCGTATTCGGTTAAGTAAATTGCCGTCATGATACCCAGTGGCGCCGCTACCGCGATGGATGCGATAACCATGTAGATGGTCGAGACGATCATCGGGAAGATACCGTGCTCTTCACCAGTACGTGTGTAGTTATCAGTAATGAAGTTCCAATCTACGTGTTGTAGACCATTTGATAGGATGTACCAGATAATCCAGAACAAAAAACCTACCGTTAGTGCTGCCGAAATCCAAACCAAAGCGTTAAAGACGTTATCTTTGAACTGGCGAGCTTGTTTTAGTTTTGCGCGATCCATAATAGTCACCTTTAACGAGCGATTACTTCGCTTTTTCTCGGTTTAGGTAAAGAAGTACAGCGTTCAACGACATGATGAAGACC
This sequence comes from Vibrio sp. RM-41-2B, assembly GCF_024744415.1. Lineage (NCBI taxonomy): Bacteria > Pseudomonadati > Pseudomonadota > Gammaproteobacteria > Vibrionales > Vibrionaceae > Vibrio > Vibrio sp. RM-41-2B. The sequence continues at coordinate 39,917 of NZ_JAMQWD010000040.1, read as the reverse complement.
AGAAGTACAACACCGGTGGCGTAAAGAGCGTTGGCGTGAATACCGCTTGCGTAAGACATTTCAATCGCGATGTTTGCGGTTAGCGTACGTGCCGAATCCAAGATGCCTTCTGGCATAGCAGGTGCATTACCCATCACCATGATGATCGCCATTGTCTCACCTAGAGCACGGCCAATACCCAAAATCACACCCGTCATGATGCCTGAACGAGCCGCTGGAACGAGCAATTTGAAGATTGTGTAGATTTTCGAAGCGCCAAGTGCCAAAGAGCCTTCTTTGTATGCGCGAGGCACAGCTCGAATAGATGTTTCAGATACCGTGATTACGGTCGGTAGAATCATCACACCAAGCACGATGATACCTGCCAAAATCGTGTTACCCGCAGGGACATTAAAGATGTTTTGAATCAGCGGTACGATGATGACCAAACCAAAGAAACCATAAACCACAGACGGGATACCTGCCAAAAGCTCAACTGCAGGACGAATAATATCCGCAAGACGCTTTGGTGCGATTTCGGCAATAAAGATAGCCGTCAGCACACCAATTGGTACACCAACGATTACCGCACCTGCCGTCGATACAATAGATGCAACAATCATTGTCGCAACACCGTAAAGTGCAGGCGGCAGCCAGTTTTGTCCAAGAACGATGCCCGATATACCAGCTTCTTGGAATGCCGGGATACTCTCTCGAACAATGAAGTATGCAATAACGGCTAATGAGACGATGCCGATAACGGCACTGGTTAGGAACAAGCCGTGGAAGATACGCTCTTTCCAGTCTACGCGACGTTTCTCGCGCAGGCCGGGCTTGCTGATAGCTTTAGCGTCAGTATTCATAAGCTTTTCACTATTTGTTGCGATGGTCATTTAAAAAATCTCACGGTTCTGGGCGTTTTGCCGGTGAACACTATGGATAGAAAAGGCTCAGCCCTAAATGGTGGGCTGAGCAAACTTAAGAGTCCCGATAGAATTAGTGAACTGAGATGTAACCGTTTTGGTCAACTAGCTTTTGCGCATCTTCAGTTAGCATCCAGTCTAGGAATTTTTGCGTTTCAGCTGATGGCTTGCCTTCTTTGTAAAGCACAAGGAATGGACGAGCTACTTTGTAAGAACCGTTTTTCACGTTAGCTACCGTTGCATCAACGCCGTCGATTGCTAGAGCATTAACAGTGTTGTCTACAGTACCAAGAGAAATGTAGCCGATTGCGTATGGGTTAGATGCAACCATTGTTTTTAGTGCGCCGTTACCGTTTGCAACTTGAGCTCGTTGAGAGATAGCTGATACCTTCTTACCAGAAATCTTCATTTTAAGAGACATGATGTCTTCAAATGCGCCACGAGTACCTGAAGCCGTGTCACGAGTAATTGCTACGATTGGCTTGTCTGCACCACCGACTTCTTTCCAGTTTGATACTTCGCCTTTGTAGATTGCAGTCACTTGCTCTGCTGTTAGGCCAGGCAGTTTGTTTTGTGGGTTAACAACCACTGCGATACCATCACGAGCAACCACTTCTTCGATTAGTGTTGATTCTTTTTCAGAGTCTTTTAGATTACGAGAAGACATACCAAGGTCTGCTGAACCATTTTTTGCTGCTTTAACACCAGCTGAAGAACCAGGGCCTTGAACTTCGATAAATACGTTAGGGTTCTTCTTCATGTACGTTTCAGAGAAAACTTCCATCAGTGGAGTTACGCTGCTAGAACCCACTGCAGAGATAGTTTCTTTAGCAGAAACAGGAGTCACTGCCATTGCGCCTAGAAGTGCGATTGCACCGATTACTGTCTTTTTCATCACAATTTCCTTAAGTGGCTTTATTGCCGTTGTGTTTCACTTGAACGGTGCTCACTTTAGAATTTGAATATGACAGTTGTGTTTCACTTAGTTGAACCCTCTATGACACGTTGTCATTTCTGTATATTAATTCCGCGACTGATCCCTTTACCGTTTTTAGCTTAGCGCTTTTGTAAATTGCCGCGCGCTCAAAATGATAACTCCATCGATTTTGGTACATTTCATAACAATTGGATATGAGTAAGTCATTGATTTGACGAATATGACAATTAAAATCGAAATGCTTATTTATAAAAAAGATAATAATCAAACCGATAGAGGGTCAATCATGCGTCAATTTCTTAGTACGCTTTCTATTAAACTTCAGGTCTTTTTACCTGTTCTATTCACCGTTGTATTACTCGTCATTGGATTGAGCGTCGGAATCGGCAAGCTCGACCAAGCATTCAATAAGGTTTCCACTTCCACCAACAAGCTGATCATTCATAAAGAGGAACTCAGCGCCATCGTAGACAACACCTACGCCATGCGCATCAAAGCCATTTACAGTCTATTTAGAGCCGAAGATGTCCAATCTCTCAACCAAGAACTGTCTGAACGACAAAACATAAACCGCGTTTTTCTGAATTCCATCGATAGCCTCCCAGGCGTTCAAACCGAAGTGAATACTATGCGCAAAGCCATGGATCACTATGTTGATTTCACGCGCGTCACCATGACACCTCTGCTCACCACCAAACACTCTTCTGGCTACACCACATCCGATTTCAATCAAAAGTACGAATCTGCGATGGCAGAATATCGATTGGCTGGCGAAGCTATGATCAACGCCATCGACAACCTGTCTAAACAATTGAATCAAATCGTCACCGATGAAGTGGAAGCGAATGGCGAACAGCATTCAACCACGCTCACTTACAGTGCGGTTTCACTTGCGGTGATCTTGAGTGCTGCTTCGCTTATTAGTTGGATACTAGCCAGCTATATCGTTGCACCGATTCGTAACCTTCAAGGAACCATGCAAGAAGTCGCGAAGGGAAATCTATTGGTTAAAGCCGAAGCCATCGGAAAAAACGAAGTGTCGCAACTGGCTCAGGATGTAAACCAAACCATCGACAAACTGCGTGAAACCGTGAGTGCATTAGTTAGAATTAGTGAAGATGTGGCATCAGCATCGACCGAGTTAGCGACCGTTATGACTCAAAGCAGCGTCAATTCGGATCAAGAAAAACAAGAAGTTGAGCAAGTGGCTTCGGCGATCAACCAGCTAGAATCTACCGCAGCTGAGGTATCGACCAATGCACAAGAAGCCGATAGCGCATCAAATCAAGCACGCATGCTTACCTCACAAAGTCTGAGCATGTTTGAGGAAAGCACTCGCGCAAGCGAAAAAATGGCAGAACAACTCAACGAAGCCGCAGCCGTCGTGACATCGCTGAAAGATCAATCAGAACACATTGGTCGCGTGATCGAAGTGATTGAAGGCATTTCTGAGCAAACCAACCTGCTTGCACTGAATGCAGCGATCGAGGCTGCACGAGCGGGCGAAAGTGGCCGAGGCTTCGCGGTAGTCGCCGATGAAGTACGTATGCTAGCGGCGCGAACTCAGGAATCGACAAAAGAGATCCAGACCATCATTGAAGATCTTCAACAGCAATCTGGTCACGCGAATGAAAGCATGCACTCTAGCTTAGCCATGTTGTCAGACAACCAAACTCTGGCACAAGAAGTTAGCCAATCACTTGCTAATATCAGTAACGCTATCGCCGATCTGAACTCAATCAACACTCAAGTGGCGACCGCATCAGAAGAGCAGAAACAGGTCACGGCTGATATCAACAACAACTTAACGAACATCTATGAGCTGGTGAGCCAGAACGTAACTGGCATTACGCAATCCGCCGCTGCCGCTCAAGAGCTTTCGGGCTTAGCGGAAAACCAAAAGCACCAACTTAAGCAGTTCCAAGTTTAAACATTCTGCTCAACACGATAAGTGCCAAAGGTTAGAAACGAAAAAAGCTCCGCACTAGCGGAGCTTTTTATAAAGGCAAAGCTATCAATCTTTATTAACGTAATAAGTATTATTCATCTGTCACTAACAAGAGAGAGCTTTTGAAACTTGAGTCTAATGGATCTCTATTGAAAACCTCACCATTAGTCGTATCAAGAGTAGCAACATGCTTACCATCACCATTAGGTGTGTTACTCCAAATATTACGTCCTAAAATATCGTCCTTGTCTGTCAGTGTATAACCGCTCGCAAAGCCTGTACCATTCATCGCTGGGCTATAGCAAGCTTGCTCCGTTAACGATACCAAGTCTTTAATATTTGCTAGTCGCCAATTCTTTTTGCCAGCAAAGTTGTGTAGAGGGTGGTTACCGGACGGATTACGAATTTGTTGGGCCGTAGACAGCGCGAATTGCCATGACATCGTAGCTCGCGTTCCGGTGCATTCTTCGTTTGCTGCATTCCATGTCATACCGACTGGACAGCGCATCCATGTAAGACCTGTTTTTAAGTCAGTTACAGTTCCCTTATCTGAATAAGTGTAACGTGTATTAGGTGCTGTTTTAGCAAACTCAGTCGAACACTCTTGTGCTGCCATTGCTACTTGAGAAGCCAACACAAGAGATAGCGCGGTCATTAGTTTCTTCATCTTATTGTCCCTTAACTGCTACTAGACGGATTGGGAATTGGTAGGAATCATAGGCATCTTCACTTGTACTGCTTGAGCGAATCTCAACGAATGAAGTAGCCCCTCTATCTGCGCCCCGAGAGACAATTGCGGGGAAATAAATCTCACCATCCATGAGCTGTGATGATGTGTCCGTAAACCTAAAACCGTCATGCCAAAACGCACCTTGTTCTAAATAAGGACTACCTATGGTTTGCTGTGGAAAGTATTTAACATTAAAACCATAGACGTTGTATTTTGCATATTCATCGTTCGGAGCAAACAGTGTTTGTTCACCAAAGTCTAGTAAGTCATAAGTTTCACGGTAAGTAGGCAGGCGCCAACCAGTGATTCCACATAACGACTGTTTGTTTATGTACTCAACGTATTGGCTCGTAGTACAAATTTCATCGCCCACCTCTTTACAGCCCGCAAGATCTACATCTTTGCTAAATGGCTTAAATGTTTCAGACTCAAACGCAAATAGGCGGTCTTTAAATTGAATAGAGCTCGCATCCGCACTCTTGTTTTCCCAAACAAGACCAGTACGCTCATCCAAAGTGCAAGACCATTCAGTGGCATCTGAAGCTAAAGCAGCGCCTTGTGAATCTAGCTTAACGAACTTAAAGCCTGTGCCTGTCGACGTTTGCTTCTCCTGTTTGTCGAAGCCGTATTCCGCATCTTGACCAGGGTAAGCAGCTTGAACCTCAGCAACGTCTGCTGCGCCATCAGCAAAATGAAGAACGGCACCCGTATCGTTGCTACCAACCGTTTGTTCAGCAACCGCTGCAATCTCTTCAGCAAATGCACTCACTTCCGCTTCAGACAGAAGATCAGAGGCTAGCGATTTACCTTGGAAGCTAAGACTTTGAGCAAGCAGCGCTACGCCTTTGGTCATTTGTTGTGGTTGCATCGCAGCTAATAGCGCAACCGTGTTTTGCTCTAGCTTGTCTAGCTCGCTGGCTTCTGCGTTAGACATTACCGTACCAGATAGAGAAACGCCGGCATCCGTGAGTTGCGCTTTAACAATATCTTCAGCTTGAGCAACGGTTTTACCGTCAACCACAAGACCTGCGAGCAATGTTGTTACACCATTTACTGTGTTACCCGTTGCTAAGTTTTGGCCTGGAGCCGCAAGACGCAACGTTTGGTTTGAGCCTTGATCAACTTGAGCAAGAATCGTGCTAGTCAAAATGTTCTTGTCGCTTGACGTCAGGGAGAACTTACCAGCATTATCCGTTTTAGCACTCGGTTCAGTAGTATCACAAACGTAGTTCTGGTTTAAATCGATACATACTGGCGTATCAAGAAGTGTACCTGCAGAAACGATGGTGCCAGCTACATTATAGGTCGGTGTTGACGTGTCACCACCAGAGCCACCGCCACAACCAGCTAGGGCTAGTGACATAGCAACGAAAGAATATTGAAACTTCATAAATTTTGTCTTCTTTAGATTTTAATTAACGAGAACGAATCACTCTCACCGTTGAAAGCAGGAAAAGTCCTACCAAGGTCCAAAGCGAACCACTGCCACCTGAACCACCACTGCTTTCTTTAGTGGTATCAGTACTACACTGATACTGAGCAAAGTGACTAACACCCCACTCTTTCAACACCCCAGAGTTCCCTGACACGCGGTCAGATACTTCGAGACGCCAAGTACCCCAACTCGGTTGACCGACAAGTGCTTGTAACTCCTCGTCATACTGAGCGGTGAAGTAACCTTTAAATCCATTGGTATTGCTTGATTGATGGCTAAGTAGCACAACCGATTTACCTTGTGGAGACACAAGCGTCACTTGCAGATCCTGCAGTGAGTCATGTTCGATGTTCAGGTAAACCGCAAACGAATCATCAATCGTGCGTGACTTGTCCGATAGCGTCTGAGAGAACAATCTGTCGCCCTGCTCCGGCAAAGCGGAGTTCACTGGTTGAGGCTGGAAATCGAGCTCTGGCGTACCGTTAACCAGCATCACCTTTTTGCTCCACTGGTGAGTCTTTAAGCCCTCAGCAAATTGGTAATCCAATGAGATAGAGGAATCGAATTGCGTGCCACATGTCAGACCGCTTGGTAAAGCCACCTTCATTGAGGTCAAGTCAGAAAGCGTTTCATCAAAATCGAAAACGGATTCGTTGTTTAGCTGCCATTGCCCTTTGATGCTCGCTTCACGGCCAGTTTGGCTCAGGCTCACACCAACGTCTTGACCTTGTGCGATGTATCGAGCGTCATAGCGAACGCGAAGAGGCGCTTTAAGTAAGTTGTGTTTGTTGAAGCTGTCCGTCAGGAACTGGGCATAGTCTTTATTTGGGAACAAAGTGTTTGCGGCAAACACGGTCGATTCCGCCAGATCATGCATTTTCACGCCACGACCAATGCCATACATGCCTTCAAGGACAATGGCGTCAAACTCGCGGAACACGCTATCGGTGTCATCACCGTATCGTTCAACCGATGCTTTAAGCGCTTGGAACAGTGGCGTTGACCACAGCTCATCGCCGAGTTCACCGCCCACACTAACGTGCGCTGGATACTCTGAGCTCTCGAAGTAACGCGCTCTTTGGTTCCATAAGCTACGAGTTGTTTTGCGTGTTCCGAACATACCGTCCCAGTTGAACACCGTATCTAACTCGAATTCTTGGCCACGGCGAGCTGCGTCTAAATACTGTGTTCGGTAGCTCGCGCTGCCCGCCCAGTAATCACCAACACCTTCTCCAATCGCGCCAGTATGTCCATACGCCCAATCAGGAACGATTTGATAGTGAATACCGTGTCCTAGCTCGTGCAAAATCACATCTGCATCTGCAGCATCTGGAGATACTCCGCCAACGCCTAACATCAGCGCACGCGAACCTGTGTAGTAAGAAGAGTTGTCGAGCGCTAAACCACGCCCATCAAAACGAAGCGGCTCTTCAAATAAGTCATAGCTCAAGCTCGATAAGTACTGCAGTGAGCTATCAAGATGGTAAAACGCCATCAACTGCAAAAAGGCATTGTCGCCAAGTTGAGCGCTTTGCATCGCTTTTACATCAGCAAAAGATTGAACCCCCTCAGGCGGCAAAATACTGCTTGTATCACGCACAGGCTCCGCATCTACCGCAGGTGAAGACAGTAATGCAAGTGCATCCACCTGTTTAACGCGCTCGTTAGCTAGGTAGAACTTGCCACCAGACTGCAAAACTTGAATCTGCTTCTCAACATATTGAAGTGGCTGTGGATAATCCTCTAACGAATTCCACGCAGAATCAGGCGCAGCTTGTTGTTGCAATGTACGTAAATCAGGATCAAAGAGTGAGACGGGAACGGTCACTAACTCACCAGAGCTCAATGCTGGCGGCTCAGTCACTTCCAATCGAACAGGCAGCTCCAGTTCTCCGGCTGGCATCGCCTCACCATTACGAATCACCGTATCTTCAAGGCTTTTGAAAATACGCTCGACTTGGCTGTCTTGGTTAGTCGACAGCACAATGGTGCGTTGCGGTTGATACTGCCCATCGACCCACACATCAAAGTTGTAATGATCTCCGAGCTGAGAACGAGTTTGATAGCGAAACTTAAGTTCGCCAGCGCTAGCGTAATTGGCTTGTAAGTAGCGCAGCGCGTCGGCTTGGTTCGTGACCGTAATAGCCGCGCTAGGGTAATCCCACTCGGCAGCGTTCGTCACTTGAACGCCTGCCAACGCAAGAGAAAGCGCTAAAAGTTTGAGTTTCATGCAGGGCTCCTACTAAAAGATGTACTTCGCGTTAACCGTAAAGTAACGACCTGGTTCCGTTGAGTAGCGTTTGCTCTCATCTGCTATGCCAGCAACGTCTTGGTAACGAATGTATTCTTTGTCGAACAGGTTGATGATGGTCGCACTCAAACGAAAATCTTTGGTGATTTGGTAACTTGCCCCCAAATCAAGCGTGTTCCATGAATCTGTTTGTGCGCACTCGGTCTTTTGTCCAAGTGACGTTTGGCAGCTCGGCACACGATCCATCGAACCAGCCCAGTTCCACGTCGCGAACGCATTAAAGTCTTGCTGCTGATAGTTCAGCCCAACATTGCCCTCGAAAGGTGTGATGCTACGAACGTACTCGCCTTCGGCGTCCTTTCCGTCAACATAACCAAGCTTGGTACTTAGCTTCCAAGACGATGTGAAAGCATACGCGGCAGAAAGCTCGGCGCCGTAGGTTTCAACGCCGTGTAAGTTTTGGTATTGCTTGATGTAGTTACCGAAGTTATCTTGCCCTGTGGTAACTACATCAATGAAGTTTTGGAACTTGTTGTAAAACGCAGAAACGTAAAGTTGCGCGCGGCCATTATCGAATTTGTTACCGATTTCAAAGGAGTCCGAAGTTTCAGCCTCTAGGTCCATGTTCGGTGCAATGACAAACGGCGTTAGCGGCACAAAGTCATGGTTTACGAAGCCATACGCTTTGTCGTATTCCGGAGCACGATAACCGTGGTTATAAGATACATAAGCGATGTTATTGGCAAACACTTCACGAGAAATCGATAGGCTTGGAGATACCTCTGAGCTATCCATGTCTTTTAATGGGAAGCCGCCCACTTCACCCTCACCGTCCGGTGTTAGACGATGCGCATCAAAGCGCAGGCCGCCTGTAATGGTCCATTTATCCAGCTCCACCATGTCTCGAACGTACAGACCAATGTTATAAGCACGAGCAGGAGCGAAAGGTTGTTTGGTCGAAGGCGTTACCCCGTTCCAATCAATCTTGGAATCGCTATCTGTGCGTTCATAATAGTCAGTAGAAAGCTCGATACCGTAAGCCAATTGGTGCTCAGCATTTGCAGCATAAATCGTATTGGTGAAATCACCACGGAAGCCAATTGTTTCGTCAATGAAGGTTTTGTGTTCTAGCTCGCGACGTCTAACAGTCAAACCATTGTGGTCAACTTGTCTAATTAAACGATTCGTGTCTTCCACCACTTCGGTGTGGCGCCAGTAGACCTTTGTATCTAACTCTTCGAACCAAGTTGGATTAATCGGTGTAACCTCTGCACCAATGTAAGCGCTGTACTCTTTTGTCGATTCATCTTCTGCGAAGTCTTCGATATGCCATTTGCCATCCTTCTGTATAGATGGCGAACCTTCCAGGCGTTGTTGGTCTTGCCGATAAAGTTCGGCACGCGCTTTGACCATCACTTCATCATTGAAAAAATGATTGATGGCGTATGACGCGCTGTAACCATCCAAATCGCGGTTGTACAAATCTTGGCTGAAGTTACGCGTCTCTTCACCTTGCCAATACGCCGCGTTGACTAAGCTTTCCGTGTCGCCAGAACGAAATGCCAGATTGCTCGCGCCTTTGTATTTATTGCTGATCCCCGTGTAAGTGCCCGTGGCATCAACATAAAAGTCACGATCTTTTAAAAACTCGCCCGGCTGTTTGGATTTTAGAATCACAGCGCCACCGATAGCACCAGAACCTAAGACTGAGGAGCTCGCCCCTTTCACTACTTCTAATGATTCCAAATTAGAAAGATCAAACGTATCGCGGCCCACTTTGTCATTGCTGTCATTCGCACCAAAACCGTCTGCTGAGCGAATACCGTCACGAATGATCATAATGCGGTTACCCGTCATGCCTCGAATCGTGATGTTTTGTGGACGACCAGCGCCACCCGACACACTTACCCCAGGTTCGTGACGCAGCGCATCATAAAGCTCTGTTTCGCCCTTTTGTTCAATCTCTTCGCTGGTGACAACTGCGACGCTGCCTGCTAGTTCAGACATTGGTTGTTCAATCCGATTCGCCGTCACCACGACCTCTTCCATAGAGAAAACGTCAGATTTGGCGTGCACTTGGCTGGCAGCTAGTACCGAAAGTACTGCCGCTGACACTGGGGTAAGCTTCATTTACTGCTCCGCTTTAGATGTTTTAATTAGTGATAAAAGAAAGGCGTATTCTTTTGCTTGTTGTTCTTGCGCTTGTCGTGGGTCCATTTGGTGGCCCGAATTAAAATCGGTCTGCAACAAGTACGGCCCGTCGCGCTCACTTAGCGCGGAAACCTTGGCGAGATACTTGGCACCTTCCCAGTAAGGCACGCGCTGATCGATCAAACCGACTTGAACCAGCATGGGTGGGTAAGCGTCTTTATGAATGTTGAGAATTGGATCGTACGCTTTCATTAGCGCCAGTTGCTCAGATTTGGTTGGGTTACCCCATTCGCCATACTGCTGTGTGGTCAGCGGAAGTGAGGTGTCCGACATGCTTGCTACCACATCAACAAAAGGTACTTTAAGCACTACACCTGAAAACAATTTAGGGTCTTGATTAACCGCTCCTGCGACCAACGTGCCACCAGCACTTGAACCGATGGCAAAAACCTCTCTATTGCCACGTTCGAATGTTTGCAGCGCCTTAGCCGCCGCGACAAAATCACCAATAGAATTGGCTTTGCGCACACCACGGCCCTGCTCGTGCCACTCATCGCCAAAGTACCCACCACCGCGAACATGAGCGATAGCGTAAATCACGCCTTGGTCGAGCAAGCTTATGACTTGAGGCATAAAGTACGGTTTCATCGTAAAACCATATGCGCCATAGCCGTAAATCATCACAGGTGATTGCGCGTGTAATTTGTCTTTGCGATACGCCAAAGAGACCGGGACAGAAACACCATCGTGCTTGATAAAAATGCGTTGGGAGACATAACGCTGACTATCAAAATCTTGGTAAGTATCTTGAGAATACAAGGTTTTAGTCAGCGTTTTTACATCAAACTCTTCCCACTGAGGAGGCGTAGTCATCGACATGCTTCGTATACGAATCTTGTTTGATTCAAAATCGCCCAACGTACTCAACCAAGCGACATTGCCATCCTGTTCTAATGGCAGTATCACTTTTTCCTGACCTTGGTATGAATACACCGTCAATGTCGCTACGTTGTTCGGCTTACTGAGTGCCACAACTCCTGCATCATAAAGGTAGAACTGGTCAAGCGGTTCACGAGGGGTAGTAAAGCGTTGCCATGTTGCGCTAAGAGGTGCTAGATCGGTTTGATAAAGTGCAAATGTACCTTCAAGGTTGCTGTTGATGTAAACGCGCCCTTTCGCCACATCCGCGTAATATTCCACGCCCGCTTCCGGCACTCTCAGTGAATCGCTTACGGTGCCCGTTTCTAGATCAACGAGCTTCTGCTCTGTGGTTGACTCGTTGTTGCTTTGCAGCACCACGTAACGGCTATCTGCCGCACGGTAGAAAGAAAGTAACCAATCTGATTTGTATTCGTGCCATACAACTGTTTTAGCCAAAGATTCAGTGGAGATGCGTAGGATCTGATGAGGTCGCTGTGTACGCATTTCCTTCGAAACGAGGTAAGCCATCTTACCATCAGGTGAAAGCAATACACCGCTATCGACGTGCGTTGCCAGCTCCGTAGATTGGCCAGAGAGTAAATCAACAACCACGGCGCGATATTGCTCGCTGCCATCAATATCTTCAGTAAAAAGCAACGTGTCTCCGCTTACTTGCCACTGCCCTACTTGATAATACGGATATGCAGATTGACGTTCAGAGAAATCAAATACTGTGTTCTCTTGTGCATACTGGTTCGAACGTGATAGCAACACATAACCACCGTCACGACGTGTTAACGTCCATTCGCGTCCATTTACGATCGACCATGGTTTATCACCTTTATCTGCCACCATGGCTTCCCACTGCGCGAGAAGATCTTGCGTCAACGTCTGATATTTTTTTTGATGCTGTTCAGTCTTACGGTTCTGCTCTGTTAGGTAGGTAAGAACTCGCTCATCTTTACGAGCGTCATCTCGCAACCAATTAAAGTCATTAACGGCAAAGCAAGAACTAGAGGTAATTATGAGCCCTAAAAAAACATGAGTAAATTTCATATAGAGAGCGAATTCATTTATAGGATTAATACAATGGCGCGTATTCTGCCCTTAAATAAAAATGAGATCAATTATCATTTTCATAATCATGTGAAATTTTTATCTAGTATGTGAGGAAAAACGTTTGCTTGGACCGAGGTGATAAAACTTAATATCTCTCTAAATTAGCGATCTATGCTGTTTATATAAAACCAGATAAATATAAAAGCCTAGCAAACACGTTAGTATAGAAAGACATCATTTCGCCTGGAGATAAGCATAAAAAAACCCGAGTGCGAACACTCGGGTTTTGAAAAACTAAAATCAGTTGAAAACTGGTGCGACTTTTACTCTTCAGAGTTTGGTGCCGCTGGCTTTTTCTTCGGGATGAACACATCATCACCCACTGATACGTTTTTGTAGAAACTCTTGTCACGTTTAACAGGTTTCTTAGCCGACTTCTTCGCTTGAGGGCGTGATTTCTTCGCTGTCGCTTTCTTGTTACGGAAATCTGGCTTAGGTGGCTTCAGGCCTTTGAACTTACCTTTCAGATCTTCGAATACTGAAAACTCAAGATCTTGTTGTAGGTAAGCTTCTACACGTTTAAAGCTATCCCAGTCTTTTGGACCAACAAGAGAAATCGCATCACCCTTGTTACCAGCACGGCCCGTACGGCCAACACGGTGTACATATTCTTCAGTATGCTTTGGCATATCGAAGTTAATGACGTGTGTCACTGTCGCAATATCCAAGCCACGAGAAGCGACATCTGTTGTCACTAGGATCTTGAATACCGCTCGCTCAAACTGGCTCATGATCGTATTGCGTTGAGTCTGGTTCAAGTTACCACTCAATGCAACAGCCTTCAGTTTCTTCTCGTTTAGCTTCGCTGTTAGGCGTTCTGTATCATCGCGCGTCGCCGTGAAGATGATAACTTGACGATATTCTGCTTCTGAAAGTACGCGATCTAGAATCACCTCTTTATGATCAAGATGATCACACAAGTAGAATTTTTGCGTGATATCTTTGTGTTCTTCGTTAGAAACACCGATAGCAATACGTTTCGGAGCATTAAGCATTTCAGCCGCAATGTCATTTACGTCGGCGTGATCCAACGTCGCAGAGAACATTAATGTTTGACGGCGACGATGCTTAGCTGCCTTATGGATACGACGAAGCTCTGGTGCAAAGCCCAAATCCAGCATACGATCTGCTTCATCAAGGATCAGCGTTTCTAAACCTTCAAGGTAAAGCGAGCGGTGCTCTAAGTGGTCAGCCAGACGTCCTGGTGTCGCCACGATGAATTTCGGGTAACGGCGCAGTGCTTTCACTTGATCATTAAAGTTCTCACCACCCAAAATCAATGCAGCTTCATAAGATAGGCCAGCAAGCATAGAGCGAAGCTCACCATACACTTGTTTCGCTAGCTCACGAGTGGGAGCAAGAATAACTGCGCGAGGGTCTTTGGCAGAAAACGATTTTGTCTTTAAAGACTTGTGAAGCATTGGTAATACAAACGCCAAAGTCTTGCCCGAACCCGTTTTCGAAGATGCCAATAAATCCTTGCCTGCAATCGCAACAGGAATAGCCTGCTTTTGAATGTCAGTTGGTTTTTTAAAATCGTAGTGTTTTAGGTTCTTCAACAATCGGTTGTCTAGGCCTAGATCTTTAAATTGCAAAGTATTCTCCAATAAATCAGTCAGCGTCTGAGCGCTCTGTAATGTCGTTTCCGCTCTAACGCAGCAAAAAAATAAAGCTCGGTATAATACCGCAAATCATAGGAGTATAGATAGAGATCACACAAACTAATTCCCACGGATGAAAACAAAACATCATTTGCGGCTCAATTAAGAACAAACCCTCGCTTTATTGGTCAGCTGCTTGGCTTAAGATTTAGAGAAAAGCGAGCTCAAGGTGCGCCTCTCGTTCTCCAATAAAACTGCGTAAATGCAGTTATTTGCGCCGAGAAACTTTCATTTGTGTCAATATCGTCTAAATTATTGATATCAGGAACGTGGCAAAAACACCTGCTATGAGAACTGTTGTGGGAATAAGGGAGAGGATAATTCACTCACCTTTGTTAAGCTCAGGTAAAAGTTGACGTCAGGTACTCCATGAAATTCTTGGGTTTTTTTGACTTTTGCTACATCATGTACTGATAAAATGTATCCACATTTAACCTCGCTACTGTATAAAATAATAGTTGGTAGCGAGACTTTCACTATAAGCAAGGAGTTCTTATATGAACAAAACGTTGATCGCAGCTGCAGCAACTTCAGTACTTCTACTAGCAGGTTGTGCTTCTTCTGATGACGCAGCAACAGCAAATGCAGCAAAACTAGACGAACTAAGCAACCAAGTTAGCCAACTAAGCCAAGACGTACAAGCTCTTCAATCTGACGTTCAAAAATCAGGTGCAGCAGCAATGGCTGCTCAAGAAGAAGCTGAGCGTGCTAACGAGCGTATCGATAACATCGCTCAGTCTTACACTAAGTAAGAAAGAATAGCCAAAATTTAAGTTTAAAATCAACAACTTATTTGATTTTATTTCATTGATTGGCGATGGAGTGGCGACACGGTTTTATGTCGCCACTTTGTTTTATAGCTTCTTTCAAATCAAGCTTAAGTGACTGCGTTGGTTTATTTTTCCGTGGAATGAACACTCACCTTTATACGAAATGTAAAGGAATGGATAAGCGAAATCCGCTTTTTTGTGACATCATTTGACCGATATTATCGTAGAGCTTTCCCGTTTTCTTCTGTTCTGTTTTGAAAAATGTAAATCCACTGAATTTCTCTTTCAGACCTTGTCTTGCCTAACTTTACAAGACAGAAAAGAGATCTTTAAAAAACCTTCCAGATCATCAACACAGTGACAAAAATCGTCAATACCATTATTTTTCAATGCCTTACAGTCAATCACTTAATCTTTTCTGATCGTCTATTTTTCAATTTTCTGAAAATAACTGAAATGACTGAAATTCTATATAAGGCAGTACAAGCCATTCTCAGCGATTTACCCTATCCAGAAACGCCTTGTAGCAAAAGGCTTTGTGCTTTACCTGCTTGGCTTTCTGGCCCTCAGGTTTTTCACACATCAAAAACTGAAAAAAAACTGATCGAAAAACCTCGCAGGCGGGTGAGGAGAGTGCGGATTTTGTCATCCGCTCAGTCTGTCCCGTGAGTTCATAACCGTTCATCGCCATATGACTTGTAGCTTTAGTTTGAGACCAACATAAAAAAACGCAGCCGTATGGCTGCGTTGATTGTGTGAAAATCAAGTTCTTTATGTGTGCTAATATGCCTTAAACTTGCTTTCATCATCACCTTGTCCTACGGACTGCATTTCAGAGCAGCTCCATAGCAGCTCGAATTGGTTCAGATCTTCATCGTCTTCGGGAAGAACAATGGTTGAATCTTGAATAACTAGCTTCACGCAACTTGATTGTTTAGTTGGGATACAGTGGTAAAGCTCAGCAACTTTTTCATCATCTTCGACTCCCCAAAGCACAAGCGTTGAAGCGTCTAGAATGAGACACTGGCATGGGACAAAGTCCGGCAAAGCCCCAAACTTAGTTTCTAGATTATTCAATAACTCCGTATCTAAACCATCTCTCTTCAAGCAACCAACGATAGCAAACTGGTAATTTTTCGATTTTCTAACCACTTTACCAGAGAGCCAAGGTTTGTGGTCTTCGTTGACAATTTCTACCCACCAATTCCAGTCCTCAAACATTTTGTAGATCTTCTTATTTTGAGTGTTTTTTTTAAAAGCGAGACACAAACCCACCACTACAAATACTGCAGCTACTAGAGTACTGATTGTCATCCCCTTACCCCTACTTAATGGTTCTTTAAATACAAAAATAGGAAAGAGAATAACAATAATTTCAAACAGTTATTATTCCTAATAGAGTATTCCAGCGAATCTCCCTACAGAATGGTTATTTTGTCTATCAAAAACATGGCATAAGAAGGTAATAAGCCTAATTAATATATGGATAACAATTGTTAAGCTATCAACATTAAAGTCCAAGTGGGTTATCCCCCACCCGTTGGGCAACTAGCTTGTTTGTGTTATCGGTTCGAGTCTTCCCTTCAATTTCATACTATCCTCCCCATGGCCAACAATATCATTCGCTTGGACTGGTGTTTTGGTGCTTGCTCGTCCTGGTGCTACACCGCTGTGTGTATGCGTTGCTAAAGTGTCGGCCAATTCTTTAACCACCTGCATTAGCTCCGATAAAAGAATCAACACATTCTCTTGCTTAGAGCCTATCCAAGTCTTAGGTGATTGAAGCCATTGGTGCTCAGCGGCAATACTTCGGCGAAATTTTCCGATGGTCTCAATCAGTTCGCCAGCGGTAGCCGTTTGCATGTTACCCAGGCTTCCTAACACCAGATCATCTCCTGACAACAAATTAATAGCGCCAAGCGCTTCAATGAGCTTCTTACCATTCACTTCTTCAGTGCTGTGCTCATTTACAAAAAGCTGATGCTGGCCAAACTCACCTTTATACCGTTCAAATTGGTCTAACTTACCAAACGCTCTCTGATTTTGAGTTTGGTCAGTCTGCAGTGTTGTATTTCCTGCGGCATCGACTCGATAACTCACTTCTTCACGTTGCTGTTGTAGTTGTTCACCAGGCTCTATTGAGGGAAGCGCATATTCACGTCCATAAACGCCACGTATGATGGGTCTATCGCTTCGACCATAAGCGAAAGCAATTTCAACCAATGTCCCTTCTAATGGATACGCTAACAATCCGGACTCATGTCCGCTCATGTTAACTGGCAGTGGAATCGAGCGATAAACCGGTACGTTACTATCTGGTTGCAAATTCTCATCTAGAACTTGCACATCAACAGAGAGTCTTGGCCGAAATGGGTCAGATACTTTACCCGCCGTCGCACTGTCTCTGACCGTTTCGACTCGCCCGAACTTTGGCAAGTGAAAGCCCGCAGCTAATTCAGGAAAATGCTGTAGTGTTTCTCGCTTTTTAGGTATGACTTCAGTCTGCTCAGCTTTCCAATACGCCGTCATATCATCCTGTATTAAGTCAACCCGATTGACTCGCTTACCATTCACAACACGACCTGGTCTAAGCATAGGAAACGGAACAAAGGTGACACTGTTACCATTTTGACGACTCGTAAACTCTTCAGGTAGTGGCATTGGTTTGTCGTTGAAATGGCTATCTTGATAGGAGCCAAAATAAACCACCTGGTCAGTATGTTGAAACCACACACAGTCAGGAATAGAAAAAGCCTTAGCAACCTGATCTAAACACTGATAACCCGTTCCCTGGCAAACAAAGTTTGGGATCGCGGTCTTCATGTATTCTTTATTAGGTAGATTAAACTCAAGACCAGTAAGGTGAGAGAGCGCATCAATAACTTGCTCGGCATTTGGATGCTCTAAACTGAGAGACCAACGTTTACTTAAAATACCTGTCAGTTCTTTTACTGTGATTTTTTGGTAGCCATTGACTGTAGATTGGATTTTATCAACATAGCCCTCAAACCAAGGCGACGTTTTGTTTTCATATCCAATATCAAAACGCACCGGCTCGAATAATTCCAGGGGTTGCGTTGCTTCAATTTCAAAGATGGCCACACTACCCAAAGAAAGCTTTAAGCTCACCATGTTACTTGCCAATTTGACTTCTTTGCCGCTTATATACAAGCGCTTCTCTAACTTCATTGAGTCGCCTCCTCTGCGGTGATGAGTGCCTGTTTCAACCGAGTATTCTCTCGCTGCTCTGGCTTGCTTTGCGCTTTAATCCGCTGCTCTTTTTGCTCGGCAACACTGTTGTACTCCCGAAGCTCAAAGGAAACATTCCAAGCCTGTAGAGTTTCATGTTCTCTTGCTTGAATACGTCCAGTGAACTTCACATTGCGAATTTTAAGTGCGAGAGCAATGTCATTGCCGATTCGATAAATACGTCTAGCATTCGCCTCATCTTTGTCCGAAGCAAACGCATAAAGTTGGGTCAGTGTTTCTATACGAATGAATGGAACACGACCACTAAAGGTAAGCTTTTTGCCTTTGTCACCTTGCTCTGCCACATCGGTACCAGAAGACTGCCCACTCATGTCCTGGTCTTTAAACTCCATGGACATTTCAACGGTCATCGAGTCTAAGTTAATTGGCACACCATCTAGAGCTAGCATAATAGCTCCTCAAAAAACGTCATAGGTTCATAGCTAAGCAATAAGCTTGCTAATGTAAATTGATGATTGTTGGGCGTTCCCGCTTGATTCAATCGTGTCGCTATACTTTCCGCATTGCCCTCCACGGAGAACGCATAGATACTTCCTTTCAAGTTCTTCAGGGCGTTGAGCTGAGCCTTGATTTCTTCCATCTTTTTATTGCGTTTCGCTGCTAGTAACTGCAACTTGTCAATTACGTGATGGTCATCGTCTGCTAATGACTCTAGTGTAGCTACTTGGGCACCTTGCCAATGTAAAGCATCATGTAATGGGTTAGCGTTGAGTAAAGCCATCGGCTTAAAGCGTGGTAGAGCGATCGCTGCAGGTTGATGGAACTTATCAACGTCATTGGTATTTAAAGCATGACTTTGCCTAGCTACTTGGCACCATTCAGGCATTGGAAGCAATGATGTAAGCTCAATGAGCTGCCGAGAAAATTGATTCAATTGAGAGGCCGTTACCATTATCGCAATGCCGTGAAGATGGCCGTTTGGTCGGTACCTATCAGCGTAATCCCGCAGCTTATAAGATAACGTTTTAATTGCAGTACTAGGATTGAGGTAACACCCCGAGTCCAAACGGGTCCCCACTTGAAACTGATATGGCGACACTGTAAGTACGGTTCCTGAGACAAGTAAGAATTGAAGTTCACTACGCAGCTTAAGCAAAGCGCTCGCCTCTTCACTTAAAGAGTGACGCCCGTAATTGGCGTCACTTGTATGGTTGGTTAACCGGTTAATCGCTTCATTCATTACGGCGCCGACTGCGTCTGTCACTGACTCAGCCTTGGTTTGAATGTTCTGCGAGTAACTTGGCCAGTTTAATTGGGATAAATGCCAAGTCATAAGTGGCCTTCAATTGTCATGGATTTCTCCGTAGGGCGTTGTGGTCGAATGGCCATCGTTACTACACCATCCTTTACATAGTCGCGCAGCGCTCTCCGGTAGCTTCTCCAAACTGAAGCAGTTAGCGTAGAACGAGGATCGGAGTCTTCATGTAATGTGACTTGTCTATCCACATAAACCATTTCATGTGCCACCCATTGATTTTCTGCTTCAGCAAAAATAACTGGCTCTTCTTGACCAGGAACTGCATCTGGATATGTCCATATGCCATTTGATTGTAAGACAGCGGGCAGCTTCTCGGGTGGTGAAGGGATCTCTATCCATCCATGCGGAGGGGTACCTCCGATAACTTGAAAACACCCCGTTCCCACTAATCCATATATTTTCTCTTTATCCATGCCTTACACCTTAACGCCCACAATCTTTCTCAAATAATGCTCACCTGAATAGGCGGTCACGCCATCGTATTTTAGAGAAGTACCACCTCTAACCGATTGAACTTCTTTACATGTCAAGGTAAACCCGTACTTGCCATCACTCTGCAAGATGATATAAAACTGGCCCAGCTCCATCGCTAATTGCACATCAACAATTGCGCTCAGGCTTAGCCCTGACGCACCTGCATAACCACCTTCGGCTGTCACTATTAAGAAATCGAAGTTTGTAATAGGCTCTGAGGTTTTTAACTTCGTATTATTTGAGGCTCTTCCATTCCACAAAATTGACCGCTTTGTATTTGATTTACTGCTGAGTGCTTCTTGTAAGCCTCGAATGGTAGAAATCGCTTGAGTGCCCGTGTGGTTAGCTCGGTTCTTTAAATGTGCGTCTGTTTGATTTTTCGTAGCTTGAGTGGCGACTCCATCGAGCTTTTTCTTATCTGCTGCCGTCATTACCCCTGCATGAGATGTCGTCACCGCACTTAAAACCGCATCTTTACCCGTAGAACTCTTGATCGTTTGAGTTGTGGTGTTGCGAGATGCCGTCAAGTTAGTTGCGATATTCGCTTGCGCTCCAGCTTGTATGCCATCCAGCTTCTTCTTGTCTGCTGCGGTCATAACCCCGGCGCTCGATGTTGTTGCGGCACTTAAAGTGGCATTTTTACCCGTAGAGCTATTAACCGTTTGAGAATTGGCGTTGCGAGACACGCTCAAGTTAGTTGCTACATTGACTTGAGCCCCACTCTGAATCCCGTCTAATTTTTTCTTATCGCTTGCACTCATCCAACCGGAGGCTGTTTTAGTGGCATTCTTAACATTCTTGTTGATGTATGACGCGACAGACTGAAAGACTCGCTTTGCACTCCATAGGCTACGGTATTCATCCTCACCAGCTTCAGCTTGTTGCTGAGTAACAACATCCCACACGCGCCAATCAGTAACATTGCCATGGGAGTCAATGCCAGCAAGTCGAGCGATGTAATGCTGTTGACCATTTTCATCAACGTAATTACTGAGTTCTGTTTTTGAGCTTCTTACTGTCGCTATGTTTTCCCAACGAGAGAGTGCGCTGCCTTGACGTACCACATCTAAGTACAAGCCGCAGGGAACGCCATCACTGACCACCACCTCTTTTTTTGAGAGCTCAACACGTAACCCTGAGACATAAACAACTCCGGGACTAACAACAAATGTGTTTGACTTTCCTTTAGCGACAACCGAGCAGCCACGTACAAAGGCCGAACAGCCATAATGGTCAAGGTTCGCCAAACGTAAATCATCATCAATGCCCATTAAGCGCGCCTGAAAATCTATCTGCCAAGTTCCTGGATCAACATGAATATTTGCTATCGCTGCAGCGCCACTGTACTCCTGCGCGACGGACTTAATAGTGGTCATGTTTTCTTCTTTAGTTTCCGTATTCTTATACACGATCAAGCCACAGGAGTTCTCAACATGCTTGTCATGGAGGTAAATCGCATTGAATTTAAAACTCGGTGTGGTTGACTGAAGAATGACGGAATACACCAACGTATTACTATTAAGTCGCGCTGCCTGGTCCACTTTTTGACGATGCACGATATACGCTTCACTAGGCAGACCTAGGGCACGGTCAATCGGTGATTCAGCGTCTAAGTTAGGAATATGAGCAAACACAAACTCGTTCATGTTTGTCGTACTACCCGCTGTAATTTTATCCACTAAATAGCGCTCAAACTGAGCAGGGATAATGGTTTGGCTCATACTGTATTATTCCTCTAGTTTTGCACTAAATAGCTGCTGACTTTGGCTGAAACAGGCCGTACGAATGTGCACCTGAATGGGATAAACGACTTCAAATCGATATCGACGGCAAGTTCTCCCATATTGCTCTATGAGCACTTGAACCAACTTGCTGTTTTGCGAGATATCGCCATCACTTAGCTCAATAGTACAAACGTCCCACTGAACTTCGTTTTGACGCTCTTTGAACTTAACGATGCCAATGCCTAACCTTTCAAAAATCCGCTTGAAGCCCGCTACGCTACCTGCGTCTTTGGCGTTCACTTCTGCGTATTTCACTCGCTTTCGAAACAGTGAAAGTGGCTCACTCTCAAACCTTTTGATATCTCTATCCCATGCCATTAATTCCAATGCTTTTTCGTTACAGGTCAACGCATCCATTTGGCGAAGCGGAAATAGTAGACTGCTCCAAATTATCTGGAAGAATGAAAAAACGCCTTTAGATAAAAAGTGAGGTTCTTTGACTTCATCCGCCGTCGTTCTTCCGTCCTGCCACCATGGGATCACAATTTCGGGTAAGCGAGGGGAATGTCGGCTTTGGTCGTAATTTCGAGACTCAGACATCCACGAGTTCCCTAACTGCGAGTGATTTCAATCGAGGCTGTTCTAGCTTGCTGATAATGTCTTTTTGGACTTTTCCGTCTACGGTAAACCTTACCGATTCAACTTCCGTCATGTTGGTATGTATCTCAGTACCAAGCAAAGATAAGCTAAAACGATGCTCAGGTTTCGCGCGTGTCATTTCTGGGTAAGCTGCTGTTTCTCGAAAAGCTGCTCTAATCCTCGCTTCCACTTCAAGAAGTTCATTTACTTTGGTGGCGCTGTCTAAGTTCTCAGCTAAGACGACATCCGCCGTGATCTCATGTTGCGTATCGGGAATGGCTTTACAGGTAAGTACATCACCGTGACCGTGATGCCCTTTAGACATTATGTGCTCATTTAGCTGTTCAAGAACGGTTAGCGGGGTTGGTCCCACTTCCATCAAAATCAATGCTTCTGCTGAACCAGGGGTTATGTCCCCTGTATTTCTAAAATAGATGTTATCACTTCGGATCCCCGCTACGCTGGCGATGATAGAGCGATACACATCATCGATGTGCCATTCACCAGAGCTAGTAAAGGCATTTTGAATACGAAGCGCTAACTCTTCATCAGTCTCTGCATCAGCACCGAGTACAGAGAGCCAGTCAGGTTCATTCACCGCATCAACAATGCCCGGTATCGCTTCAGGAATAATGTTGAAATAGCCCGCCGGCAAGTTAAACGCGGAGCCCGCTTCAAGCGCTTCGACAAGCACCTTACCCTTCAAGTGACCAGCCTCGATGATTCCAGGCTCGATAACTCGAACTTTATACATAACGCCATCTATAGGTAGCGTTTGAATAACCGCCCCTTTCTCAATCGTCACCGCATCAGCAGCACTTGCTTTAGTTAGTGTGATGTAGCCTTGTGCTCTTTGAGCTACTTTCGGCGCGATATTGTGCTCCCAAGCTTTTAGGTCCAGAGCCCAACGCTCAGCGGTTGCCACGAACATATTGGGCATAACGTGCTGAGCCAATAGATGTCTAATCAGCCAAACACATGGCGTGACCACTGCAGCGCGAACCCAACGCCAAAACGGTGACATTTCGGAGTCATTCGAAACCTTGCTACCAGCCCCCACGACTTCTTGTTTTAGTTTGGTTTCAAAGTCCTTTTCGGTAACTGGCACACCCGATTCACTTAGTACCTGAACAAAATTCGTACTTGGTCGTTTACTCATGCTTTCACCTCAAGTTCCCCATATTCATAAGCCTTAGCGGTTAAGGTGATATCACTAGTTTCTGTTTCTCTTGCTGTCGCTGAACCCGGTACCACTCTTACATCTCTCTCAGCAAGTTGCTCAATTTGCACCATTACATCAGCGCGTAACGCTGGGTTTCTTTCTGCAACCAATTGGCGAGCCAATCCTGATTCCATGATCGCGTGCTTAATGTCCTGCGCGATGCTGTATAAATCACTGCACTCTTTAGGCTGTTGGCCTGCGTCCATATCCCAGCCACCCTCGACCACTTTGATATCGTTGTAGCGCTTGCGTTCTGTTAAGTCGTTACCCCACATTGAGCTCATCCCACTCGGCTAATTGGTCTGGTGTTATTCCGTTAGGGGCAGTGATATACACGTCGCCAAAAGAGCTAACTCGACTAGCATCACTGTGATTGGTTGTTTTCATATTGTTCACCACTTGAGGAGGCAATCGTGGCTCGTTGCTCTTCCCTTTATATTCGATAAACGGTTGAGGCGATTGAGTATCTAGGTTTGGAGCTTCAACATTGATGCTTGGCTGAGAAATAACCTGGCTTTCTGCAATTTTGAACGGCGCCATTTGCTCTGGCTTATATCCATAAACGTCTTGGTTCGTCGCTATCGCAGACTCGTAACTCATTTGAGGTTGAAGTAGTTCTAATTGCTTAACTTCTGACGCATCACCCGGAGTTAGGTTCTGTGATATAGGAGTACTGTGTTCAGCTTGGACGGCCGTTGTCATCTCTGGCGTTTCAATTTGGCTCCCCAGTTCAATATCAACACCTGGGATCATATTGAGTAAATCAACGAGTCCTTCGATAGCATGAGCAATAACATCAAACCAAGCCGTATCTTTAAACGCGGAGGTTAAGTCGTCCCACCAATAGATTGCCGCAGCAATACCACCTATAAGCAGCGCTATACCAGCGACAACCCAAGTTAACGGGTTGGCCCAAAGCGCGGCGTTAAATAGCCATGCAGCAGCAGTACTCGCCAGCGTACTAATACGCAGTAGTTTCATGATGCTATTTAAACTCGTCATGGTAACCGTCCAACCAGCAGACATCATTTGCCCGATACCCATGGCAAGCGACAATGTTGCAATCACCCCGCCAAGAGACAGGCCTGCGATAGCGACATAGCCAAGAATTTCAGCAAGCCAAGGAAATTGGTCCGTCCAACCAACAATCACCATTAAGCCGTCAGCCATGGTGCCTACAACCGAATTGATTGAAGGAAGAATCGCACCAAATACCGCAGCACGAACCGCAAACCATGCCGCTTCTAACCGTTCCCACTGATCTGTCATGGTGCTGGCCATTTGCTCAGCCTTCGACATTCCCTCGATTTGACCAAGTTGGTCAATACTGCCTGCGAGTCCTTCGGTATCAGCCATTAATAACTTAATCATGCTAACGGCTTCTTCTGAGCCGAATGCCTTTTTCAAATCAGCTGCTTCAGCAACACTTAAGGTGTCACCATATTTACCTTTCAATTGTTCAAGAATATCTAGCATAGGCAGCATCTGACCTTGGCTATCGGTAAACGACAAATTGAGCTTATCTTGAGCGTTGGCCACACCCGCTAAGAATGCTTTGTATTTGGTACCCGCTTCGCTGCCACTCATGGTTGATTGAAGAGTGCCTAAAATCGCCATCTGCTCTTCGATAGCAACTCCTGCACTGGTCGCATTCGCTCCGATGCTAGTAAAAGCACTACTCATGCCTGAGCCTGTAGTCTTAAACATTTCAACAGACTGCGCGGTCATGCCGGCAATTTGTTTGGACCAAATACCAACCCCAATTTCATCAGCTTGATTTTTGAAAACACCATACATGGTGCCCATATAATCCGTAATGGTTGCAGTATCAGCCTTAGTCGCAGCGGCTAAAACGGCAGAGCTTTTGGTGATGTCAGAAAGGCTATCTCCATCCATATCACCAAATGCTGACTTGATATCATATGAGGCGCCGACAATATCTGTGGCAGACTTCCCGTACTGTGCCGATGTCCAAAGTGCGGTCTTTGAAAGCTTCGTGAGATCCTCATCCAGAACCCCTAACGACTTCACTTCGCCTAGCTTTCTATCCATTTCAATCGCTGGCATCAGCGCATTTTGAATAGCAAAGCCCGTGGCGACTAAACCCGCACCACCTGCCGCCATGTTTTGCATGCCTTGCTTACCAGCATCCATCGAAGCTTGTACTTCTTTAGTAATCCCCTGCAACGGCTTGGTGACTTGATCAACCAACGCTATGTGCATTAACAATTTTTCCATGCTCATCGCGTAATACTCACTCGCTCTTTATGTCTGTTAATGACTAAACAGTCGGCTGATAGCACTCATTACCGCTCTTTCTTCGCGTTCGAACTGGTGTTTGTCCAGCCAGATAGCGCGACTTAAACTTCTTTCGTCGTCTGGTTCACTCGGCAAAAAATGACGACGAAGGGCAAAGGCTTGTTCCAAAGGATTGTCTTCAATCCGCTTTGCCCTATCTGTTATTTTTTTAGTGTGATTTCGATACCACCTTTAGAAGCGTTACTTACCGTGGCATAAAGCTCGATAGTTAAGCCAGGAACGCTATCAAGTAACTCAGTGAGCTCATCTTTTTGCTCTGGGTTCACAGTACGCGTTAAGTACGTATAGGCAGGCGCGACTTTGTTGTTAGGCATCATGTCATTGGTATAGTTATTTGCATCCTGTACCGTTGGCGTAAATACGAAGTCAGTGCCACCGATAGCGACTACGACAGGTTTTGATGTGAAGGTAGGTTTAGTCATTTTTACTTCTCTTCTTGTTTTCGTGCTTAGCACGCCATTGCAAATAATCTTCAATCTGGTTATCACACTCAGTCAGTGCGTTTTTCAGCTTGGGAATGTCGTCGGTAACCACTTCTGGCCATGTCCCTTGAACTTGTGGTTTTGAACAGGGCACCAACATTCCAGCAGGTGGCAATTTCATGAACACCTGCGTTGCGACGGTTTCAGTAGGGTTCGCGCAGGCGGTCAGTAACAGTGGCAGGGATATGGCACTGAACGTTTGCCAGCTCTGTTTTAAGTGCTGCCAGGTCTGCATTGAGTTTTTCCTTTGCTGCTATGTGTTGCCGTTGCCGCTGAACTAACATGTTGTTAGCTTGCTCACTTTCACCCTTCAAAAATTCAATGGTGATTAAGTTGATTTGGTTGTTTGCTTCTGCCTTGGTGAGCTTTTCACTTAATGTGGTTTTCTCTGCTTTGACGGTATGAAGCTGCAGCTTCAGCACCGCGATGGTCGTCACCAACACAGCAATACCAATCCACTTAATCCATTTCCATGCAGCGATCACGTTCTAATCCTCTTCGAGTGACGAGTCCTTTAAGTACAACACCCTGACTCTTTACCCACTCCGTAATGTGACCGCAGGCTTTGGGATAATTGCCATGTTTGATTGCTGCGTAAATCCGAGTGTCAGAGCCGTCCTTATTTTTGCGAAACTTGGTACACCCGAAGTTGAAAACAAAGCTGGTAAATGCGTCAAATTGACCCGTGCTCATTTGCGCTCCTGAAATCCTTTCTGCATTGGTCACACATCGTTCGGCCGATTGAATATTTTTCACCCAGTCGCTCGCGACTTGCTCCAATGTGATTGGCGTATCTGGCACACCATGAGTATTCCCAATTCCATTCGTAGGAATACCTCCCGGACAAACGTAAGGGTTCTGCCGGCATCCCTCTGCATCACCAATCAACTTCAGTCCTTTAGGGGTAATGCGCAGCGTTCCTAAGTCTCGTTCCGATACCACAACTTGCCCAATGGGCTGCGTCAATTCAGGTCCATAAACAGCCGTACCACCTGTTACCAAGCCGATCACAGCGACGACAGAACAAATGATGCGCTTAGTCAGTTTCACTCAGTGCTACTCCTTTTTCGCTAGCAATACGTTGCATTGCTCGCTTGTGCCAATAGTTCAATCCCAGTGCTGCAAGGCCAATCACTAGTGATAAAATGAAATACCACTGCTCAAATGTCAGCTTGCTGAAAGTCATTCCTGCCAATGACACAAGGTAAGCAACTCCACTGGTTAATTTGTCGAACCAATCTTTCATATCGTTACTCCAACTTAGCCTGGCAAGGTGCGCAAAACTGGCATCCCGCTATAGCTATCTGACGCCCTTCAGGGATAGGGTCACCACATTCAAGGCATTCTTTTGCACTCTCTTGTTCGCTTGTCTGCATAGACTGTTTAAGCTGGTTTGCGATTGCCATTTCAGTAAACTTGGTTTCGTTACTACTAGCATGGTCGATAAAGTCAGGCATTCGTTCTCTCTCTGATAGGCTTAAAGCAAACCGCGGGTATCATCATTACTTAGGTATGAGATGCCATTAATGCGAACAAAGTGAGGGCTCGTCACAAAGCCTTTAAGCTTGCGCTTGGTTTTATCACTGCTGTTTGGATCAACACTAAGTAAATCTGAGATTTGAAGCTTCACACCAAACAGCTCTACTTTGTCTTCATCATCGCCAGTATTTGCATAGAACATACAGTCGTGTGGCTTAATACCGCGCCAACTGCCAGCTTCGCGAGCTTTTTGTTGAAGCTTACGGAAGTTGTTCAAGTCCAGTTCATACTCAACATCACAACTCACAGCTCCATGAGTAAATCCAGTGGGAATGCCGCGCTCTTTATCAACAGCAGACTCATCATTGATGGTTGCTGTAGCCGACTCCACATGAACCAAAATCCCCAGCATGTTTATGTCGAAGCTTCGCCCTGTATAACGAGAATTCATTGTTTACTCCCCTAGTCGTTGATTGAGCATGATGCCGATGGTGATTTTCACTGGGCACTCGTAAGGTGTAACTGCGAGTAGAATTTCAACTTCTTCACTATTAACCCATGTAATGGTGATGTCATCGTCTTGAGGTGGTTTGATTTCACCAGGGAACTCGTAATCACCAATTTTTTTCACTACCGCCATTTCACGGAGGTCTTGAGTAAAATACAGCTTTGCGCTGGCTTCACTGCCTGGTGTGGAATTGAATTCTCGATCAGCAATTCGTGCAATTGCTCGTACCCGCACTTTACGTGCTGCTTTCATGGCGACACGAATGTGACGAATATCTTGATAATCACCACCAGGGACATCTAGCGTACGTCCAGTTGTCCAATATTGTCCCGGATAATCTGGATACCACATCGGCACAGCGATTCGAGCAGCTTCTAGTGCTTTAAGTGTTGCTAGCTCTAATGGCTTTCCATCCTTATCTTTTGCTAATTTCATACTGCCCAGAATGCTGCCTGTTTTTACTCGTGCCGGTGAATCAGCAATAGATACTTCTTGATTGGCCAACCGACCTGCATAAATGCCAACTGTAGAGTTTCCTTCGTGTACTTGTGGCACTACGGTGATGTATTCACTTGCAATGCTCTTTGGCACATTCACCGTTTGCGCTAACCACTCGGCCCATGTTTCACCGTCCTCGGAATCATTAATTCCTGGTAAGGAACAGATCATGAAAACTTCTCGGCCAAGCTTGGCTTTAAGTTCATGGCGAAATGCGACTGCATCTTCAAGAGTGGACGCTCCAGTATTTGGCTTATCCAACACAACAGCTTCAAAGCTTGATGTCTCATTGGCTTTAAAAACCGCTGCCTGCCAACTATCTGATGGGTTTAAAACGATCACACCGGCAGTCCAGTTCTGTTTCCCATTTAACTGAGCAGCTTTTAGCGTGAGTATGTGTATAGGGTCGATGTTATCGAATGTGCTGTCTGAAAAATCCGTGGTGTTATCCACCATAATTAGGTTGCGCTCTGTTCCTGCAACTGTGCCGTACACAACAAACAGAAAGTGAAATTCAACGCCCGGGATCGGTCCGCGCATCATGTTCAGAATGTTAATAATGACGGTAGGCCATGCCATGTTTAGTTGCTCCTATTTCGATTCATTTCCCGCTTGATAATCATTGCTGCCCGTTTCGGACTAATGCCTATCAATCGGCGTTCTGGGCGATCTACTTCCCACTTACGTGATGGCGTTTTATTTTCCAGATCACTAATCAGTTTTGCGGCTTCAGCGACGGTCATATTCTGAGTAATGAATTTGAGCGTTGGCTTTTTGCCTCTCTTCTGCCTGCCTTGGGGCGGAAGTCTGTAACCTAAGTCGCGTAACTCTTTCGCTTGCTCTCTCGTTGCCGGGTCGGTTTTCTTTGGTTCTTTCGCTTTCTTGGCTTGCTTGAATCGCTGCTGCAATCCGCTTTCCTCTGCTTCACCTGTATGGTGAGCCAGTGCAACGGTTCCTCGTCTTGATGGCCAACCAACAACCAAAACCCGGTTATTGTCTTTTTGAAAGTGCTTTAGCTTCTTAGTGAAACCTTTAAGCATTTTTCGCCTGCCGTTTTTGCGCTTTGACCACGCTTTACCGTCTGGGTCACGCTGCGCTCGAATGTTTTTTTTGGTCGTTTTAGTGATGTATTTACCAAGCTCTTTCAGCACTCGGGCTCTGGCTTTTTTCTCAAGCTTTAGCAGCTCGAATTGCTCTTTAACTCGCAAATAACTGCGCTTATCGGCCCGTATCTCATACATTGCGGAGAACTACATGTGATAGCCTTTCCGCCTGCCAAATCTCGTACTCTTCAATCTTCCAGCGTTGACCATTCCAATAGATTGGCCCGTCTGGGTCGTCTAAGTCTTCGATGCGGAAACGGTCAGAATCGTTGTCTATCAACCACGCCCCAACATTGGCGAACAGCACCGCTGGGTCGTATTCTTTGAAAGGGAATTTGTCGAAGTAGAAGTCAGCAACATAACGCTGATACAGCAGGTCAAAACCATGGCCCATGTGCTTGGTTTCTAGTTTCAACTCAACCTTGCCCATTTCACATTCCATGCGCTTGGCTATCTTGTCGCCCACAACGCTGATTAAAAATGCGTTTAGATCACGCAGCTTGTAGCCTGCTTGGTATTGCGTTCTCATAGCAAATCCACCGATGAACGGTTCAGCCCTTTCATGTTTCGAATAATGCGCTGGCTTTCTGAAAGTAATTCAGTGCGCACCTCTACGCTTCTGTCTGCGATGTGATCGCCCTTGTCCTTGGTATGAACAGTTGCAATGTCCGGCAGCAAATCAGCTTTGGCTCTCGCAAATACTGCTGATTCGTATTGATATACAACACGGTTTTTATCATTCATTTTCGGAAAAGTAGGAACATCGCCAGCAGTTGCATGCCCCTCTTCCTGATACTTAGCTTTTAAGTCTTCGAGTTGCTGATTAACTTCCGAAACAGCATTAACTAGAGCGATAGCAATACGTTCTGAGTCTTGAGCAGCAGGAATACCGCGACGCTTTTCAAAATCACCAGCATTGATGTTCGGCCAAAAACCGTCATTGGTGATTTCTGTCGCTTGATAATCCGAACCGGAAGATCCCGTAAACATCGTTATTCCTTTTTTAATAAGTGAGCCTCTAGCCACTGGGTCGACGGTATTGAGTTAGCCTATTGGCACTCTTACCTCACCAGCCGAGGCTCGGCGGCGTAGGAGCTGTTACAAGTTTTTGTTGTCTTTAATCGCTCGAATACGTTGTTCTACCTGACCAATTTTGGTTTTCACCCCAATTTTGGCGTACTTCTCATGAGCACACTGCAGTAGCAACAAGGCCTTTTCCAAGGTATCTAAACAACCGATAGACGTCGGTTGCGGCTGTCCTTCTTCATTTCGAAGTAAGTGCAACCCAGCAAACCGATACCACTTGGCATGCACTTCTTCGTGTAGTCGCCATTCGCCCTCAACCTTTTCAAAAACCGCGCTGAAATAAGGCTCGATAGAATGTCCTCTGCCAGACTCTTTTTCCGCCCAAGCTAAAACTTCATCGGCGCACACGGTTGGCCAGTCACGTCGGAAGTTATCTGGTGTAGGTAAATCAAGCGCTATGGCTTTCAAGCACCAATCAATCGCGGTTTCCATGTCGTTGACATCGAACAACCAGATAACCATATTGGTGAAAATTGGGTTCTCGAATACTTCGCCTTTTGCTAGGTAAGCTTCCACGTACGGTTTGTACTTGGGCACCAAAACATCACGCTTATGTTTCACCTTGTCTTCGATAGCATTGAGCTGTTTTAGATACTTGCGGTCTTCTTCAAAATCGATCAGCTTGATGTGCAGGCTTTCGGTATTTGCACTAGCACTCAACTTCGATGCAGAATGACTGACTTGATTTTCTAGAAGCTGACGACGCTGCCTTGCTAAAGGACTAGCCATTCATCACCTCTGCAACGGCTGATTCGACGACTGAAACAGATTCGATAGCAGCGAACTTTTTAAGATTTCCCACAGCGTAACCTTCCATACGGATATGGTTAGATTCAAAACGTAGCTCATCGTCATTGTTTTTCTGGCGACGCTGCTGTGTGTTTGCTTGGGTAAGAACTTGTAGGTTCTTGGTATTGGTAACCCATACTTGGTCAGCCGGGAAGAATGGAGGTGTATAAGCTTTTTTGCCTGCAATAGTTTTTGCAAGAGCTTGCGCCGCTTTATGTTCTGTCGGAGAATTTGCCGCTTCTAGCAAGCGATGTTGTTCAGCCGCAACCAAATCAGAGCCGACCAACACGACAAGATCGGGATCTTGGCGATGCTCTGGAGCAATAGTTGTGTTGATTAAGTCTTGTACCAACGAATCAAGGTTTTTGTACGAATCTGCCGCCGCTCCGGTAGGGTCTAGCTTCGCAGATCCCAAAACTTGGCTAGCTTTCTTCTCTTTAACGACGGTAAGCCAACCTTTGTTTACATCTTGGCCTAGTGGATTAGCAACTGGGTCAGTAGGCGTGGCGATTGATGTACCATTGAAGCCTACACGAAGAATATCCAATGCAAACACTCGAGAAATAGCGTTTAGCATTAGTTTAAGCCATTCGCCTTTCTTCCCAGAGTTTGCCCATTGGGTCATGGTCTCCCAAAGAATATGAGCACCAGAGTCCGTTTTAGTCAGTTCGTAGGTATTACCACTTTGACCCATTTCACGACTGAAACGGCCTGATGACGTACGACCTGTAGAAAGGCCATCATTACCAACATCTACCACTTGACCTTTAATCTGTTGCACTGGAAGGAGAGAGATCATGTTTAAGAATTCATGAGACTCTAGAATTGCCTGACGTAGAGCAGTTTCCATCGGTGGTGTGATGTTAAACGTGCCATATGGGACGTCTAAACCAGCAGCTTGAGCTACGGATAAACTAAACTCCGCTAAGTATTTAGTTGAAACAGCATTTAGCATTAAAATACTCCTTCCATTTTATCACTTGCACCCTCACCACCCGGCTCTTGGCCCGGCACTTCTTGTGATAGTTTGTTAAATTTCGATACCAAACCATCTACTGTTTCTACCAATGGGTTTAGCTTGTCATCCAAAGCTGCAGAGAACTGTTCAACAATTGCCCCTGTATTTACTTCCGGCTCTGGTTCTAGGTTTTGCTGCGAAAACTCTTGTTTGAGTTCATCTTTCAGCTCGGTTTTTAAGGCACTAAATTTTTTATCAAATAGTGCTTCTAGTTGCTCTGGAGTCACGTCAATGTCCTCTGGTTCAGGCTCTACAGGTGTAATTTCTGGCAGTGCCCCGCCAGATTGGAAATGTTTTGCCAATTCTGAGAAAAACTTAGAGATAGGATTTGTTGTGAAGCATTCGGACACGTCTAACTCTTCAAGATCACTACATTCAATCTTGGTCACTTCACCTTGCTTGCGCGAGAACTCAAGGCGGTCTGTCCCTGTAGATGCTGGGGAGTCAGTCACAGCTAGGCCCATCAGGTAACATCGCCCCTCGCCCTTGTAATCAGGATTCGGCTCAATAGATGTAAATAGCTTTTGACCATCTTGGTTAGCGTCAAGCAAATATTGGTTTGGCGTAATCTTGGCGAACAGTCTTAACTTGCCGTCTTTCTTTTCGGCTTTTAGTTGTTCAACTACCCCCCAGTTTTTACCCTCAAACACATTCCAGTGAGAGCGTGCGTGTTCAGGCCAGATCATCGCGGTGTACTCAGAAGTTGAATACAGCGATGCCATGTCTTTAATCCACGCTGCAGTTATTTGGCGACCATCTACAGTAGCCCCCTCAGTTGCAACAATTTTCCAATCACTGGTTTTGCTCATGTTTGTCGTTTGCCTAGTTAAATCACGTCAAATAAATCTCGGTCACGGCAAACAATACGCCTTTGAATGAGTGGTTTCAGCCACTTCAATTCCTTGCAATTCGGATTTAGCCCATATCCGAATTCATCCGAATTTAAGTTAGTCATTTGCAAGTTTTCGGCGCGTATGATGCGCTTATGGCATATTCTCCCGAAATACGACAAGCCGCCCGAGCTCTCTATTTGAAAGCTTGGACGCCACGTGAAATCGCTACCGAACTGAACCTGAATAATGAGCGCATCATTTATTACTGGGCAGACAAATTCGGTTGGCGCGATATGTTGCGTGAACAAACCATTGATGAAGCGATAGCAAATCGAATTCAAACACTGCTTGAACTTGTTGACCCCACTAAAAACCAACTAGACATGCTCGATCGGCTTATCAAGCATCACGCTGCATTAAAGAAACAAAGGGCACAAGAAAAGCAGCAAGGTGAGCAACCTTTAAATACAGGGAATAAAAAGCACGACGGTACAAATAGCCGTAACAGCCAGAAATCTAGCAGTAATTCAAAATCGACCAAGAAACGTAAAAGTAAAAAGAATGACATCAGCGAACTGAGTGAAGAGGACTTTGTCACATGGCACGATTCCCTGTTTGCCTATCAGCATGTAATGCGTAACAACATAAAACAGCGTATTCGAAACATTCTTAAATCCCGCCAAATTGGTGCAACTTACTACTTCAGTGGCGAAGCGTTAGAAGATGCGATTCTGACCGGCGATAACCAGATCTTTTTGTCAGCATCACGAGCTCAAGCAGAAGTATTTCGCAGCTACATCGTTGCTATTGCAAAAGAGTTCTTAGACATAGAGCTGACTGGAAACCCAATCATTCTCTCCAATGGCGCTGAACTTCGCTTTTTATCTACCAATAGCAAAACCGCGCAGAGTTACCACGGCCATGTCTATGTTGATGAGTATTTCTGGATACCGAAGTTTGACGAACTAAACAAACTCGCTTCAGCAATGGCTACCCATAAAAAATGGCGTAAAACCTACTTTTCGACACCATCATCGAAAATGCACCAGGCATATCCGTTTTGGACGGGCGACCAATGGCGAAAAGGCAGAGACTCACGCGCCAAAATTGAGTTTCCAACGTTCGATGAATATCGCGATGGTGGTGTACTTTGCCCTGATAAGCAGTGGCGATATGTCGTCACGATTGAAGACGCTGCAGCAGGCGGCTGTGAACTATTTGATATTGAAGAACTGAAGGAGGAATACAGTAAAGACGATTTCGATAACCTGTTTATGTGTATCTTCGTCGACGGGTCTTTGTCTGTATTCAAATTCTCTGACCTCGAAAAAGGCATGGTTGACTCTGCCCACTGGCAGGACTTCAAGCCGAAAACAAAATCACCGTTTGCTGGGCGTGAAGTATGGCTGGGTTATGACCCTAGCCGAACGCGAGACAATGCTTGTTTGGTAGTAATAGCTCCGCCAGCAGTTGCAGGTGAAAAGTTTCGTGTCTTAGAGAAGCACTACTGGAAAGGGCTTAACTTCCAGTACCACGTGAGTGAAATTGAAAAGGTATTTCAACGCTACAAAGTCACTTACATAGGCGTTGATACTACAGGCATTGGTGGCGGTGTTTGGGACTTAATTAAGAAAAAGCACCCTCGTGAGGCCCACGCCATACATTACAGCAACGAAAACAAGAATCGCCTAGTAATGAAGATGATCGATATCGTAGAAGCAAAACGACTGCAGTTTGATGCCGAACACAAAGACATTGCTATGGCATTTATGGCGATTAAACGAGTGCCGACCAATAGCGGTAACGCTATGACCTTTAAAGCAGAGCGAAGTGAAACAACAGGCCACGCTGATGCATTTTGGGCCATTTCACACGCCATTATCAATGAGCCGCTAGACCACAACACACCAACGAAATCAACCTGGGCGACTGCAGCATGAACAATCAAAAAGAAAAACTAGTACAACAGGAGCAACATGCGGAGTCTGTTTATCACCTTGACTCTACGCCTGAAGCAATTGACTCAACCAGTTGGATGACTTCATATTCTGAGCTTTTCTATAACGACACTGATGGTTACTGGGAACCACCAATCTCACGCCAGGGCTTAGCAGAAACTTCTCGTGCAAACGCCTATCACGGGTCTTTACTTAAAGCTCGAGCAAATTATGTTGCTGCCCGTTTTATTTCAGGTGGCGGTTCAAGACGTCGACAGATTCAATCTTTTTGTAATAACTACTTCACGTTTGGTGATGCCGCATTTTTAAAAATCCGAGACCACTTCAAGCGTGTTGTACGCTTGTTTCCTCTACCGACCATGTATCTGCGTAGACGTAAAAATGGGGACTTCGTTTTGCTAGAGCGAGACAACAAGCAACGAGTGTACAAAGAGAATGACATCATTTTTTTGCCTCAAGAAGACCTGCAACAGCAAGTTTATGGCCTACCTGATTATCTAGGTAGTTTACAAAGCAGCTTACTAAATCGAGATGCAACGCTATTTCGTCGTCGCTATTACAAGAATGGTGCACACATGGGATTCATTTTTTACGCCACGGATCCAAACCTTAGTGATGACGACGAACAAATGCTGAAGGAAAAAATCGCGAGCTCTAAAGGGGTGGGTAACTTTAGAAGTATGTTTGTTAATATTCCAGGCGGTGCAGAAAAAGGTATTCAGCTAATCCCGGTGGGCGATATAGCGACAAAAGATGAATTTGAGCGAATCAAAAACATCACTGCGCAAGACATTCTCGTAGGCCATCGCTTCCCTATAGGAAAAGCAGGAATCATTCCCCAAGGAACGACTAATCTAGGTGATCCTGTCAAAATTGGCAGTGAGTATGCCAAAGACGAAATCATCCCTGTATGCGAACTTATTATGGATGAAGTGAACAACGACCCAGAAATCAGAAACATAAAAAGCCTTCACTTTAAGTTTGATGTTACTACCGGGCAATGCTCACAAAACTGTACATAAACACAGTTTATAGCTTAATATTGAACTGTCAGTCAGTTCAGCCAGGTCATTGTTATGAGAGTTTCTTGCCCAGAATGCGGTGAAAAAAGCCGCATTCAAAAATCAAACAAAATAAGTGCTAAATACGCAGATTTATACTGCTCATGTAGTGACCCTGAATGTGGTCATTCATTTGTAATGAATTTGTCTTATAGCCATACTCTTAGCCCTAGCGCTAAAACCACTTCGCAGTTAGCTTTTAATATTGTTAAGACTTTAGCACCAGAACATAGAGAAGAGTTAAAACAGCAGCTGTCGATTCTATAGCTTAAAAGTAGGACTCTCTGCCTCATCAGCCATCCCAATTATCGACTGGATGGCTTTTATTTTTTCGTCATCCAATAAGTGAGAAAACCGCGGTAATATTCCCTCTAGTAAAACTCGCCCCGCTTCCTCTCTTCCCTCGCCCACAGCACTGACGGCTACCCCATCAATGATTATATCCAGAGCGGATTGAAACAACTGTTTTTCTTTAGACATATCAACACCCTTACCAATCATTAGTGAAATATACTGTATATCCATACAGTTTTCCACAGTGGTTTTAGATACAATTTACTCATTGAAGGATTAGAGAGTTACTTAGACTTCACATTAAACATTCCCGTCAAGCCGTTAATTTAGGTGGACTTTATCGGGATCTTTGGATAAATGAGAAAGCTAAATGACCATCAACTCTGATATGTTACAAATACTTATGAAAGAAAATGAGTACAGCTAATGAGCTCTTATGTAGCAACTGCACAGTTGCAAAACTTTTAACTAGATTTATGAAACAAGTTGATCAAACCTATTGTTTTTCACAAGCTAAATAGGAATAGTTATGCCAGAAAGTTATTGGTTTACAAAGGTAATCCCATCCTGCGTTGCTTGCTCCACGGTTGTAGCTGGTGTCATTCAATTTATACAAGTTACTCCATTACAAATTGAACTTACAAAAGAGAAAGAAAAGGTTAAAGCTCAAACAAGCCTAATCAAAACAACGAAAGTGTATCAAGACTTACAAAAGCTCTACTTGGAAGAAAAAGTAAAGCGAGAAATGCTCGACGAAGAGCTAAAAGGAACAGCCAGACTAGAAATAGAAAAGAGAAAGGTGGAAATAGAACTTCAATCAGTTCAAAAGCAGTTAACTAAGCTCGAGAAATATTCGGATTACGAAAGTTTAGCGGAAAGACTAGCAACCACTGAATTACGCTTAGAAGACTATAAATCAGCACACGCTACCTTATTAAACCAATATGAAAAACTACAGTCAAAACTCTCTCTGAAAGATGATCTTAAAAAATTAAATGAAGAGAAAAAACATCTCGAAACTATCTTAGACTGCATGAGTCGAGGGTGCACTACCAACATCTATTACACGAAGTACGATGACAAGTATGAGCCTGTTGCATTTGAACAGTATCGACGTCAGTTAAATGAAGCTAATAAAAACATTTCTATTATATATTCATCAATAGCGACAAACTAAAGTTGAATAACGTCTACCAAATATCCTTTGATTAAAATAGCAGATTACATCTTGATACTTAGTAACGTTTTTACACTTTAACTCGCATGATTTTACATTGTTTATCTTTGGACTATCATTCATATGCAATGATGCACACCCCAAGGAGAACTGTACAATGACTAATACGCAAAAGCCAGGTGAAAAGCCTAATAAGCCAGGTGAATATGAAGAAAGAGGTCCTAGAGGTGGACAGGTGAACAAGCCTAGACAAGTTACAATAGAACCTGGCGACGATAAGCTACCGCCGACACAAGAAAAGGATAGAACTTGGGTTCGAGTTAACAAACCAGACAAATGATAATCCTAAAAAATCAATCACACATAACTCCCAAAGCTTAAAACATTTGTTTGAATTTGGGAGTTATTTTTAATGAGCCATCACTCAGCTCTGAATTATACAAAAGTGATTACCAAGGAAGGCTGACAAAAACACTATGAAGACTAAACCTAGTTTTTGTTGAGTGACTTCACTCAAAGGTTCCTGTCAGGTTAGTAGAAAATACGATGCCATTAAGCTGGTTTTGTTCGCACATAGCCTTGAATCTTTCTATGCAGTATAAGTTGCTAGCCCCTTCTAATCTTGATTTAAAGATCACTTTATCTTTCACATCATCATCAATGAATGCAAGAACCTCTAACCCATCAGGGCTTCCATATGAGATCTTCTCTACACACTTTTGTCTATCTTCTTTTCCAAAAGTCAGCGATGTATATAAATACCATTGTTCACCTTGATAGTTGACAGGTAAAAAATCCCCGCTTTCAGATAAGCAACTATTTAGAGCTTCATATGCCCTCGGAGATAAAACAAGATATGTTCGTAACCATAAGCTAATATCAGGCAATACAGAGTTATCGGTTAATACATCTTCAAACTCGACCTCCGCAGGCTTCCAAATATCTTTCAGAGATTTATTTTCAACAGCCTGCAATAAGATTCTCTCAAAATAGTCGAAATCCCCCAACTGGGTAGCGATTTCATCTGGGCCAGAACATACCGACTGAAACTTAGTTAAATCATCTGTAATTTTATAAACCGTCATCATCCTTTCCAAACTTCATTCTTAGCTTCCAAGACCTCTTTAGGGTAGGTGCCACTCTTTAACTCCATTTTGACCCGAAGTAAGTTAGCCTCAAAGTGCTGTTTACTCGGAATACCCTTCGAAAATTTGGAACTAATCCAAGTTTCATAATTAAATGTATGGATCGAACGGTGAGCCGGAGACTTAGGTGCTTCCCAGTTAAAGTCCGTAT
Organism: Vibrio sp. RM-41-2B; assembly: GCF_024744415.1. Taxonomy (NCBI): domain Bacteria; kingdom Pseudomonadati; phylum Pseudomonadota; class Gammaproteobacteria; order Vibrionales; family Vibrionaceae; genus Vibrio; species Vibrio sp. RM-41-2B. Next base: position 604 of record NZ_JAMQWD010000040.1, on the reverse strand, counting down.
GCTTCGCATAATTTGTTAACCAAACACCATTTACGGGCGCATTTATGCCAATTTTATGCATGTGCAAATTTAATCTTGCGGCTCTCATTTCTGCTTTTCTAAACCTTCCCGAGCCAGGAATGATATGGTGAGGCTCATGGTTTTTAGTTGGTTTAGGCTCTCCTGCAGCGGTTAGATTATTAGCTAGTTTCGTCGTCGGATGATGCTTTTCAACGAACAACTCTTTCGCATTTTTTTTTAAGTTTTCTGCAGAGTACGATTGCAACTTAGCTTGCATATCTTCAACTCGAGCATGAGCAATGAGTTCAATCCTCACTTTTTTCAAAAACCTCAAGTCTTGTGCTTCAAACTGCAATCGTTTTGCTCTTTGCTGTTCAGTTTCACCCGCAGGTGGAGCCACACGATACTTGCTATAGAAATCGTCGACTAACGCATCAAAACGATCTAAGGCCAACTCAGCTGCAGTTGGATTACTAGGACGATTCGTTTTTCGTCCAACTATACTCAAATTATGCTTCATACTCGTATCCCTCGAACAAACAAAGCCGTTGGATAACATTCACATAACTGACGAGCAAATAATCAATAGCCTTTATGTGGCCTA
>NZ_JAMQWD010000003.1:0-304666 GCF_024744415.1 Vibrio sp. RM-41-2B | reverse complement strand
TAACTAATATTATTAGTTAATAATTTAGCTTTAAGGTGAGTAAGATGAAAAGATGGTCGGAAGAGAAAGCGTGGCAATGGCAAAAAGAGCATGGCTGGCTACGTGGCTTTAACTATTTACCGCGCACAGCGGTTAACTGGAATGAGATGTGGCAAGCGGAATCTTTTGCTCCAGAGGTGATGGAACAAGAGTTAGCTTGGGCGCATGATGTGGGTTACAACACTTTACGTACCAACTTACCATTTATAGTTTGGCAAGCGGATCGCGATGGTTTACATGCGCGAATTGAGCGCTTTCTGGATATTTGCGAACGCAATCAAATCAAAGTGATGCTCACGCCGATGGATGACTGCGGTTTTTCGGGCGACCATCCTTATCTTGGTGAACAAAAAGCGCCAGTACCGGATTTGCACAATAGCCAAGCAGCAGCAAGTCCTGGTCGCAATGTGGTGATGGACAAATCTATGTGGGGTGAGGTCGAAGCGTATATTCGCGACATCATCTCTACCTACAAAAATGACCCTCGAATCGTTATTTGGGATCTCTATAACGAGCCAACCAACCGCATGATTTTCACCACTACGGGTGAGATCGCTTACGACGAAGAAATGGAAATCTTTAGTCATGAGCTGATGGAACAAGCGTTTGAGTGGGCACGTGAAGAAAACCCAACTCAGCCTCTCACCGTTGGCGCTTGGCATGCGCCAAGCATTCTTGACCGAAGCCTGCCGATTTATGAACACCCAACCGATCGCAAAGCGATGGAGCTATCGGACATCATTACTTTCCACGCTTACTTACCACTCGATCTGTTCCATAAAGCCGTTGAAATTGTAGAAAGCTACAACCGACCAATGATGTGTACTGAGTGGCTTGCTCGTCATGCGCAATCGTACATGCACGAACAGCTTCCGGTCTTTAAACAGAAAAACATTGGCTGCTACCAGTGGGGATTAGTGAAAGGAAAAACACAAACGCATCTGCCTTGGCCAGAGATAAAACGTAGCGATGCAAACTATGCGAGTCAATGGTTCCACGATCTGCTTGATGAGCAAGGACAGCCGTATGACGCAAGCGAAGTGCAATTGATCAAAACACTCGCAGAAGTGGATTAATTGCCTGTGAGCCGACTCTGAGAAATGGGTCGGTTTCTTATTTACAATAAAATCAATTGAGACGTGAACAATGACTACTCTACAAAACAAACTCACTAATAAGGAGCTGATGTCTTACTTCGGCTATGGGGTAGGCCAGTGCTTTAGCTTTGGTCTAGTCGGCTCTTTTATTCTTTATTTCTATACCGATATTTTGGGCATTTCTCCAATTGCGGCGAGTACGATTTTTTTGATTGCTCGTGTGTGGGATGCGGTAAACGATCCGCTCATTGCCGGATACATGGACACGTTAGACTCTCGCTTTGGTAAATTCCGCCCTTACATGCTGTTTACGCCGGTTCTGATTGTTCTGGTCACGGTGGCCGCTTTCTATAACATCGATGCTGATACATCGACAAAAGTGATGTATGCCGGTATCACTTACATTCTTTGGGGTACGCTTTACACCATTTCTGATGTGCCGTTTTGGTCTATGTCTTCTGTTATGACGGATGAACCACAAGAGCGAGCAAAAGCGGCAACTTGTGCCATGTTAGGGGTGAATGCGGGTATTGGTGCGACTTTGGTTGTGTTCCCAAAACTGAGCGCTTACTTCGCTGATGGCCGGGCAGATCAGGGTTACTTACCAGCTGTGATTGTGTTGATGATTGCGGGTTTGTTCTTCATGCTGAACGGTTTTTATAACACCAAAGAACGCATCTCGACGAAGAGCTGTGAAAAAGTCACGCTAAAACAAACCTTTCAAGCCGTTCGTAAAAACAAGCCGTTGTTTTTTATTCTGGCAGCGTTTTTCATGAATGTGTTCTTCAATCTGGTGAATGGCTTATACATTTTCTTCTTCACATACAACATGGGTGACGCAGGGTTAGTCTCTCTGATTGGTACCATCACTTTGGTAAGTGCGATTGCGTGTTTGGCTACGCCTGTGCTGACAAAGCGTTTCAAAAAACGTGACATCTTTATTGCGCTGTGTGTTTTAGAGATCATCGCTCGCATTGGGTTCTATTTTACTGGCTATGATAATCCAACGGTCGTGATGGCGTGGTTAGCGGTGATTACAGGCATCTTTATGATGACCAACCCTCTTATCTCGGCCATGATTGCAGACACAGTAGAGTACTCGTACTACCACAGTGGCAAACGTACCGCGGCGATCACGTTCTCGGGACAAACCTTTACAGGCAAACTTTCTGTTGCGGTAGCGGGCGGCTTAACGGGGGTAATCTTGACGATGATTGGCTATGTACCAAATGCGGCGCAAACGGAAACCGCGCTCAGTGGCATGTTCTTCTGTATTGCATTGCTACCCGCATTGGGAGCTTTAGTGCGCATCTTTATTATGTCTCGCTACACATTTACCGAAGACCAACATGCGATTTTACGAGAAAAATTACAGCGTGGTGAGTTTGCGGAAGGCGTTGACGTGAAGTCTGCAAAACCGAACGAAGCCTTGAGCTAGAATCCATATCGTCTCGACAAGTGCTCAAAGAAAAAGCCCGCTCAATAACCTGAGCGGGCTTTTCGTTTTCAATTTACAGGTTATCCACCATCAACAACGCTCAACAGAATTTCTTCGTACTAAAGTTGGGCTAAAAATAATGGTTTCGTCTTCAATTTTTTCGTCACGAGATAGCGCCAAAGCCAAACGGGCGGCGCGTTCTGCCATCATCTCGATTGGGTAGCGAATAGTGGTCAGGCTAGGGTGAACAAAGCGGGCGATCAAGCCATCATCGAACCCGACCATAGATACCTTATTTGGTACGTCAATGCCATTTTGATCTAATGCTGCGAGTGCGCCAGCGGCCATGTAGTCGTTGTAGGCCACCACTCCAGTAATCTCCAAAGATTTGGTTAACAGATTGGTCATCGCAACTTCGCCACCATCACTGTTGGGTTCACCGTATTCGATGTAGCTTGTGGAGAGTTCAATACCATGTTCTTTCAGCGCGGCTTGGTAACCTTGCAATCGCTCATCGGTATCTTCGATATCGTGGGATGAGGCAATGCAAGCGATTTTGCGATGCCCGTGACGAATTAAATATTCTGTCGCGAGGAATGCTCCTTTGCGGTTATCAAGGGAAATACAGCGTTCAGCCAGCTCTGGGATATGACGATTGATAAGCACCATACCTTTCACCTCTTGGGCGTAGCCAATTAGCTCATCATCAGATAAGCCTTTCGAGTGGATGACTATTGCATCGCAACGGCTGTTGATCAGCAATTCTAGGGCTTGACGCTCATCATCTGGATTGTGATACCCGTTGCCAATCAAGATATGTTTGCCATTTTCGCGCGCGATATTATCGACGGATTTGACCAGCGTGCCGAAGAAAGGATCGGACACATCACTCACCAACACACCCATGGTATTTGTGCTTTGACTCACCAGTGCGCGAGCTGCGGCATTGGGTCTGTAACCCAATTTGCTCATTGCTTTGGTGACCGACTCTACCGATGATTGACTGGCTTTTGGGGACTTGTTGATCACGCGAGAAACCGTTGCGACCGAAACACCGGCTTCTTTCGCGACATCCTTGATCGTTGCCATATAGAACCTTTAGTGGCTAAAAATTTTGACTGGAAGTATTAAACACCCATTGTGTAATAAGTGCAATTTAATAGGGGATTTGCTTTCGGAAATGAGAACTTTACCACTTGTATTTATTAAGCTTACTGATAGTGTAAACGTTATCTTTTTAGTAAAACTTTACTGAGGTTTTAATTATGGAAACTATTGCTTACTCTGATTTTGCCAAACTGGAAATTCGTACCGGAAAAATCATTGAAGTGGCTCGTCATCAAAATGCAGACAAGCTGTACATTGTGCAAATTGATATTGGTGAAAAAACACTGCAAACCGTAACCAGCTTAGTACCTTATTACACCGAGGAAGAGTTGATGGGCAAACAAGTGGTCGTGTTGTGTAATCTTGCCAAAGCCAAAATGCGCGGCGAAACCTCAGAATGTATGTTGTTGTGCGCAGAAACGGATGATGAGTCCGAAAGTGTGCTGCTTACGCCAGAAAGAGCGATGCCGACTGGGGTGAGAATTGTTTAATCAGTTCACTGGTCGCTCTATTGTAAAAACAGCTCTTAGTTTAGAGCTGTTTTTACAGATGGGATTGAGCTACGAATTTTGGGCAATCAGATTATCAATCAACTCGTAATGATGCTTTTGCACGCCTGCAAGGTTGCCATATTTAGGTTGGGAGCGGTCATTTTCTTTTGCGTGTTGCCAGCCAATGGTGTGACGCACAAAATGCTCTGCAAACGCATGAGATACTTCCAAGCAACCTGCTAGCACGGTATCGACATAGCTTTGCATGATTGGGCTTTTTACGCACGGTGGTAATGGCTCGTCTTTTACGTAAACCCAGATGCTATGTTCTTGGTTAAAGTTCGCGTCCGATTCGATTTGATCTGGCTGAATTTGAATACGATGATAACCACGCTCACGGCGATCGAATTCTGCGAGAGCCTCTTCATTCACTTCGAGTAAAACGCCGTTGACCTGCCCATCGCCTTGGTTTACAACCAGAGGAGACAGAGTGTAGCTGTCATCAATCTTTCCCCAGTAGCGCACCAGTCCATGAGCAATGACGGGAATGGCTTCTCCCGTTCTTCCGGTTAACTTACGTGACGCAGAATTAATCAAACTGCCATAGCCAAATATGTACATCTTCGTTGCATCCCTTAACTGATGGTTGTGTCTCTCACCGTTTATACCTAACCCGCCTCTGAAGCACAACTTTACCTCTTAAGTATAATCTTAACTCTTAACATGTATTTTTTATGCATGTTTGTGGTAGCATCAATATTGTAGTTGAGTTAACCAGCATCAAGAGACGCTTGAGGGCAAGATAATGCTGAACATCACCGATAAAAAAGTGGAAGAAAAAATCCCCGCATGGCTGCGATTAGGCTTTCGGCCGTTTTTTCTGTTTGGGTCGATTTACGCCATTGTTGCGATTGCGTTGTGGGTGTGGATGTTCCAAACCGGACAGCCAAACGCATTAGCTGTACCGGCATTGTGGTGGCACGTGCATGAAATGTTGTTTGGTTTTTCGATGGCCATTGTGGTTGGTTTTGTATTGACTGCTGTACAAAACTGGACTGGCATTAATGGTACCAAGCATTACATGCTTCTGGCTTTATTTGGCTTGTGGTTAGTGCCCCGCATATTGCTTTGGACACCAGCACCGTTGTGGTTAACCAGTAGTATCGAAGCGGTATTTTTACTGTTTGTCGCCTATGAGGTGGGCATTCGTGTGTATCGAGCCAAAGGCTGGCGTAATTTGTTTTTTGTACCGCTGTTTCTTTTGGCCATCTTTGCGAACTTTGCAAGTTACGCGACGATAAAAGGTATGCCGCCCTTTAGCTCTTCTGCTGTGTGGCAAGCAATGCTGTGGTGGTTTACCTTGCTGTTGTCAGTGATGGGCGGACGTGTGATTCCATTTTTTACTGCGCGTCGATTTAATTTCGAAAAAGCGCAACCATTGGCTTGGTTAGAGTGGTTCGCTAACTTGCCATTGGTAATGCTATTTGTGCTGAGCTTTTTCCCTGTGACGTTTGCAGAACTAGGTAGTCCTTTGATGCTATTTGCAGGTGTTGCTCAGTTGGTGCGTTTTGTTCGCTGGAAACCTTGGTTAACCCTGAGCGAGCCTTTAGTGTGGTCGCTGCATACTGCGTATTTGTGTTTGCCACTAAGCTTAATTTTGCGAGGTGCTTGGGGAGACGCATTTGCCAGCCATAACCTGATTCACCTGTTTGCGATAGGTGCATTAGGCGGTTTGATTTTGGCGATGATCGCACGCGTGACGATGGGACATACTGGTCGCATGATCTACAAAGGTCCGAACATGAGCCTCGCGTTTGCGGCGATTACCGCGGCAGCTTTGGTTCGCAGTTTTGCCGTGATATTTGATCCTGCCAATATGATGCTGTGGATTAATATCAGTGGCGGATTGTGGATTGTCGCATTTGGCCTGTTTGTTTGGCGCTTTGGCGTGATGCTTATTACCCCTCGCGTTGATGGTCATCCCGGATAGGGCTCTAATGTGAGTAGAGAAAGAGGAGCCGCGCGCTCCTCTTTTGATTTTTGTTCTTTATAGGATTAGCGCTTATTCGTCGTCCGTTTTATTCGTGAACCCCAAACGTTTGAATAGCCACCACTCTAGAGCAAAGATGACAATTAAAGCGATACAGAACCAGGTGAACGCCATGGCGGATTCCACGCCTGGCATACCGCCAATGTTGATGCCAAGCAAACCTGTTAGGAAGCTGGTTGGCAAGAAAATAGTCGCCACTAGGGTAAATAGATAACTGTTTTTATTAGTTTTCTCGTCACGATGATGTTTGATTTCTTCTTGAAAGAGAGCGACTTCTCCAAGATAAAACTCAAGTGTTTCATTTATGCGCGTAATATTATTGTGGGCGAAGCGATATTGATGGGGCCTTAAAGCCACCAACTCGGACTCTGATTCAACGAGATCTCGAATAGCATATTGCTGAGGGCGAATAAAACGTTTGATGGAGATAAGCGCTTTTTGAGTCGCCATATGCTTGTACGTCGATTCATCATTCACATCAAACTGGTTTAACGTCTCTTCAATCGTATCGAGGTAAACGTCTATTTTGCTATTTAATCCTTCAATAATCTGATGAAGTAAACCAGCAAGGCTTTTCGGGCCTTTATGTTCCGCCAATGCTTGACGAATTTCCATGATGGCACGCGATGGGATCTTACGTGTTGAAATCAGTGCCCCTTGAAAATAGAGAATTCGTATACTGAGCATGTCTTCTGGTGAAGCATCGCCATTCATATTGACGCCTCGTAAAATCAACATGAAGTTCTCGTCATCCAAAGGGTGGAAAGACGGTCGGCTCTCGTCGGCTAACAGGTGATCAACAGTGGCACGTGGCACTTGGTTTTGTTCTAGCCAGCCCCGAATATCGGGATGCAGCCGTTCACAATGGTACCAATGTTTGGCTTGAATCTGCTCCGCCGTTGTGGATTGCTGAGTTGCTTCTGGGGTTGAAAAATCCCAATGTTCAATCATAAAACCCATTTTCTTTTCCTTGTCTGAGCCTTTCCCCAAATAACTCGGAAAGAGCCTGTGCTCTTCCGCTGCATTATTTTCCGGGAAGTGCATCAGTGATAACGTTCTGAACCCAGCGCCATGAAGTTATTCAGGGATAATTATTTAAATGAGTATGATTGCATTTAACGCTAAATGTCTATGAATAGTTGCTCTTATTTGTAATCAAGTGAAGCAAGCCAAAGTGTGGTGTAAAAACAGCAAAATAAAAAAGCCTGCAGCGAGGCAGGCTTTCTAGTGGGGAGGGGAGGAGCAGCTAGCCAACTTGAGAAAGATTAACCACTTTCTGCTGTAGCTTTTCTTTTAAATAGTCCGATAAAGCCAGCTTTTCTTCATCGTTCATGTACAGACCAAGTTTGGTACGACGCCACAAAATGTCTTCATCGGTCATTGCCATTTCATGGTTCATTAAGTAGTCGATCTCACGTTGGTAAACACCGCCGGCTTGCGATGAGAACGCGTGTCCAAGGTCAGCTTCGCTTGCAGTGCCTTCCATTAAGTTCCACGTTTGGGTACCAAATTGTGTTACGTAACGAAGAATCAATGCTTCTGGCGCCCAAGCGTATTTAGCATGAATTTGTTTAGCTAATTGTTCACGACTACAGCTGAAGTTACCACCAGGTAGGGTTTGATTTGCCGTCCAGTCGCTTCCCATTTCTGGTAGGAAAGGAGCCAGCTTTTTCATTGCCGCTTCACCCAGTTTACGGTAGGTCGTCAGCTTACCACCAAAGACAGAAAGCAGAGGTGCATGGTCGTATTCCGCATCGAGTTCTAGCGTGTAGTCTCGTGTGATCGCTTGCGGAGAGTCAGATTCATCGTCACATAAAGGACGAACACCGCTGTATGTCCAAACCACATCTTCGCGAGTCAGCTGGTGGACAAAGTGTTGGTTTACGATGTCGATGAGGTAATCGACTTCGTCATCTGAGATTGCCACTTCGCGTGGGTCACCTTTGTATTCCACATCTGTTGTACCAATGATTGAGAACTTATCTAAGTAAGGAATCATAAATACGATGCGGTTGTCTTTGTTTTGAAGAATGTAGGCTTGCGGTTCGTTGTGGATACGAGGAACAACGATGTGCGAGCCTTTGATTAAGCGAATGTTACGAGGAGAGGCTTGCTCTAATCCATCATCAAAGAACTGTTTTACCCAAGGGCCAGCTGCGTTTACTAGTGCTTTTGCTTTGCGTTCGAAACGTTGGTCTGTCATCACGTCATGAATTGTGACATGCCAGATACCACCTTCACGGTGTGCTTTTTCTACGCGGCAGTAGTTACGTACTTCTGCATGGTTTTCACGAGCAGCCAGAACGTTAAGTAATACTAAACGCGCGTCATCAACCCAACAGTCAGAGTATTCGAAACCGGTTTTCATTTCTGGTTTTAGCAAGCCCGATTTCGCTAAGTTGACGGTTTTGCTGCCTGGCAGAGTCGTACGTTTACCCAAGTTATCGTAAAGGAACAGACCACAGCGAATCATCCAAGCTGGGCGTAGGAATGGGCGATGAGGCAAACGGAAACGCATTGGTAGGGCAACGTGAGGCGCTTTGCGAAGAATAACTTCACGTTCTGCGAGCGCTTCCGAAACCAAACGAAACTCATAGTGTTCAAGGTAGCGTAAACCGCCGTGGATCAGTTTAGAACTTGCCGAAGAAGTAGCGGACGCAAAGTCATTTGCTTCGTATAAGCCAACACTCAAACCGCGGCCAGCTGCGTCTGCCGCAATACCAGCCCCGTTAATGCCGCCACCAATTACGATCAAGTCTAAGGTAGTGGATGAGCTAGTAGTGGAAGCATTTTTTTGTATACTCATAAATTTGACCTCTTGGTGAGCGAACGAGCATTTTGGAACATGATCTAATCCTAGCTTAGGTTTCGTTTGTGATCATCTATTATTTTCGTTTGTGAGCGTTTTGTGTGATTTAGGCACAAAAAAACCTCTGCCTAATTAAGACAGAGGTCATTTGAGAGGCAAATTAATGATTGGAACTACTCGTTTTCAAAGTTTGTCTCGTTCGCTTCAACGACTTCAAGTGGAATTGAAGCTTCTTTTAAAATCGACAAGATTTCTTCTGGTGGCTGCTTGTTGGTAAAGATCATGTTGAGCTGAGCGATATTGCCTAGCTTCACCATGGCATTGCGCCCGAACTTGGTGTGGTCGACGGCGAGAAATACACTGCGGCTGTTGTCGATGATCGCTTGTTTGACTCTTACTTCGTGATAATCAAAATCCAGCAGTGAACCATCGAAGTCGATACCACTGATGCCAAGAATGCCAAAGTCGAGACGGAACTGTTTAACGAAGTCGAGAGTGGCTTCTCCAACAATGCCGCCATCGCGACTTCGAACTTCACCGCCAGCTAAGATGACTTTGATCTCTGGGTTGGGGAAGAGAATGGTTGCCACGTTGATATTATTGGTAACCACGCGTAGCTGTTTATGGTTTTTATTGAGCGCTCGCGCAACCGCTTCTGGTGTGGTGCCGATATCAATAAATAGAGTCGCGCCATCAGGAATGTGCTTGACCACCTCGTCTGCAATGACATCTTTTTCATTGAAGTTGAGCGCTTTACGCGTGTTGTAAGATGTGTTTTCAGAACTGAGAGGGATGGTTGCACCACCGTGATAACGACGAATTTTGTTGTCGTCGGCGAGTTCATTGAGATCGCGTCGGATGGTTTGTGGGCTGACATTGAATCTTTCTACCAACTCATCCGTGCTGACATAGCCTTGTTTTTTCACCAACTCAACAATCTGTTGGTGTCGAGGTATTTGCTTCACTTACCACTCCCTTGTGCATTGGTAACGGCCAATGCTTCAAATTCGAAGCTCTATTGTGCTCGAATTTGCGCGTTGTGAGAAGTAAGCGAGTTCAGGAATCAGGGGCAAAGCGCAAAAAAGAGCGCACAAATGGCGCTCTTTTTTCGTATGGAGGTGAGATTAATCTTCTTCGTCGTGAAGCTCAGACCAGGTTTGCGCACATTTTACCGCGCGTTTCCAACCCTTGTAACGACGATTGCGCTTTTCTTCATCACCGTGCGGCTCAAAGGTGCGATCAAGCACCGCTTTATTCTGCAACTCGTCAATGCTGTCCCAGTAACCCACGGCAAGGCCTGCAAGGTAGGCTGCACCAAGAGCGGTAACCTCTGTTACCTGAGGGCGGTGTACTTCTGTATTCAATACATCGGATTGGAACTGCATTAGGAAGTTGTTCGCTACCGCACCGCCATCGACGCGAAGATTCGCAAGTTTAATACCTGAGTCGGCTTGCATCGCATCCAGTACGTCACGAGTTTGGTAAGCGATGCCTTCCAAAGTTGCACGGATAATGTGGTTTGAGTTCACACCGCGAGTAAGGCCGACAATCGTGCCACGTGCGTAGGCATCCCAGTATGGTGCGCCTAAACCAGTAAAGGCAGGCACGACATAAACGCCGTTTGAGGTATCCACTTTGGTTGCGAAGTATTCAGAGTCTTCTGCACCGTTTAGGATTTTTAATTCATCGCGTAGCCATTGGATAGAAGCACCACCCATGAATACGGCACCTTCAAGTGCATAAGCAGGCTCACCTTTAGGACCACAAGCCAAAGTTGTAAGTAGGCCGTGCGTCGAAGTGACTTTTTCTTGGCCCGTATTCATTAGCAAGAAACAACCCGTGCCGTAAGTGTTTTTCGCCTGACCCGCTTCAACACACATTTGGCCGTAAAGCGCAGCTTGTTGGTCACCAGCAATACCAGAAATAGGAATACGAGTACCGCCTTTACCACCAATGTTAGTCTTACCGTAAACTTCCGATGAGCGTTTCACTTCTGGCATCATAGACGCTGGGATACCAAGCTCATCTAACATTTTCTGATCCCAACATAGATCGTTGATGTTAAATAGCATGGTACGCGATGCGTTAGTGTAGTCGGTCACGTGAACGCGGCCTTGAGTCATCTTCCAAACTAACCAAGTATCGACGGTACCGAACAACAGCTTGCCTGCTTCTGCGTCTTCGCGCGCGCCTTCAACGTTGTCCAGAATCCATTTCACTTTGGTACCTGAGAAGTAAGGGTCAAGCACCAAACCAGTGTTGTCACGTACGTAGTTTTCTAGACCACGCGCTTTTAAATCTTCACAGATGTCAGCAGTACGGCGACATTGCCATACGATCGCATTGTAAACGGGTTTGCCTGTTTCTTTATTCCAGACGATGGTGGTTTCACGCTGGTTAGTAATACCGATAGCCGCCAATTGGTCGCTACGGATGCCAGACTTAGCTAGAGCTTCTACCAACGTAGAGCTTTGTGTTGCCCAGATTTCCATTGGATCATGTTCTACCCAACCTGCCTCTGGATAAATCTGAGTAAATTCGCGCTGTGCGACGCTTACGATGTTCGCGTCATGATCAAGAATTACTGCGCGAGAGCTTGTCGTACCTTGGTCTAGGGCAACAATGTATTTTTGCTCAGTCATGGTAAGAATCCTTTTATTTCGTTATTTATATTTTAGTAAATGTTCGAGTTGCGTCAGTTTTAAGCTCTAGCTTCTTCTGTTTCTTCTTCCGTCTCACATTGGTTTGGAATTGTACAGCCGTGGCCTTGTTGTGGAAGGTAAGCCGCAATCGCTTTTGGATACAACCAACCACCAAAACACGCACCTGCAATCGGAGCAAGTAAAGGCACGATAAAGTAAGGAATGTCTTTAGCACCTGTCAGAGCGTAATCCCAGCCTGCGAAGTAAGCGAACAGTTTCGGTCCAAAGTCGCGCGCAGGGTTCATCGCGAAGCCAGTTAGTGGACCAAGAGAACCACCGATCACGGCAATCAAAATACCGATTAACAGCGGGTTCATTGCACCTCGTGCAGCGCCGTTATTTTCATCGCCCAAAGCCAAAATCGCAAACATCAGCACGGCAGTGATAACGAATTCCACAGCAAAAGCGCCAAAGAAAGAGAGGGAAGCATGTGGATAGGTTGAGAAGATACCAGCGGTTGCTAGTGCATCTTGGCTACTGCGGACGAAGTTATGTGCGATTTCGTAGTCGGTGAAAAGGTTGCTGTATAAGCTGTAAACCAACGCAGCAGAGCAGAATGCGCCAAGCATTTGGGCGATGATGTATGGCACCACTTTCGCCTTATCAAAACCATGGAACATAGCGAGTGCGATGGTTACCGCTGGGTTGATGTGCGCGCCTGAAACGCCGGCAGTACAGTAAATAGCGATGGCGACACCTAGGCCCCATACAATACTGATTTCCCATTGTCCAAATGATGCGCCTGTTAGAACTAAGGCTGCGACACAGCCTACGCCGAAGAAGATAAGTAGTCCTGTACCGATAAACTCGGCCAAACATTCTCCGAGCAGAGAGGGGTGTTTGTTCGTTGTCATGTTAAAAGTCCTTTGATCGTTTTTGCCTGTCTAGCACGATACTATTGTGCACATATAAACGTTTGCGAAAACAAACGCGCGTTAAAAATGAGCGTTTGAGCATAAAATTGTTAATCAAAGTCTTCGTTTTTGTTAAATGGCGCATCTTTTAATCGAAAAAGAAAACAACGAAAAGAATTTCTTTACTACGAAGTGTGTTTTGGAAGCGCTCAAATTACCGATGTGAAAAAGAATGCACAACTGGTAAGAGGAGTTTTGTGAAGCTGCTACGTGCTTGGGGATTTATTACTCAGATTTTGCGTAGTAATTAACCCTAAAGAGGTAAGGCGAGGTCAAGTACATCAAGGACTAGCGGTGATATAAGAAAATGCGTTGCTATGTTTATATCTCGAGAGGAACTTGTTATCCAAATTAGTGTTAATTATGAAAATGGAGATGAAAATAAATATGGTTTATGTCTTGTGTTCGTGAATCACTGTCTAGGTTTGAGTTCAGATAACATTAGTTTTGTTATTTCGTTTGATACTAAGCGCGAACATTTTTCATCTTTTTAGTTATTTAGTGGTTTCGCGTAACAAGGATGGATGTGAAACACCCTTTTTACGGTTAAATTGTGTTCTTATTCGAGCCTTTGTTTCATTGGTTTCGAATTAGAATGCTCAAATGAGAGGTTGAAACATCAGTTTCATATTAACTAATTATGAGTAAAGTTGAACGATGGTCTAATTAATGCGCTCTAATTTACTGTATTTACTTATATTTAATTCATGTGCAACATTTGTCACAGAAATAAAATCCTAACTCAATACAATTCATGAGCTTTCGAACGAAGATTTTTTTGTTTCGTTCGCTCCTTTTGTGTTTTTTTACCATCGCATACAAAATAATGAGGTTCCTATGTTTGGAATATTCAAACCTAAGGCGCACATTGATCGTCTGTCCCCAGGCAGTATCGATAGCACCTACTCTCGCCTCCGTTGGCAACTCTTTATCGGTATATTTGTTGGCTACGCCGGTTACTATTTGGTTCGTAAAAACTTCAGTTTGGCGATGCCTTATCTTATCGAGCAAGGCTTTAGCCGCGGTGACTTAGGTGTCGCGCTGGCAGCTGTTTCCATTGCATATGGTCTCTCTAAATTTCTAATGGGCAGCGTATCTGACCGTTCCAACCCTCGCTACTTCCTAAGTGGCGGCCTGTTGATGTCTGCATTGGTTATGTTTTGCTTTGGCTTTATGCCATGGGCGACTGGCAGCGTCACTGCGATGTTCATTTTGCTTTTCTTGAACGGTTGGTTCCAAGGCATGGGGTGGCCCGCATGTGGACGAACCATGGTGCACTGGTGGTCACGTAAAGAGCGTGGTGAGATCGTTTCGGTTTGGAACGTGGCACACAACGTGGGTGGCGGTTTGATTGGTCCACTATTTATTCTTGGCCTGTGGGCATTTAACGATGATTGGCGCACTGCATTTTATGTTCCTGCATTTTTCGCCACGTTGGTTGCTGTGTTTGTTTGGATGACGGTTCGCGATACGCCTCAATCTTGTGGTTTGCCACCGATCGAAGAGTATAAAGACGATTATCCTGATGACTATGACAAGTCGCACGAACAAGAAATGACAGCCAAGGAAATCTTCTTTAAGTATGTATTCAACAACAAGCTGCTTTGGTCGATTGCAATTGCAAACGCATTTGTTTACCTAATTCGCTACGGCGTACTGGACTGGGCACCTGTTTACCTAAAAGAAGCGAAGGATTTCTCGGTAGATAAATCGTCATGGGCTTACTTCTTGTACGAATGGGCCGGCATTCCAGGCACGTTATTGTGTGGTTGGATTTCAGACAAATTGTTTAAAGGTCGTCGCGCACCTGCTGGCATCTTATTTATGGTGCTAGTGACCGTTGCAGTGATGGTTTACTGGTTTAACCCTGCTGGTAACCCAATGGTGGACATGATGGCACTGATTGCAATTGGCTTCCTAATCTATGGTCCGGTTATGCTGATTGGCTTGTACGCACTTGAACTCGCTCCGAAGAAAGCCGCTGGTACTGCTGCTGGTCTTACTGGGTTGTTTGGATACTTAGGTGGTGCGGTGGCTGCAAACGCGATTCTGGGCTACACGGTAGACCACTTTGGCTGGGATGGTGGCTTTATCATCTTAGTGGGTTCTTGTATTACTTCTATTGTGTGTTTGATGTACGCCTTCTTAGGTGAGCGTGCGCACCACGAGCAAAAAGAGCGCGAAAAGGAAGCGCTAGCGTAATATTTATTTAAAGAGGCAGTGGAATACTGCCTCTTCGCTTTATCAAGGAAATAACAATGAAAACAAAGTCAGTATGTCTTACTTTTTTAGCACTTAGCCTCTCAGCTGGTGCGATTGCGAAACCGCTTGTAATTGCACACCGTGGCGCATCGGGTTACTTGCCTGAGCACACGCTAGAAGCCAAAGCGCTTGCTTACGCAATGAAACCTGACTACATAGAGCAAGATGTGGTAATGACGAAAGACGACCAGTTGGTCGTGTTGCATGACCATTATCTAGATCGTGTAACGGATGTTGCGGAGCGTTTTCCTGATCGTGCGCGCAAAGACGGTCGCTACTACGCGATTGATTTCACACTGGCGGAAATCAAATCGCTGCGAGTAACTGAAGGCTTTAATATCGATGACAAAGGTAATAAGGTCGCTGGTTATCCGACACGATTCCCAATGTGGAAATCGGATTTTACCGTGCCGACGTTTGCTGAAGAGATTGAGCTGATCCAAGGACTTAACAAGACGTTGGGTTACGACATCGGTATTTACCCAGAAATTAAAGCGCCTTGGTTCCATCGTCATGAAGGTAAGGACATTTCTAAAGCGGTGCTTAAAGTCTTGAAGCAGTACGGTTACGACTCGCAAGACGACAAAGTCTACTTGCAGTGTTTTGATGCGAATGAACTTCAACGCATCAACAGTGAGCTCATGCCTGCAATGGACATGGACTTAAAGCTCGTTCAGCTTATGGCTTACACGGACTGGAACGAAACTATGGTGTACAAAGGCGATACAGCAACACCATACAGTTATGACTGGATGTTCGAAGCCGACGGCATGAAGAAAGTAGCGAGTTACGCGGAAGGAATTGGACCTTGGAAGCCGATGCTGGTGGATGATAAGTCAACCAAAGACAATATCATCATCAAGCCGTTGATGAAGGCTGCAAAAGACGCTGGTTTACAAGTTCACCCATACACGTTCCGTGCCGATCCTGGACGTATTCCTGCGTACACGGACAGTTTTGAAGGCATGATGGATGTGTACTACAACCAAGTGAAAGTGGATGGTTTGTTTACTGATTTCCCAGATAAAGCAGTCAGCTTTTTAAATCAGTAATCACGCATTTTGCTGTAAGCTAAAAAATCCCCCAACAGTTTCCTGCTGGGGGATTTTTCTTAACTATTTATTAGTTGTTTTTATGCAATTCGCTGTTCAGTTCAACTGCGCTCTTGTTTGCAAGACACTCGATTTGACCTGTTACAGAGTTACGACGGAACAGTAGGTCAGAAACACCGGCAAGATCGCGTGCTTTCACTACTTCTACTTCTTGGCCAGCAGAATCTAGCATGCGCACTTTTGAACCAGCAGTTACGTATAGACCTGATTCGATAGTACAACGGTCACCCATTGGGAAGCCAAGACCTGCGTTTGCGCCTAGTAGAGAGTTTTCACCGATGGAAACCACCACTTTTCCGCCGCCAGATAGTGTACCCATGATAGATGCACCGCCACCGATGTCTGAACCGTTACCAACAACCACACCCGCAGAAATACGGCCTTCAACCATGCTCACGCCAGTAGTACCCGCGTTGAAGTTGATGAAGCCTTCGTGCATTACCGTTGTGCCTTCGCCAACGTGTGCACCAAGACGTACGCGAGAAGTATCTGCGATACGAACGCCAGTTGGAACCACGTAGTCCACCATTTTAGGGAACTTGTCTACGCAATCTACGCTTAGCGTACGGCCAGCTAGGCGAGCTTCGATTTGACGCTCAGCCAGCTCAGGTTGGTCGATTGGGCCTTCGTTAGTCCATGCGATGTTGTGTAGTAGACCGAAGATGCCATCCAGTACTGTGCCGTGTGGCTTAACTAGACGGTTAGAGATAAGTTGAAGTTTTAGGAAGCCTTCAGCAACAGATTGTGGCTGTTCATCCGTAGCTAGAATAACCAGTACAAGCGGCTGTGCTGATTCTGCAGCTTTGGTTGCGAAAGATGCGTTTGCTGCATCGCCGTTTGCTTCGAATGCTGCCGCAAGTTCTGCACTTTGTGCTGCAGAGATCTCGATAGCTTGGTTGCCTTGTTCGTAACCTGCTACTGCTGCTAGTGCGTTAACAAGCTCTTCATTTGGGTTAAGAACTGGGTTTGGAAAAAACGCTTCAATGATTTTGCCATCGCGGTTTTTAGTCGCTGTACCAAAGGCTAGAGAAAAGAAAGCCATAGTTGATCTCCATGTGTTGAGTCTTGTGTCTCGTCTGTTCACTGACAAGAAATAATTAAGTTGTCAGCCATCATAATGAGAGTGCTAGGGAGTTTAAAGAGGGGAAATAGATAAAGTCTGTAGATGGATACCTTTTGTCTTTTGGGAGATATGTTTGTCTGATGAGAAATGTGGTTGTGAGGTGATCAATTAGCAGGTGTTTGTTGAAATGAAAGAAGGCGATTTGTCGTATCTGTGCTCGAAAGAAAGGGCGATCTTTCCATGATGATGTGTGCCTTCAGATATAAAAAACGCCACATGATGCGGCGTTTCTTTAACAAATGAGAGACTTATGCAGCGTCTTCTTGCTTGTCTTCTTCTACAGATTCAAGCTTTTTTGCTTTCTTTGGTGCTGGTTTGCGTTTTGCACCCAGTGCGTAAAGCACTTCTTCTTTGTTTTGAGCGAGGTACATCGCAAGATCTTCTTGCTTACCTTCGTCTTCTAGAAGTTCACTTTTACCTAGCAGCGTGAATAGTTCATCTGCCATATCCAGCATTTTGTCGTATGCGTCAGCTTCCGCTTTAGAGGTAAAAGTCATTTTCTCTTCTCCATTGCGTTCTACCACGTACTTGACGATTACAGCCATGGTTGGTCCCCTAATTTGGTGTATTGATACTGGCTTTTTATACAGTTTTTGACCAATCAAGTCTAGCCACAAGCCTCAGAATGAGAGACACGTACAACTAACTGACTAGCATTTAAACTATCTTGGTTTCACTTTGCGGATTTATTCCCCAAAGGAAGGTTGGTTGGTCGTTCCCAATCTTGGCAAAATTCGATAAACGTTTTGAGCAATGGGCTTTGATATTTCTCTTTATGAACCAGTAACCAGAAGCGGCGTTTCATATCTAAAGGCATGTCGAGCAGTTTTACACGACCGTCACGAATAGCAGGTTCTGCAGACAAGCGTGACAAGCAGCCTAAGCCCAGCCCAGCAGATACTGAGTTGATCAACGCTTCGGTGGTATTGAGCTGAAAAGCTTCATGCCAATGTTCCAAGCGCGGTGCGACAACGCGCATAAAAAATTCGCGTGAACCAGATCCTGCCTCTCGCAATATCCATTCACTGTTTTCTAGCTCGGTTAAGTTTACTGGCCCTTCGTGCGCGGCTGGGTAATCGGGCGCGCAAATCACGCACATTTCATCTTCGCTAAACTGGGTAGACTGCAATTCAGGGTGAAGTGTTTTGCCTTCAATGAGGGCTATGTCTAACTCATAATCGGTCAGCATGTCGCAGATTTGTGCGGAGTTAGAAATGAACAGGCTTTGAGAACGATGGTTCGTTTGCTGACGAAATTCGCTAAGCAAATAGGGCGCGACTTGGTTACCAATGGTGTCGCTGGCACCAATGCGAAGTTGGCCCGATAGCGCTTGGTCACCATCGAAAATGCTCTCGATGTCCTTGGCTCGGTTGAGTAATTCGTCCGCCAGTGGCAGCAGTTTTTGACCTTCTTGGTTCAAAATCAGTCGGTTATTAACACGATCAAACAAGTGATGGCCGATCTGCTTTTCTAATTCTGAGAGTGCCATGCTCACAGCGGCTTTTGACAAAAAGAGACTATCAGAAGCTGCTGTGAGCGTTTTGTGCTGCGTGATCGTCGTAAACACTTTCAGTTGTTTAAGAGAAATGTGACTTGCCATACCCCACCGTTAAGTAATTTTGAACGTTTGTTTTAAATAATTAGATATATCGGAACGAAGTGCAAGCGTATTATACGCTCCATCAAGAGTGAGTCTGGTTGAGGTCATCATGATTCAAAGAACAAAAGCAAAAGTAATGGGAGCACCAACTCCAATGGCGGGTTTGGCTCTTGGTATTGCAAGCTTGGGCTGGAGTTGGGAGAACTTCGCCGAATTACATGGCTACGGACAGTGGATTAGTGCGGGTATCGCGAGCGTATTATTGGCTATATTGGCAACCAAGTTTTTGCTACATAATCATCTATTGAGACAAGATCTTGCTCATCCGGTTGTGGGCAGCGTGGTTCCGACATTTGCGATGGGCACTATGGTGGTATCGAACTCTCTCGGCCATTTTTACCCATTGGCTGGTGATGTGCTTTGGCTGATTGCAGTGGTTCTGCACATCGTGTTCTTGGTGAGCTTTGTTTACCATCGCGCCAAAGATTTTGAATTGCACCACATGGTTCCTAGTTGGTTTGTACCGCCAGTGGGTATCATCGTTGCGGATGTGTCTTTCTCTGGAAACCCGATGTTAGCACCAGTAGCACAAGGTGCATTGATGTTTGGGATGGTGGCGTACGCGATCATGTTGCCGATGATGATTTACCGTTTCATGTTTACCCATGAAATTCCGGATGCAGCGAAACCAACAATGGCAATCATGGCAGCGCCAGCAAGTCTATCATTGGCAGGGTACTTAACGGTCACTGCGACACCATCACCAGTGATCATCGCTATGCTATTTGGTATCGCGGTATTGATGACAGCCATCATTTACCTCGCATTCTTTAAATTGCTTAGACTGCCATTTAGCCCAGGCTATGCGGCGTTCACTTTCCCGATGGTGATCGGTGCGACGGCGCTGTTTAAAATGGCGAATTGGATGGAGTTGCAAGGATTGGCTGCGCACTATGTTCAACAAGTGCGAGGCTTAGCTGGTCTTGAGTTGATTGTGGCAACATTTGTTGTCTCTTATGTGGCTTTACAATACATCAACAACTTATTGATTCAGCCACGCTTGATGCACGCTCATCACGCTTAAATAGCAGATAGGGAAAAGCCTCTTGGTCTTACAGCCAAGAGGCTTTTTTATTTCAATCGGCGTCGATGTTGGACACTAGCCTTTTTTGTAAAATCGCGACATCTCATCCAGAGAATGACGAATGATATCGACAGGAACTTTCTGTTCTTTCTCGACTTTTAACTGGCGATTCAGTTGCTGAGAGTGCCCGCCAGGATTGACCACAAGCATCAGTTCTTTGCCGACCAATGCATAGTTGTAGTAGCTGCCAGCAATATACCAATCGCGAGGGGCAGAGCTATCAAACAAGTTATGACCAACGCTGTATGAACTCGTTGTGCCTTGAACGTCAAACAGCGTATTCATCATGGTTGGCACGACGTCAAAATGGGTCGTGCGGTAATCAATTTGCTCTGGTTGACGATTTGGTATGTACACGTAAAGAGGCACATGCACTTGTACGTCACTGTAGTTACCCGTGTGGCCCCAATAGTTCATCTTATGGTCGTTAAACTCTTCACCATGATCTGATGAAATCACCACAATGGTATTGTCTAAGTCGACGTTTTTCAGCACATCACCAATCAAGCTATCGATGTAGTACAACGAGTTCTTGTATCGATTGTGGTAAAGCGAAGCGTCAAAATCGTTGTTGAGCAAAATGTGGTCAACGCGTTCCCAGTATGGTTTGAATTTCGCAAATTCAGGTTCAGGAAACACCGTGCCGTGGGCGGCATCGTAGAACAGAAAACCAAAGTACGGTTTGTCGCTGTCCTGCTTTTGGAACTCGATGAACTTGTCTGTGATCTGCTGATCGCGCTCGACAGCTGTTTCCCCAGTTTGTTTCAAGGTCAAGTCCGACACTTTTTTGAATACCGTGCGAGAAAGTGGCGGGCTGGTGAGCGGTGCCGAGCCAAAAATGCCCATGCGGTAGCCTTTTGCTTGCAGCGTATCCATAAAAACAGGAGAGCGTTGGCTTGCGTAAAAGCTTTCCCAGTAGGTCGCTGGCAAGCTGTAAAACAGGCTGAAAATACCCGCTTGAGTTGAGTTGCCGCCGCTCATGTGTTGTGTGAAATTCACTGTCTTTTCGGCGAACTTGCTGACATTTGGCATGATTTCCGGCGTCGCATCACTGTAGCGCCACGCGTCAACCAAGATAAACAAAACATTGGGCTGTTTCTCTTTGCTTTGCACTTGAATCGGCGCAAGCGGGTAGTTGAGTGAGCTACGTTCAATGTTGGTTAACTCTACGCGGTTCTTCGATGCAATGTTCTCATCCACTAGGTCGTGTTTGTAAATAAATTTACGGGCCGTCAGCGGGTAGTAAAGTGGCCAGTTATTCGAAAACTGACTGACTTCATCGTCGTAAAGCGCGTTTTTGTACGCATGAATCATCTGTGTACTGAGCAATACAACAAACCAGACGCCGATCAAAACGAACTTAGCTCGGCTTTGTGCCAGTTTATTACTTACCCAAACGGTACAGGCGAGCCCGATCACCAGAATGGCAATTTCACTGATGAAGATTAGCCAACTCATCCAAGAAATATCGAAGACATCACCGCCACCTTCGAAAAACATACGGATTAATAGGGCGTTGATGTGAAGTTTGTATTGCTGAAAAACGAGGATATCGACTTTAAACATGATCAATAGACAGATCGCGATAGCGATCACGATGCCTTTGAATGCTCGAGTCGGTAGAAAAGAGAGCAATAAACTCAACAACATAAATGGAAGAGCGATCAAGCCCAGCCAGCCATATTGAGTCGAAACTAAATAGTAACCTTGCAACAAGGTTAGCGGTTCATTCTGATTGTTAGACAACACAAAAGGATAACAAGCGATCGACAGATACACTGCAAAGCAAGCAAAAAAAGCAATCAGCCAAGCGCTGTTGGAAGACAGTTTGCGAAACATACTTTTTGTTTGTTTATAAATTATGGGTAGAGGGAGTATAAAACAGTGTTTTTTATTATGGAATAGTTGCGACGAATGTCACATTTTGTATGGAAGTGTCATACTTGATTGACATGTGAAAATTCAGAAGATTCATACTCTATTTGAGTGATATATAACCTTTTGTTTTTTCCGAACGCGAGATCACTGCGGGTTTAAATGGGGCTGTGCTAAGCTAGCTAACAGTTTCAATCGGCGCTCGGTATTCCCAATTTGTTTACTGTTTATCACTCCAACCAAGTTGACGTTCTTAAATCACTCCTTGTCGAACTGATTCGAATCAGTCCGCTGGAAAACCCGTTCGAAAAAGAACAAATTCTGGTTCAAAGTCCGGGCATGTCCCAGTGGCTAAAAATGGAATTGGCCAAAGAGTTTGGTGTTGCCGCGAACATTGACTTTCCGCTCCCTGCAACCTTCATTTGGGAAATGTTTACGCAGGTGTTGCCAGACGTGCCCAAGCGCAGTGCGTTTAACAAAGAAGCGATGACGTGGAAGCTGATGCATCTGCTACCGGGGCTTCTCAACCAAGACGTGTTTTCGCCGTTAGCGCAGTACCTCAAAGATGACAGTGACCACTCTAAGCTGTACCAGCTGGCTGAGAAAATTGCCGATATTTTCGATGGTTACTTGGTGTATCGTCCGGAATGGATCGCAAGTTGGGAAGCTGGGCTGGGTGTGCCAGAGCTGGAAGATGAGCATCCGTGGCAGCCGATCCTATGGCAAGCGTTGTACGATCACACTGTGTCATTAGGGCAGTCTCCATATCACCGTGCCAACCTTTATGAGCATTTTATCGACACGTTAGCGAGTTTTAACGGCAATTTTGACCATTTACCCAAGCGTTTGTTTGTTTTTGGCATTTCTTCGTTGCCGCCTCGCTATATGGATGCGCTAAAAGCAATTGGTGAACACATCGACGTGCATCTGATGTTCACCAACCCTTGTCGTTATTACTGGGGTGAAGTTCGAGATCGCAAATATCTGGCTCGTTTGGCGGCGAAACATCGTCAGCATGTTGTGTGGCAGGACGATCACTCGGAAGTGCAAGGTGAAACTGAGCAACTGAAAGGATCACTGGAAGATAATGTGATCGATGAGCTGCACACCGATGTGGTCGGAAACAGTCTGTTGGCATCCATGGGTAAACTCGGGCGCGACAATATGTATCTGTTGTCTCAGCTGGAATCTCATGAAATTGAAGCCTTTGTTGATGTTGAGCGCGACAGTCTGCTCCATCAATTGCAAGCGGATATTCTCAATCTTGAAGAACATCAAGATGACCAACAGATTGAAAACAGTCATCACAAACAAGTGGTTAGCTTGGGTGATAAATCACTGAGCCTACACGCTTGTCACAGCCCGATGCGTGAAGTGGAAGTGCTGCATGATCAACTGTTGGCGATGTTCGATGCTGACCCAACGTTAAAACCGCGCGATATTATCGTGATGGTCGCGGACATCAACGCTTACAGCCCTGCGATTCAGGCGGTCTTTGGTAACGCGCCGGGTGAGCGTTTTATTCCATATTCGATTTCTGACCGAACTGCCGATCAAGAGAGCCCAATTCTGGCTGCATTTATGCAGTTGGTGAACTTACCCAATACGCGCTGTTTGGCATCAGAACTACTCGAACTTCTGGAAACTCCAGCGATATTAAAGCGTTTTGAACTCAGCGAAGATGATTTCTTACAAGCCAAACAATGGGTTGAGGAATCGGGAATTCGCTGGGGGTTGGATGCCAATACCGGACGCGAATTTGAACTGCCGGAAACCCGTCAAAACACATGGCAATTTGGTATTCAACGAATGTTGCTTGGCTACGCGATGCCAGAATCCGCAGGTTTGTTTGAAACCGAGCAAGGCAGTTTGTCTCCGTACAACGAAGTGCAAGGCATGGGCGCAGAGCTGGCGGGCAAGTTGGCACACTTTATCCAACAAATTAGCACTTATCGAAGCAAACTTTCTCATGTTCAAACTATCGATGGTTGGCGAGAGACTTTGGTTTCACTGCTGGATGACTTCTTCTCAGTTGAGTTAGAAGGCGAAATGGCGCTCAAATCCATTCGCGATACGCTCAGCCAACTCAAAGAGCAATTAGCTGATGCCGCATTTGATGATGCGTTATCGCCGTCGATCATCAGCCAATACCTTCAAAACAAATTATCTGGCACACGAGTCAGCCAGCGCTTCCTTGCTGGTCAAGTGAACTTTTGTACCCTGATGCCGATGCGCTCTATTCCGTTTAGAACCGTTTGTCTACTGGGGATGAATGACGGCGTGTACCCACGCTCCATGCCGCCAGAAGGCTTTGACTTGATGACAGGAAGAACCAAACCGGGCGACCGTTCGCGCCGAGATGATGACCGTTACCTATTCCTCGAAGCGATGTTGTCTGCACAGCAAACGCTGTACATCAGTTATGTTGGCCGTTCAATCCAAGACAACACCGAGCGAGTGCCCTCGGTATTGGTTTCTGAGCTGATGGAATACTGCCACCAAAACTATTGTTTAAGTGGTGATGAAGCGTTGCCCGTTGATGAGTCTGGCGACAACTTGTTAAACGCGTTGGTGAATACCCACGCCATGGTGCCGTTTAGCCCAAGTGCGTTCCAAGGCATGCACGCCAGCTACGCGAAAGAATGGATTCCAGCGGCATTGACTCAAAGTAGTCAATCGCAAGGCTATGTTCGTCGTGATTTTAACCGTGCATTAGACGACTATCTGTTAGGAGCGACGTTCCCACTTGAGCTCGACTTAGTCGAGTTGCAACGTTTCTGGCGCTTACCGGTGCAGTATTTTTTCAATCGTCGCTTAAAAGTAATCTTTGAGCCGCCACTGCCGGTGATGGAAGACGACGAACCCTTTGTTTTAGGTGGTTTGGAAAGCTATCAAATGCGTGATGAGCTGTTAGAAACCTTGCTTGAAACGACATTGATGCAGCCAGAGAAAAAAACAGAGGTGCTTAAACACTTTATGAGTCAACAGCGCGCGCAAGGCAAACTGCCGGTGGGGGCGTTTGGTGATATCGAGTTTGAAACCAACCGAGTTCAGGCGGAAGAGCTGGTGGACAAACTGGCGTTTTTATCTGGTGCGCCTCAAGACGATTTGGAAATCGACCTGACGTTTGATTCCTTGTTTGAGCGAAATGAAGGCGAAGAGAAAAACGTTCGCCTAACAGGTTGGCTAACCCAGTGTTACCAATCTGGGTTGATTCGTTACCGAAGCGGTAAGATTCGCTCGCAGGATTACCTTGCAGCGTGGACCGATCACCTTGCCATGTCGGCGTCGGGTCATGCTAAGAAAACCCACATCATTGGTTACGATCGTAAAGAAGGTGCGATGCATTTGATCTACCCAGAAATTGCCGATGCGCAGTATGCCAAACAGTTACTGACTGAATTAGTTCGCTTGTTCTTCGAGGGTATGACTAAGCCTTTGCCTTATTTCCCGAAAACGGCGTTGGCTTGTGTTGAAGCGGGCTTTAGCCGCGGTCAGTGGGTAGATGACGAAGAGAAATCTTTGAAGAAAATGGCTGACGCATTCAATGATGGCTTCATGAGCCCGGGCGAAGGCAATAATGCGTACATCTCTCGAATTTGGCCTGCTTGGAATGATGAGTTGGCCTCAGAGGTTCGCTTGCTGACAGCATTAGTTCTGCAAGGTGCGCGCTTAGCGGTTCAAGACGCCGATGATGTAAAAGCGTAATAAAGACAGTTGGATAAAGATAAGGAAGAGTAGGGTGGCCGCCAGAAAATCATTATTTTTTGTAGGGCGTTCGCTGTACGGCCACAAGGTCAGAGGGACCATGATACTTTTGTTTAATTCATTTGAGTTGTGCCGCCAAAAGGGTTTGGCGTATCTCGTGGGGCGCATACTAACGGTACGTCTTATGGATAACCGTGAGAAAGATCTCACAAAGCTCTAAATTATCCAACTTGTTAAACATATTAATAGAATTTTTAACTATAGATCACATTTATTAGGTGATACGTCCTAGTAAATAATCCGGAGAGATTCAGCGTTATGGATCAAATGTCAGGTGCAGAGTGTCCTCTACATACGTTAGACCGCACAGAGCAACCTCAACCAACGCCACTAGAACCGATGACGTTTCCTCTGCATGGTGCGAGGTTAATCGAGGCATCAGCAGGTACAGGTAAAACCTTCACTATTGCAGGTTTATATCTGCGCCTTTTGCTTGGTCATGGTAGTGCGGAAACTCGACATCGCGTACCGCTTACGGTCGACCAAATTCTGGTCGTAACCTTTACCGAAGCGGCAACTGCGGAATTGCGCGATCGTATCAGGGCAAGAATACATGATGCGCGAATCGCGTTTGCGCGTGGACAGAGTTCCGATCCGGTGATCCAACCTTTGCTTAATGAGTTTGACGATCACAAGCAAGCCGCAGAAATTTTATTGCAGGCAGAACGTCAGATGGACGAGGCGGCGGTCTACACCATTCACGGTTTTTGCCAACGCATGCTAACGCAAAATGCGTTTGAATCTGGCAGCCGATTTAATAACGAGTTTGTGACCGATGAAAGTCACCTAAAATCGCAAGTTGTAGCCGATTACTGGCGTCGCAATTTCTACCCGTTGCCATTTACCTTGGCTGGAGAAATTCGCCAGCTATGGAGCTCTCCATCTGCGTTGTTGTCTGACATCAGCAATTACTTAACCGGTGCGCCGTTAAGCCTTTCTGTTCCTGCAATGAAAGGCAGTTTGGCTGATCTTCATACTGAAAATTTGAAAAAAATTGATGAATTAAAAGCACAGTGGCGAGAAAGCCAAGATGACTTCTTAACGCTGATTTCAGATTCAGATATTAACAAACGTAGCTACACCAAAAAGTCTCTGCCGACGTGGTTGGAGGCGGTGAATGCTTGGGCGGCAACGGAAACTACTGGTTACGATTATCCAGACAAGCTGGAAAAATTCGCGCAGAACGTCTTGTTGGAAAAAACACCGAAAGGCAGTGCGCCGCAGCACGCGGTATTTGAAGCCATTGAAACATTTCTTGCTAACCCAATCAGCTTAAAAGCACCACTGCTTGCTCATGCAATTGAACATTGTCGTGTGATGCTGGCCAACGCGAAAAATCAAAAACAGTGGCTCTCTTTCGATGATTTGCTGACGCAACTTTCTGCTTCTATCGATACGGACGAAAGCGAGCTTTTAGCTGCGCGTATTCGTACTTTGTATCCTGTCGCAATGATTGACGAGTTCCAAGATACCGACCCGCTTCAATACAGTATTTTCAGTCGTATTTATCTGAACAACCCGGAATGTGGTTTGTTTATGATCGGTGACCCGAAGCAGGCGATTTATGGCTTTCGTGGCGCAGACATTTTCACTTACATCAAAGCGCGTAACCAAGTAAGTGCCCACTACACGTTAGGAACCAACTGGCGTTCAAGTGCCGATATGGTGCAGGCGGTGAACCAAGTGTTTGCCTTGCCTGATAGTCCATTTATCTATGATTCGGATATTCCCTTCTTACCCGTTAAGTACAGTCCTAATGCCGAAAAACGCATTTGGACTATGGGTGGCCAAAAGCAACCCGCGCTGACTTATTGGTTGCAAGAAGCGGACGATAAACCGCTACCAAAAGGCGAGTATTTGACTCGAATGGCAGAGGCGACCGCAAGCCAAATCCAAACTATTTTGACGCAGGCTCAACAGGGGCAAGCGTGTCTGGTGAATGGCGAAAAACAGAAAGCGGTTCAAGCGGGCAATATCGCGGTGTTGGTTCGAACAGGTAGTGAAGGTCGAATGATCAAACAAGCGCTAGCAGAGCAAGGTATTGCCAGCGTGTACCTGTCTAACCGAGACAGTGTGTTTACCAGTTCAGTGGCGCAGGATTTACAGCGTTTGCTGCAAGCGGTGCTGACGCCAGAAAATGACCGTGCGCTGCGTGCAAGTCTTGCCTCTGAGCTGTTTGCCCTCGACGCAGCAAGTTTGGATGCGCTTAATAACGATGAAGTGGTGTGGGAAAACGCCGTAAACGAATTCAAAGAATATCGCAAACTTTGGGTTCAACGTGGTGTGCTGCCGATGTTGCGCGCGGTGATCAGCAAACGCCATATTGCCGAGCGATTACTAGAAGAAGGCGCGAGTTCACAGGGTGAGAATGGTGAGCGAGTACTTACCGATTTAATGCACATTGGTGAACTGCTTCAACAAGCCAGTAATGAACTGGATAGCGACCACGGTCTGCTGCGTTGGCTCGCTCAGTCTATCAGTGATGCGGAAAACGGTTTGGGTGGCAGTGATGACCAAATCCAACGTTTAGAATCGGAACGTAACTTAGTGCAGATCGTAACTATTCACAAATCAAAAGGCTTGGAGTATGACCTCGTATTTCTGCCGTTTGTGTTCAGCTATCGAGAAGCCAGTGAAGCCAAATATTACGATGCAGCCAATGACCGCACGGTACTGGATATCACTGGCAACGATGCGTCCATGAAGCAAGCGGATAAAGAGCGTTTGGCGGAAGACTTACGCTTGATATACGTGGCGTTAACGCGTGCTGTGTATGCGTGTTTTATCGGTGCCTCGCCTTTGCGCAATGGTCGTTCGACCAAAGAGCCAACCGGCGTACACCGCAGTGCAATTGGCTATTTGATTCAAAATGGTCAAGAAGGTGGCATCAACGATTTGTACCAAGGTTTAACAAAGCAACAAGACGAGCTTGATTGTGTCGTTGTGGCCGATCCGCCGCAGCAACTCGAAGAGAAGTACGTATCGCCACAAGAAGAAATACACGATCTTAGCGCGAAAGAGCTGCAAAACCCTATCGATAGAAACTGGCGCATCACCAGTTATTCTGGCTTGGTCAAGCAAGGCTCTCATCACGCCGAGCATGATGCCACGATTGAGATTACGGGTTTTGATATCGACTCATCTGAAGAACAAGACGAAGCGGATTTGGTGGAGCCAGAGCGTTCTATTTTTACCTTCCCTCGTGGTGCGCGTCCGGGTACGTTCCTGCACAGCCTGTTTGAGGAAATTGAATTTACTCAGCCAGCCACGACGGAAGAGAATACACAAATCATCCTTGGCTTGATGGAAAGCGAACAGCTCGATGAAGAGTGGTTGCCCATTTTACAGCAATTGATTGATACCGTACTCGCAACGCCGTTGGATGGTAAGTCTTTGCTGCTGAATCAAAAAGTACCGTCGCAACGTTTGGTGGAGATGGAATTTTTGTTGCCGATTGAAGTGTTGTCTGCACCGGCGTTAAACCGAGTCATTCAGCGTCACGATCCGTTGTCCGCGAAAGCGGGGGATTTAGGTTTCCAAACCGTGCAAGGCATGCTCAAAGGTTTTATCGACTTGGTGTTTGAACATCAAGGTAAATACTACGTGCTTGACTGGAAATCGAATCATCTTGGCGACGATGTGACGCACTACCATGGTGAGGCTCTGAAATCGGCGATGGCGGATCATCGCTACGATTTGCAGTATCAGATTTATGCGTTAGCACTGCATCGTTTCCTACGCAGCCGATTGGCGAATTATCAATACGAGCAGCACTTCGGTGGTGTGTATTACTTGTTCTTGCGCGGCATGGATGGGCAGAGTGACCACGGCATTTTTGCCGCGAAACCAACCTTAGAGTTCTTACAAGAGATGGATCGTTTGATTGATGGTCAAGCACTTGAAACGCGCTCAACTCAAGCCGGGCAGATGGAGCTACTTTAATGACGACAAATCACAATCTTCATTCTGGCCAAGATAGTTTATTGGTAGTGCTGGAACGCTTGGCGCACAAAGGTGCTATTCGTCAGCTCGACTACCAATTCGCCTGTTTTATTCATTCTCAAACGCATGATGAATCGTCGGACAGCCAAGCACTGGCGTTTATCGCTGGTGTTGTCAGTAGTGAGCTTGGCAAAGGACATATCTGTCTGTCTCTGTTCGATGCGCAAGGGCAATCTGCGGATTTAGCCAGTAAGTTAGGGCTGTTTGGTGAGTCGGCATTGGCGCTCAATACACAGTTGCAAGGCATAGACTGGATTCAAGTATTACAAAATTCCAGCGTGGTCGGCGCGCAAGGAGAAGCCTTACCGCTGATGTTCGATGGCGAGCGTCTGTATCTGCACCGCTATTGGCATTATGAAGTGACACTGGCGGAAAAGCTTAACCAGTTGGGCGCCGCAGTTAACTTGCAAGCGCAAGAGTTTTCGCGATTATCCGAGTTGCTCAACCATTTGTTTGCACGCCAATACTATTTTCTGTTTAACGCGTTAGGCAAAGCAGTAGAAGCGGGAAACAGCAACCAAGTGTTGCGTCAACAATTGGTGTGTGACCACCTTGATGTGGTCGCAAGCGAATCGTTGGATTGGCCTGCGATTGATTCCGTGCTTAGCAATGCGCGCAAGGTTCAAGATTTGCAAACACTGGATGAACTCGTACCACTCTCAGCTTGTGTGAACTGGCAAAAAGTCGCGGCGGCGGTTGCGTTAACTCGTCGATTTGCTGTGATTTCTGGTGGTCCAGGCACGGGTAAAACGACGACAGTAACCAAATTGCTTGCCGCTTTGATTGAACAGGCGACGCACGAGAAAAACCTAACCATCAAGCTGGTGGCCCCGACGGGGAAAGCGGCGGCGCGATTAACCGAGTCCATTGGTAAAGCGGTGCAAGAGCTGCCAGTTTCTCCGGAGCTAAAAGCCAAAATTCCGACTGAATCAAGCACCTTACATCGGTTGCTGGGCGCGATTCCTAATAGCGCAGAATTTCGTCACAACAAGCAAAATCCACTGCATTTGGATATTTTAGTTATCGACGAAGCGTCGATGGTCGATTTGCCAATGATGTACAAAGTGGTCGATGCCTTACCGAAACATGCGCGGCTGATTTTGCTAGGTGATAAAGACCAACTTGCTTCAGTTGAAGCTGGGGCTGTGTTGGGTGATATCTGTTCGTTCCATGCGTTGGGTTATGGCAAAGAGCAGGCGTCAGCCATCGCAAAACTGACGGGTTTCGATACTTTAGCGCATACGGGTAACAGTGCATCTAGCATTGCCGATAGTTTATGTATGCTGCAAAAGAGCTACCGATTTGATGCTCGCTCAGGCATTGGTCAGTTGGCAAAAGCGGTTAACTCCGGTTCTGCTGCGAGCGTAGATAACGTCTGGGCGCGTGACTTTTCTGACATCGAACATTTCGCGCTAAGTAGTCAACATTACAACCAAATGATGCAGACGTTGGTGCAGGAATACGGTCGTTACCTCAAACGCATTGGACAACAGGAAACTGATCCTAAAACCGGAGAGCCAGAGTCGCTAACGCACAAAGCCAAAGCGGTGTTAGATACCTTCAACCAATGCCGACTGCTGTGCGCGATCCGTGAAGGTGACTTTGGTGTTGCTGGGCTAAACCAGCGCATCGAGAAAGCGCTCGCGGCGCGCAAGTTCATTCAAGTTCAGGATGAAATTTGGTATCACGGCAGACCTGTCATGGTTACGCGTAATGATCATGGTCTAGGTTTGTATAACGGTGATATCGGTATTTGCATGCTCGATGACAGTGAAGAAGAACCGCGTTTGAAAGTCTTTTTCGAGTTACCTGACGGCAGTGTGAAATCGGTCTTGCCAAGCCGAGTGCCTGAACATGAAACGGCTTACGCCATGACCATCCATAAATCGCAAGGCAGTGAATTTGATTACACCCTGATGATTTTGCCACCAGACTTTAGCCCGATATTAACTCGTGAGTTGATTTACACAGGCATTACCCGCGCGAAAAAGCGTTTAGCTCTTTACGCCGAACTCAACGTTCTGAAGCGAGGCATTAAAGTGAAAACGGCTCGCGCGAGTGGATTAGTACAGCGGCTTACCAACTAAAACAAGAAGACCGAGCTTATGGCTCGGTCTTCTTTTATGCATGTTTTGCGAACGCGTTGGTAAAAGATACGCTGCGTATTTTGTATTGCTGTTGATAAGCAAGAATAAAATCTCGGATAGCATCATTTACGGGGAAAACACAGTGGACGTCTAGGCCTTCTAAAAACTGATTGTCAGCCATATCCCAGAAGCTTTGAAGCGAATTACAAATGATTGTTCTCATAACAGTGCTCGTCTCGGCTTATTTAAAGTCAGATTAACAACTGTCCTTGGTGTGCAATACGGAGCTAACTAGTTTTTCAATTGCCCAGTATTTTAGGGTGAAGGCTACATTACATCACCTAGATCCATTCGTATTGGTTAAAAACCAATCACTAGCGAGCAGAGTATAGCCAACCAAATGTATATTTAAAAGATAAAATTGGAACGAAAATCAAGCAATGGTTTGCGTATTTCTAAGTTGGTGTTTATATGATGACTCGCTAGCTCGAAGCAGGATTTATGTGAGGCCTTACTCCAAAACAAACTTGATGTGCAGGATTGAGCGTTAATGAGCTGAATCCCGCACCTTGAGGTTTTGGTATAGCGGAGCGTTAAATTTTGCTTCGTGATTTAAGGTTAAGCTACAAATCTAGCGCTAAGATTTTTGACTTACGCTGGAAGTTATATAGCCCTTGTTTGGCTCCGGGCAAATAGTCGACACTGACTTCGTAAAAACCTTGCTCTCTGAACCAATGCAGACTGTGTGTCGTGAGGACAAAAATCTGATCAATGGTTTCGGATTTAGAACGATGTTTCATGTAGTTGAGCAGTAACAAACCTCGGTTCCCATCACGATAGTCAGGGTGAATCGCTACGCAAGCCATCTCAGCTTTGCGCTCTTCTGGGTATGGATAAAGGGCAGCACAGCCAATAATCAAGCCGTCTTTTTCGATGATGGTAAATTTTCCAATCTCTTGTTCTAGCTGCTCTCGAGAGCGCCTAACGAGTACACCTTGCTCTTCTAAAGGACGAATGAGGTCTAAGATACCGCCAATATCGTCAATATTGGCTTGCCTCACTTGTTCAGCGCTCGCCATAACGACTTGGGTTCCGATACCGTCGAAAGAGAACAACTCCTGAATTAGGGCTCCATCTACTTTATAACTGATCAAGTGGCTACGAGGTACTCCGGCACGGCAAGCGGCAATAGACCCTTTAAGAAAGCGCAGTGTCCCAGTGTTGTAATCTAGGTCAGGAGACGTATTTTCAGAGAGCGTTTTGATGACATGCTCCGCCTCAATTGGCAGCAACTCGGCGACAGCATTACCGTTGTCATCAATGACCCCTTGTTCTGAACAGAAACCAATCAGTTTGTCTGCGCCCAACTTGATCGCCAGTTGTGTCGCGACTTCTTCAGAAAGTAAGTTAAAACACTCGCCAGTCACGGAGCTCGCAATGGGGCCAAGTAGCACAATAGAGCCTTGATCAAGAGTGCGGTTGATAGCATCGGTGTCAATGCGGCGAATACGTCCACTATGGCAATAATCCACCCCGTCATCAACGCCGAGTGGCTGAGCAATGATGTAGTTTCCGCTAACGACATTGAGCTGGGTGCCTGCCATCGGAGTGTTGTTGAGGCTCATTGATAGGCGCGCAGTAATCGCAAGTTGAAGTTGTCCGGCAGCTTGCATAACAACAGATAAAGCCGATTCATCCGTAATGCGGATATTTTTGTGGTAAGGCGTAGTGAGGTCTTGTTTTTCTAGCAGCTGATTAATTTGAGGACGTGCACCATACACCACCACGACTTTAATTCCGAGGCTGTGCATGAGTGCGATATCATTAATAATATTGCCAAAATTTTTGTGTGCGACGGCTTCTCCGCCCAGCATGATCACCATGGTTTTTTCGCGGTGAGCATTGACATAAGGTGTTGATTGACGGAATCCTTTTACGAGAGCAGTACTACGAATTTTCACCACAGCTATTCCTTTGTTTAATTATGTCAAAATAATGCCTTTTTATTCACTTGGTGGCAAGGTGAAATTTTGGAATAAAGCACAAACATATTGAGGTAGGTTCTTGGTCCCGTTGAAAGGGAGAGTTACAATGAGCGCGTCTTTTCTCAACACGTGAACCTCATGTCTTCTGTTGTTAATAAGAATGCTGCGATCACTGCTTCAAATCTGTCAAAAACGTCATCTAAATCAATGCTTCGTAAGTGGCTAGAGCGTTCTCTCATGCTTATAGCGATAGTTGGAACCGTTGTCGTGTGCATGCTATATAGTGATTTGATTACTCGAACCATTAATCCGCCTATTCCTAAATCGACTATTTATGGCCGCTGGGTTGAGCAAGATGTTGCGCCTTATGCTCGTGAAGAATTTGTGTTGAGTGAGCGCGGTGTTACTGTAAATGGTTCTACAGTGGCTACCAGTTTTGAATTCGATGGGGATTCGTTTTCGTATCGAGTGGGTTCAAATGAGCGGCACTTCAATTTTGTGGGTAAGCAGCATGCAGAAATGAAGCTGGATGCCAATGCACATTATCTACCTGTATTCCGTTTAGAGGGGCGTGCAAGGATTGCGGTAAGATAGTCGTTTTTATCATTGTCTTTTAAGCAGAGATCTCTTGCGTCTGTGAGTCACATGGATGATCACAATTTCATCTCTCAATAGGTAAATCTTACTTTCAAACATAATCCGGACAATTCCGTAATTCTTCCGCTGTTATCATGTTGCATTAACTGAATGAATTCACAACGAGTAAACGGATTGGCTTAGCGTTGAAACATTTTGTCGTTGCTTTTCAATTGCGTCGTATGCATTTGTTTGCCATCCTTTTGCTATTCTCTTTTACGGAAAAGACACGTGTTAAAAAAACTCCTTCCTATTATCTCTTTGAGCCTACTCTTTGGCTGTGCTCAACAAAATGATCGTGCTCAGCAATATCTTGATGGTGAGTTTCCTCAGATCCTCAATCAAGTGGATGTGGTTGAGTCTAACAAACCACGCGATTTTACTGAATTTAACAAGCAAGCTGAGCAAGTGGTGATAAAGTCACCATCCATGGCGAAGATGTACCAACCGCTATATCAACGATTAAGTGAGTGGGCGCAACAGAGCGGAGATACCAGCGCGTTGAGTGCGTTTGGCATTCAAGCCGCGCAATTGGGTGGTGGTGATAAAAAAGGTAATGTGTTGTTTACCGGATACTTTTCTCCCGTGATGGAACTGCGTCATACACCAAACGACATTTTTAAGTACCCAGTTTATGGCAAGCCAAACTGCTCATCAGATTGTCCGACTCGCGCGGAGATCTACAATGGAGCACTAGATGGACAAGGTTTGGTGCTAGGTTACGCGCCTAATCGTATCGACCCATTTATGATGGAAGTGCAAGGCAGTGGCTACGTGCATTTTGAAGATGATGATACGTTGGAGTACTTTGCGTACGCGGGTAAAAACAATAAAGCTTACGTCAGCATTGGCCGCATTTTGATTGAACGTGGTGAAGTCCCGCGTGAAAAAATGTCCCTCAAAGCAATCAAAGAGTGGGTGATGGACAACGACGATGCGAAAGTGCGCGAGTTGTTGGAGCAAAACCCTTCTTACGTTTTCTTTGCGCCAAAAGCAGAAGCGCCAGTAACAGGCTCGGCTGGTATTCCGTTGTTGCCAATGGCCGCCGTCGCGGGTGACCGTTCTATCTTACCAATGGGTACGCCAATCTTGGCGGAAGTGCCACTGCTGAATGCCGATGGTACGTGGAGTGGTGCGCATCAACTGCGAATGCTGATCGTTTTAGACACTGGTGGTGCGGTAAAACAGAACCATTTGGATCTGTATCATGGCATTGGTGCGAGAGCAGGAACGGAAGCAGGGCACTACAAGCATTTTGGTCGAGTGTGGAAACTTGGGTTAGAAAACTCACCAACTCAAGCGCCTTGGGCTTTACCGCCAGAAAAGCTACAATAGTCGTCCAAGAGAGAGGAACACTCTCTTATCTAGACATTTCATCAAAGAGTGCGTATAAATCGCACTCTTTGTTTTTCTATCGATCATCTGGACTTCAATATGCGTGAACTCGATACCCCAGCATCTGACAGCTACAATCAACGCTTTGGCGGCACTCGTCGTCTTTATGGCAACAGCGAAGTGGACATTCTTCGCGCTGCACACGTTTGTGTGATTGGTATTGGTGGCGTAGGTTCATGGGCGGTGGAAGCGCTGGCTCGTACAGGGATCGGTGAGCTAACTCTGATTGATATGGACGATGTTTGTGTCACGAACATTAACCGCCAAATTCATGCGATGACGGGCACCGTTGGCCAAAGCAAAATTGAAGTGATGGCCGAGCGTGTCAAATTGATCAACCCAGAGTGTAAAGTCAACCTGATTGATGATTTCATCACGCCAGACAATCAACATGAGTACTTAAGCAAAGAGTTTGATTACGTGCTAGATGCGATTGACAGCGTAAAAGCGAAGGCGTCTTTGTTGGCGTATTGCCGCAGCAACAAGATCAAAGTGATCACTACGGGGGGCGCTGGTGGTCAGGTTGACCCAACGCAGATCATGGTCGCTGATTTAACGAAAACGATCCAAGATCCTCTAGCGAAGAAAATCAAAGACACCTTGCGTCGTCATCATAACTTCCCTAAGAATCCGGCTCGTAAGTTTGGTATTGATTGCGTGTTTTCAACCGAGCAGCTGAAGTACCCTCAAGCAGACGGTTCAGTGTGTGGTGTGAAGTCGACAGCGGAAGGCCCCAAACGTATGGATTGCGCTAGCGGTTTTGGTGCGGCGACTGTCGTAACTGCAACGTTTGGCTTTGTCGCGGTATCGCGAATCGTTGAGAAGTTGATTTCAAAATATAAGAAGTAAACTAGAAGAAGAGCGCATCATGACAGATTTTCCCGTTTCTCCATTTGGTACAGATATCACCAGCGAAGACATTGTAGCGACTATGCAGCAATTTAAAGGCTGGGAAGATCGTTACCGTCAGGTTATTCAGTGGGGTAAAAAGCTGCCACAAATGCCAGAAGAGCTGAAATCAGAACAAGTTACCGTTTCGGGCTGTGAAAGCTTGGTGTGGCTAGTGAGCCAAGAGCAAGATGGCGTTTGGCATTTTTGTGCGGACTCCGATGCGCGTATCGTCCGTGGGTTGATTGCCTTGGTAATGGCAGCTTATGACGGTAAAACGGCCGATCAAATTCAAGCATTTGATATTGATGCTTATTTTGATCAACTGGGGCTTGTCTCCCATTTAAGCCCGTCACGTGGTAATGGCTTGAAAGCTATTGTAGAGCAGATTAAGCAAACCGCCGTGTAACGAGTCATTTTCCCAATTCTTAAAAAACGCCGAATAGCCTAGCTGTTTGGCGTTTTTTGTATCTGAGTTGAGATATTTTTTGCATATGGATAAAAAATATGCAAATGGTCGACTATTTTAGCGTTAATTAACCATTCTATTGATCCTGGTTCATTATATTGCCCACTTGGTTTTTATAAACTCAATTGTATTTAAAATTTGTCTATATTAGATAATAGACATATGCCCCATTAGCTCCTATTCCCCAATGTGGAAACACACTTGGAAGCGATTGGGTTACTTAGATACAAATGCTAGGAACCTCCCTATATGCAATTCACCTTGGAACATGCGCAAGACGTGTTATCCGGAATGCCAGACCCCACTTTTATTCTGAGTGAAGATGGTATCTATATTGATGTTTTTGGAGGAACAGATAAAAAAGCCTATCACGATGGAAGTAATTTGATAGGTGAGACGCTGCACAGCGTACTTGAGAAAGATAAAGCTGACTGGTTTATCGAACAGATAAATCGGTCACTGAAACAAGACAGTATTGTGACGATCGAGTACAAGATGTGCGCCGACAGCATTCAGGGAATAGATGCGCGACCTATACTACGAAGGAAAGATCTGCCCACTCGCTATAAAATACCGAGGTCGTCGCGTTGTCCTTATTCTTACACGTAACATCTCCAATCGCCACCGAGTTGAAACCCTTCTTCGCCATCAAAGCCAAATTGATGCTCTTACCAACATCTACAATCGACGTGTCTTTTTCGAAAAGCTCACAGAAGAAGTTATTAAATCCCAAGCTCCGGATTATCACTCCGCGTTGTTATTATTTGATTTGGATTTTTTTAAAGTCATCAATGATAAACGTGGTCATGATGCGGGGGATTATGTCTTAGAGACGTTAGCTGATTTGGTTTCTCACTTACTCGTCAAAGACGAAATTTTTGCAAGAGTCGGAGGGGAGGAGTTTGCGATTATTTTGCCAGAAACTTCTCTGTCGGCGGCGAAAGAGGTAGGAGAGGAAGTACGTTCCCATATTCAAAATTGTCAGTTCGAATTTGAAAAGATTGAAATTCCGGTCACGGTGAGTGTAGGCGTGGTGGAAATAGGCAGAAATGAAACCACCAAACGTTTGTATGCGCATGCAGATAAAGCGCTTTATGCTGCGAAAAGAAATGGCAGAAATTGCGTGGCGACTCTGGATAGGCAGATGGAGTAACCTTGTTGGTTACTCCAAATCAAACCGTTGGCGTTATAGCATGTCGACGGCTTTTTCTACGGCGGCGATGAGTCTATCCACATCTTCAGCCGTGTTATAAATACCAAAAGAAACGCGTACCGTGCCTTTAACGTTTAGCGCATCCATCAATGGGTGAGCGCAGTGGTGTCCTGCTCGTACCGCAATGCCTTGTTGATCGAGCAGCGTCGCCATGTCTTGGTGATGAACGCCGTCCATTACGAACGTCAGTACAGAGGCATTCGGTTGATAGCCTAGAATATGGATGTCATCCAACGCGTTTAGTGCTTGGTAGGCCTTATCCTGAAGCGCATGGAGATGATCCTCGACTGCGTGATGGTCAAAACCTTGGTACCACTCAATGGCTTTCGCTAAAGCAATCGCGCCCGCTACGTTTGGTGTGCCCGCTTCAAATTTGCCAGGAAGTGCTGAAAAGGTCGTTTTCTCGAAAGAAACGCGTTCAACCATTTTACCGCCGCCGTGCCATGGTGGCATAGCTTCTAACAACTCTAGTTTGCCGTATAGGACACCAATACCTGCTGGCGCATAAAGCTTGTGACCTGAGAAAACGTAAAAATCGATATCTGATACCGATAAATCAAGCTGCTCATGGACGATGCCTTGAGCGCCATCAATCACAACAACCGCGCCAACGCTGTGCGCTAGTTCAGTGATTTTTTCGATAGGTTGTCGTGTGCCCGTGACGTTGGTGATTTGCGCACAAGCAACAATTTTACAGCGGTCAGACAGAAGCACCTTAAATGCGCTGATGTCGAACTGGCAATCTGATGTCATTGGAACTTTTATGACTTTGGCGCCCGTTTGCTCTGCCACGATTTGCCAAGGCACGATGTTAGCGTGGTGCTCCATCTCGCTAATCAAGATCTCATCACCCGGTTGTAACGTGCTGCGGGCGTAAGTCTGAGCAATTAAGTTCAGTGCTTCGGTTGCGCCCCGTGTCCAAATGATCTCTTTAGAGCTGTTTGCACCAATAAAGTTTGCCACTCGTTCTCGTGCCGCTTCAAATTGGCTGGTGGCATTAGCCGTTAAACTATGACTGCCACGGTGAACATTGGCATTTTGCGCACTGTAGTAATGACTGATGACATCAATCACACATTGCGGTTTTTGCGTTGTCGCTGCGCTATCTAGATACACTAAGGGCGTATCGTTGACGGATTGATTTAGAGCGGGAAATTGCTCACGTACAGCATTTACGTCAAACATTATTCTTCACCAAGCTTATGGTAATGCAGAGTAGGCAGAGGGATCATTGGTTCAGCAACTGACCATGCGTGTTTTTTACCTGAGAGTTGAATGATTACTTCCATTGCGAACTCTAAAGCAGTGCCCGGACCTTGACTGGTGATAAGGTTGTGGTTGATATCAAAGGTCACGCGTTTGCTGCGCCACTTCTCTTCCGGGATATGTGACTGAAAGCTCGGGTGACAGGTCATCAGTGATTGTGGGAAAAGATCATGGTGTTGCAATACCAACGCCGGTGCTGCGCAGATAGCAGCGACCAACTTTCCCTCGTAGATGTGCTGCTTAAGGATTTCTATCATCACCGTGCTATCACGAAAAATTTCTGCACCACCAACACCACCAGAAAGCGCTATGGCGTCAAACTCATCATCAGCGATATCGACCAGCTTACAATCGGCTGTTAATGTGACTCCGCGAGAAGCTTTCATCGTCAATGAGCCATCAAAAGCAGCACTCGCTACCGTAACGTCATAACCCGCGCGAACCATCATGTCGATAACGGTGACGGCTTCCATTTCTTCGGTGCCCGGAGCGATTGGCACTAAGATTTTCTTACTCATTGTTCTGTCCAGCTTTGTTCTATTTGTTTGATGCGTTGGTAAAGTTTTAAATTCTCAGGCGTATTGATGCGATGTT
This sequence comes from Vibrio sp. RM-41-2B, assembly GCF_024744415.1. Lineage (NCBI taxonomy): Bacteria > Pseudomonadati > Pseudomonadota > Gammaproteobacteria > Vibrionales > Vibrionaceae > Vibrio > Vibrio sp. RM-41-2B. The sequence continues at coordinate 264,600 of NZ_JAMQWD010000003.1, read as the reverse complement.
TCTCGGCAGCCTTTAACAAGTATCCGGTTATAAAATCAATTTCCGTTCGACGTTGATGGAATACGTCTTGCTTCATTGAAGAATAGTTCTCAGCTGTGGCGTTCACCACTTGTATTACCGTATCGAAAAGAGAGCGATACTCGATAGCAATACCTTCTTTACTCATTACTTCAACCAGTTCTTGAGTGATGCTTTCGAGTTGTATCTTAAACTCGGGCTGCGCAAGCTCACCATTCTTACACTGGTGAATCGCAGTCAGTGGGTTAATCGCGCAGTTAATTGCTAACTTAGTCCATAACGCAGATTGGATGTGTGGATTCCAAATGGCCTCTGGAAGGGCATGATGCATAACATCTTGCAGAAAAGCGCACTGCATTCCTTTGTCATTATAACCACCCACTTGCGTTGTTCCGTGACCGGTATGCAGTACGTGTTGGTTATCTGGTTTGTATGCGCCGTGCGTCGTTGTGGCGAGCACTATCGGATTGTTTGGCAGAGCCTTCTCCACGCCAGAGGCGGTACCCATACCATTGTGCATCAGCATGATAATCGTGTCAGCGTTGATATGAGGCAGTAAAGGCTGAATGGCGTCTTCCACTTGCCAAACTTTTACCGTGATCAAAATGAGATCCGCTTTATTTACGGAGGAAATATCTTGATTACTGAATACGGTTGCAGGTGTGTCATCCAACTGAAGTGATTGTTGTCTCTCTGAACTTCTTCCCCACAATGAAACATTGTGTCCGGCAAGCTGAAATTTTGTTGCCCAGAGTGAGCCAACCGCACCTGGACCGAGGATAAGGATATTCACCAAACGCTCTCATTAAAAAGGTTTGCTGCAAGGATAATGAGGGAAAAAAGGAAAGCAAATAAAAATGGCGCCAAGAGGCGCCATTTTTGGGGAACTTATCGGTTCTATTAGAACTTGTAAGTTACAGCTACGTAGTGACCTACGCCTGAAGACTCAGATTTTGTCGAAGAATCCCATGGTAGACCAGTACCATCTTCGAAACCATATACGTCATGGTATAGCTTTAGACCGTAACCTACCGCGAAGCGGTCAGAGTGCCAGTAGATACCGTTGAACATAGCACCGCCATTACTAACTTGAGAATACTCGTCTTTCATACCAAATTGGTAATCGATGTAACCTTGGTAAGAGATGAATGAACCGTTCTCGAAGAAGTAGAATGGTTTGAACCAGTTAGTCGAGATTTGGAAACCGTTCCAATCTTTTTGGTTTGAGTCGTAAGTGCCGTAAAGGTTTAGACCCATTTTACCAAACCAAGGAACCATTACGTCAGAACCAAGACCTACTTTCTGAGTGTTAACACCGCCATTGTTACCGTCCCATTCAAAAAGAGTAGACAAGTAAAGCTCTTGTACTGGACCGAAAGATAAGTCTTTACCAGTAATAGCGTCTAGAGACATACGAGGGGCGAACTTCATAAAGATTTTACCATCTCTATCAGCTTTATCACTGCTGCTGTCGGAAGTTAGGTTGAATACGTCAACATAGCCGTAAAGGTCGAAAATACCAGAGCGACCGCCAAATTCCATTTCTAGGTAATCGTGAGTTGATTCGTAAGGACCTTTCTCATTTATTGCGCCCATGATGTTGAACTGCATCCACTTGTAATCGTTCTTGTGGATATCGCCGTCTGAGTAGTCAGCAGCCATAACTGGAGCTGAAGTAGCCGCTAGAAGGCTAAGAGCTAAAAGTGATTTACGCATAAGGGGACTCTCTATGTTTGTAATGATTCAGAACACGCAATCTGTGCTGCGCTTTCCAATTGGCGGGAATAATAGCGATAAAAATCCCAAATGAAAGTGATAAAGGGTGCAAAATTGAACGTTTTTGGTGAGTTGCGTCACGAAATTATCTTTATTTACGGAACTTTTTGTTTGTTGCATTTGATTGCAATAAATATGTGATTTGGATCGTTTGCGTAAGCGATTTTATGACTTTTTAAGCCAGTCGATTAACCAACATAAATCGTTAGTGATCGGAGTGATAAGGGATTCGTATGTATCGGTGAATCAAAGAGGACGTTTGAATGAAAGAAGTCATGTTATTCCCACTCACTTCAGTTGTACTCCCTGAAGGTAAAATGAATCTGCGCATTTTTGAGCCACGATATAAGCGAATGGTAAAGGAATGCAGCCTACAAAATGTGGGTTTTGGAGTTTGCCTAGTAGGTAGTGAAGGTGACCCTAAAGACGTGGGAAATGTTTCATCTATCGGAACTTTGGTCAGGATCGTTGATTTTGAAACACTCAGTGATGGTCTTCTTGGTATTACAGTCGCTGGTGAGAAACGCTTTGTTGTCAAACGAGTTCGTGCAGATGCGGACGGCTTACGCCATGCAGAGGTCGAATGGTTAGAAAATTGGCAACATCCAGACAACTCACCAGATTTCTTCTATTTAAGCAAGCAGTTATCCCATGTTTATGAAGAGTTTCCTCAACTTGGAAATCTCTACCAGCATCGTTTTTACGATGACTCAGCTTGGGTGACCCAGCGCTGGCTTGAATTACTTCCTTTAGACTGCAATCTGTTCGAACAGCTCGTTGGCGCAGAGAACTGCATTCCTGCGTTGCAATTTCTGACAGAAGCCATAGAAGCCCCGACTAACAAAGAGGCAAGGATATGAAAGGATTTAGCAGAGCTGCGCTAACTATGGTGGCGGCATTAGGACTGGCGGCGTGTGGCTCCGACAGCGACACCATCGAGTATTCCAATTTGCAAGCAGTACATGCGTCTTCTGATGCGCCGCTTGCAAATGTGTGGATAAACGATAAATCATCATTGACAGGTGTTGATTATGGTATGGGTTCTGGTTACATGAAGTTACGTGAGGGCATGAACTCCATTCAAGTTGATGTTCAACTTCCAGGCGATGAAACCGCGACCGTAATACCTAAAACAGAACTAGACCTTGATTCAGACCTCAATTACAACGTGTTCGTTGTTGGTGATGCCAATGGTTCACCAAACCCAGTAGAACCTTTAGTTGTGACTCGCAGCGCCGATTCAATGGCTGATGCCAATAGTTTAGATGTTCAAGTTGTTCATGCAGCGTCTGGCGTTCCTGCCGTTGATCTCTACGTCACTGAGCCAGGGGCTGATCTTGCTAGCGCGACACCGCTTATGAATCTTGCATATAAAGCATCTACAGACGTATTGAACATCCCCGCTGGTGAGTACCAAGTTCGACTTGCTGTTGGGGATAGCGTTGCTTTTGACTCGGGCACAATATCTCTTGCTGCTAATTCAAACTTGACGATTGCCGCTATCAGTACCGGAGATTCAAATAGCACGTCACCGGTTAAGCTGTTGGTATTGGATGGTTCAGGATCTTCTATAATCGAGGATATGGGCAGCCAAGCTGAAGTAAGAGTTGGACATCTTGTTGATGGAGCGCCAATCGTCGATGTCAACGTTAACGGGGCGGCCTTCGGTCCTCTTGCCGACTTAGCGTTCAAAGAGATTCGTGGTTATTTGGATCTCGATGCTGGCGCTTACGATATTGACGTTTACGTGGATGGCACAACAACCAATCCTATTATCGATGTTGACGGATTAATGGTTGCGGGCGGAATGGATTACAGTGTTTACGCAGTCGGTGTTGTTAGCCCAGCGATTGATATCGAACCTCTAGTTGTTGAAGACATGAGACGTGCAGTGGCAACTAGCGCGACGCTGAATGTGACACATGCGGCGGCGAATCCCGTAGCGGAAATGGTGGATATTTATCTCACTACAAGCGCTGGAATAGATGGAAGTGATCCAACTATTGCTAATTTTGCGTACAAAGATAGCGTTCAGGGATTATATGTCGCTGAAGGTACCTATTATGTAACCGTGACAGTGGCAGGCGATCCAAGTACGGTTGCTGTTGATTCAGCACCAGTCAATGTGATGAATGGTGTTGTGTATCAGGTGGTTGCCATTGATGATGGAAACAACGGTGGCTTCAACTTGTTGGTTGATGACGTTACCGATTAGGACGAATGGGAGGAGATGACTCCTCCCTAAAATTAAGGCCGATTATGATGAGTGATAGCCCAAAAAAACTGGGGCGCAGTGATTGGAACGATTACATGGACAAAGTGAAGGCTCGAGATAAAGACGCGTTCGCTTTTGTATTCCGTTTTTACGCACCCAAGCTGAAGCAATTCGCTTACAAACATGTTGGTAATGAGCAAGTTGCTATGGAGATGGTGCAAGAGACCATGGCGACAGTTTGGCAGAAAGCGCACCTCTATGATGGGGAAAAGAGCGCGTTATCAACTTGGATATACACCATAATCCGAAACCTATGCTTTGATCTGTTGAGAAAGCAGAAAGGTAAGGAGTTACACATTCATTCTGATGACATTTGGCCGTCAGAATATTATCCACCAGATCTTGTTGATCACTATTCACCAGAACAAGACATGTTGAAAGAACAGGTGGTTAAATTTTTAGATATTTTACCGAAAAATCAGAGAGACGTTTTACAAGCGGTGTATCTTGAGGAGCTACCTCATCAGCAGGTCGCTGAATTATTTGATATACCCCTCGGTACCGTAAAATCCAGGCTGAGGCTTGCAGTAGAAAAGCTAAGGCATTCAATGCATACGGAGCAACTATGAACAAACACCCAGATAACAGCTTGTTAGAAGCATACGCTTCGGGAAGCATTGATGCAGTTTCTGGTCTTGTGGTCGCAACCCATTTAGAAACATGTACCAAGTGCCGAGCTTATGTGAACCAAGTCGAAGCCAGCCAAGCGAATATCGTGAGCGACATCCCCTCTGAATATGTCCCTGAATTCGACGATATGTTCAATGATATTATCAATGCGGAGCCAGCGACAGATAACATCGTTATCCGAGATCCTGCCGCAGTGAATGTTGCAGGAAAGAGCTTTGAACTTCCCAAAACCTTAGCGCGTTTCTCTGACCTTGTAGGGTCATGGAGAAGTTACGGAGGCAAGGTTTTCAGTGCTCAGATTGATCTAGGGGAAGATGCTCGTGTTAGCTTAATGTACATCGGAGAAGATGTGCAAATCCCTCAACATACGCACAAAGGCTTAGAATCTACATTGATCCTACATGGTGGGTTTAGTGATGAGGATGGCCAATATGAAGAGGGCGATTTGATGATTCGAGACGCGTCAGTGAAGCACAGCCCTTACACTAAAGTCGGAGAAGATTGCTTGTGTTTAACCGTATTGACCGAGCCGATGATCTTTACTCAAGGTGTGGCACGTATATTTAATATGTTTGGCAAAGGGCTATACCCATAGACCTCTTATCTCATATCTCGCAAAACAAAAACCACCGAATTCGGTGGTTTTTTGATGCGCTTCTTAGTGCTTGTGACGTGCTTTTTCTAATAAAGCATCAAAGTAATGTCGTAGCGAGTACAACATAATCAAGCTTGGCACGACCATAACAGCGGTAAGCACAAAGAACGTGCTCCAGTCATTGAGGTAGTCCACCAGTTCTCCACTGAAAGAAGCAAGAGTCGTTCGTCCGAAGTTCCCCAAAGAGGCAAGCAACGCATACTGAGTTGCCGAGAATGCTTGTCCGGTTAGAATCGTCAAAAATGAAACAAAAGCGACAGTTGAGAAAGCAGTCGTAAAGTTATCGACAATAATGGTTGCTAAATACAGGTGCTCATTTGGGCCTACCGATGCAATCCAAGCAAACATCAAGTTACTGGCAGACATAGCAATACCGCCGATCATTAATCCACGTACAATACCAAACCTGACGTTGAACATGCTTCCGACAAAGGTAAAGAAGATAGTGGCTCCCCATCCGATCAGTTTGGAGTAATAACCAATTTGTTCGTTACTAAAACCAATATCTTTATAGAACGCGATCGACATCCTGCCCAAAAACGCTTCGCCAATTTTGAATAGGAAAACGAACAGCAAAAGAGTAATCGCGACACGGACGCCATTGCGATTAAAGAAGTCAAGGAAAGGTTCTACAACAGTCACAGTAAACCAAGCCACGACTTTTGAACCAACCACTTCTTTGTGGCGTTGTTCAGCGGCAGACTGAAGTTGTTCGCGTTGAGTCTTAGGCTCTCCGACTAAAATCGTAAAGACCATTAGAATGCCGACTATCACCGCCATCCCGTAATACACGCCATTCCAACCGACACTATCAGCATTAACAAACGCTAAATAACCCGGTAGTGAATAACCTGTCCACCAGCCAATGACCGCCATTGCAGAAGCTTGTGGCAGCTTAGATTCTTCTAATTTTGGGAAAGTATCAATACGAAAAGCATCAATCGCAATGTCTTGTGTTGCTGATGCGGTTGCAATACACAAGGCGAGTAGAGACGCAAACACCAAGTTCTCTGCTGGATTCACGCCCGCAATAAATACCGTCGCGACGAGTACAATACTTTGACAGAAGAAAATCCAGCTACGCCTTTGTCCAAGTAGTCGATAGAGCACTGGTAGCTTCACCCGGTCTACGAGTGGCGCCCAGAGAAAGTTAATTGCATAAACCGCAAAGACACTACCAAAGTAACCTATTGCGGATAGGGTCAAACCAGCGTCTTTTAGCCAGCCAGACATATTTGAACCGATAAGTACCCACGGAAAGCCGCTAGAGCAGCCCAACATGAAAACCCACATGAGTCGTTTATCGAGGTAACTTTTTACCGTTTCCAACCAAGTGATGGAAGGTAATGAAGACATAAATCAATCCAATAAAATGAAGCCGTTGAAAGAGAAAGCCCTTCGATTATTCAAAGGGCTTATCGTTTTGGCTATTTAAGTAGTGTTGCTTTAGTGATGACGATTTGAGTCTCGGGAACATCACGCATACCGCGAGTCGTCGTAGTTGGCTGTTTTGCCATTTTTTGGATAATGTCGAATCCTTCCGTGACCTCGCCAAATACAGCATAACCCGGTGGACGAGCGCCGTAGTTTAGAAAATCATTGTCGACTAAATTGATAAAAAACTGACGAGTAGTAGAGTCAGGCGCGTTGGTGCGCGCCATTGCAATCGTCGCACGGTCGTTATTTAAACCGTTATTACCCTCGTTTTTGATTGGAGCGTAAGTCTTCACCATTTGCATATCTTGGTTAAAGCCACCACCTTGCGCCATAAAGCCTGGAATAACGCGGTGAAAAATAGTGCCTTCATAGCTACCGTCTTCTACATATTTCAGGAAGTTCGCTACCGTAATCGGCGCTTTCTCTTCATTCAGTTCGACAGTAAATGAACCTAACGTTGTTTCAAACGCCACTTTTGGTCCAGCCCAAACGCTGCAACTGAGTAGCGCGAGAGAAAGAATTGCCTTGCGTAACATTAGAAACGCTCCTGCATGTATTGACGAAGCTCAGGATCATTGGCAATTTCCTTAAGTGTTAATGTCACTACATCATTCAGTGTTTGCTCAATGTCGGCATCAGACGCACTCAATGTGCCAGAACGCTTCGCAGTGCCTGTGTAAGTTTTGACCAGCTTGCCTTCTGGTGTTTCTGCGGTGATTTCAAGCACGACTTTCGCATCCATCTCATTTTCCATCACCGAATGTTTTACGTTAACTAATGCTTCTTGAACGTTTAATTCAATTGCATTGTTGCTGTTTAGATCGGCATGGAAGCCCTGAGATGAAAACTGCTTCTCTAATGCTTCTTCTAACGCAATACGTAAATTCTGTTTAGCATGAAGAGGAAGAATGTTCGAACGGCCGTTATCCACCAACGCCACGTACTGCGCTGCACGTACATCTTTGCTGGTCAAGCTGTAAGTCTTGCCTTGAACAATTGGATTGGTGCTCAGTGTGCTTTCTGGCATCAAATTCAGCTGAGGCTGTTGAGGCGCTGAACACGCAGCAAGCAACGCAACCGAAGCCGCAAGTACCAATTTTCTCATTTTATTATTCCTTTTAACTATTTTGCTAAAGCTTATTTTGCGCTTAATTTAGCAGGATTTTTTGTGGCCTGTAAAATCACAAACTTATTGTTGGAAGCGATAAGTTTCACATTCTTATCGCCAAACAGCCGTTTTAGTTTTGCGTCGTAACCAAGATGACGATTTCCAATCACCAGTAACTTACCACCTTCACTTAATACTTGCTTTGCATCACAGAACATTTGCCAAGCAATATGATCGGTGATGGCCTGCTGTTGGTGAAAGGGTGGGTTACACATAATCATAGAGCAGCTGTTGTGTTTAAAACCGTCCAAACAATTGTTTGCGACACACTGTATGTCTCTATCTTCACCAAGGTTATCTAGCAGGTTCTGCTTCGCTGACTCAAGCGCCATAAAGCTTTCATCAACACATGTTAATCGAGCATTCGGATTCAGCTGACCAAACTTCACAGACAGAACACCATTACCGCAACCGAGATCGATAACATTATCTACCAATGGGTCTTGAGGTAGGTGCTGCAGCATAAAACGCGCACCTAAATCTAAGCTTTCTCCTGAATAGACATTTGGCATGTTCTTGAGTTCGATATCTTCGCCATCAACGCGCCAAGTAGTGAAAGGGCTCACTTCAATTGTTGGTTCAACCGTTGCTTGAGCAAATACCAATCGGTGCTTTTTCCATGCCAGAGATGTTTTTGTCTCACCCAAGTATTTTTCAAACAGTTTTAGCGTTGAAGTATGAATGTCTTTCGCTTTATTAACTGCAATGATGGGGCAGGATGCAGGCAGTGCTTTTCTTAACTGACTGAGTATCCAAACGAGGTGACGGTTACTTTTTGGCAGTTGCAGCAATACGAGATCAGTATTGGAAGGTACGGGGTCCATCGTGGTTGCAAATGCTACCTTATTGCACTGGTTTTGCTCAAGGTTCTGCAGCACACCCTTATGAGAAATGAATGAATCACTCATTAGCGTTACATGGTGCTTTTCTGAAAACCAGCAGGAGAGGGCACCAAAGCTGTCATTAATCACGAGGATGTTTTGATTGTCTGGCAAAGCAAGTTCTTCAACATGATTAATAAGATACTCATCACCGGCATCCCACGCTTGTAGAGTTTCATTGCTGCGTTTTGGGAAACGATGAAGTGTTAAGCTTCGCTCGTGAAGATTCAGTTCGGTTTTCATAGCTAAATGTAAGTTGATTTAGAAATTAAGTGTTATTGTCGCAAATGATGACGTGTCGAGATACAAAAAGCTGTCAAATTTTACGTGTTCAGTGGTGGTCGCTCTCTAGGCATGTTCATAGCGTCAAGCGCTTTGAAATCAGTTGAACGTAAAATGCATCAATAATGAGAGTGATGTTTGAGTGATACACGTCTGCTTTACTTAGGTATATACTTATGGAATTCGCATCAATGAGGAACGAATATGATCCAAGAAATCATAGAGAAGAAACTACACAGTGAGCTGCAACCAAGCTATCTCAAAGTGATTAATGAGAGCTACATGCATAATGTGCCACCAGGCTCGGAGAGTCACTTCAAAGTGATTGTTGTGAGTGATTCGTTCGCGGGACAGCGTTTGATTGGACGCCATCGCCAAGTTCATCAAATTTTGGCAGATGAGCTAGATAACCACATTCATGCACTAGCTATTCATACATACACTGATGAAGAGTGGAAGCGAGAACAAGATGGCGCTCCTGATAGCCCTATGTGTATGGGTGGCGGTCACTAAAGACGCAAAATATAAAGGTGCAGAGAAAAGGTGGCTAAGGCCATCTTTTTTCGTTTTACATTCTTTAGGGGCATTGATGTGGCACAAATTCTGGTTAAAAAATGTGTTAACAGTGTTTCAACAAATGAATGGAAATTGCAGGATATTTCAGGCGATGAATATGACTTTTCCATAAGATATGTATGGAATATGGCATTTGTGCGATCGGTCAAAGTTATGACTATTCTTTGACCTTTTAGACCTGATTCTACCGAAATAACCCCTCTATTCTAATGATTGGTCATGGCATCAAGTTCCTAAAAAATGCTAGACTACGGCACCTGATAAATCTCGCGTATTCCTTGTGACGAGATTTTTAATAGGATGTTGCGATTTTGATGTTTAAAACAACATCAAAACCGGACACTGATGTCGTGTCTAAAAGTTACGCAATCAAAAGAATCTTTTTCCCGATAAAAGTAGTGCAAGTGCGTATGATTACAATAAAGAAGGGCTTGGATCTTCCTATCGCAGGAACTCCATCCCAGGTGATTAATGATGGTAAGACCATCAAAAAAGTCGCCTTGCTTGGCGAAGAGTACGTTGGCATGCGTCCTACCATGCATGTCCGCGTTGGTGATGAAGTGAAAAAAGCGCAAGTTCTTTTTGAAGATAAAAAGAACCCTGGCGTGAAATTTACTGCACCAGCAGCCGGTAAAGTGATCGAAGTTAACCGTGGCGCTAAACGTGTCCTTCAATCTGTAGTGATTGAAGTGGCAGGTGAAGAGCAGGTGACATTTGATAAGTTCGAAGCCGCTCAACTTTCAGGTCTAGATCGTGAAGTGATCAAGACTCAGTTGGTTGACTCTGGCCTATGGACCGCTTTACGTACTCGTCCGTTTAGCAAGGTTCCTGCAATCGAGTCTTCTACTAAGGCTATTTTCGTAACTGCAATGGATACTAATCCATTAGCAGCTAAGCCTGAGTTGATCATTAATGAGCAACAAGAAGCATTCATTGCTGGTCTAGACATTCTTTCAGCCCTGACAGAAGGCAAGGTTTACGTATGTAAATCTGGCACTAGTTTGCCACGCTCTTCACAGTCTAACGTAGAAGAACACGTCTTCGATGGCCCTCACCCAGCAGGTCTTGCTGGCACCCACATGCATTTCCTATACCCAGTGAATGCAGAAAATGTGGCATGGAGCATCAACTACCAAGACGTTATCGCGTTCGGTAAGCTGTTCCTAACTGGTGAGCTATACACAGATCGTGTTGTGTCTCTAGCTGGTCCAGTTGTGAATAACCCTCGTCTAGTTCGTACCGTAATCGGTGCAAGCTTAGATGACCTAACAGATAACGAGCTGATGCCTGGCGAAGTTCGTGTGATTTCTGGTTCTGTACTGACAGGTACACATGCAACTGGTCCACACGCATACCTTGGCCGTTACCATCAACAGGTTTCTGTATTACGTGAAGGCCGTGAGAAAGAACTATTTGGCTGGGCAATGCCTGGTAAGAATAAGTTCTCGGTAACTCGCTCTTTCCTTGGTCACGTATTCAAAGGTCAGTTGTTCAATATGACAACGACGACCAATGGTAGTGATCGTTCAATGGTTCCAATTGGCAACTACGAACGCGTAATGCCTCTAGATATGGAGCCTACTCTGCTGCTTCGTGATCTATGTGCAGGTGATACAGACAGTGCTCAAGCACTGGGTGCGCTTGAACTGGATGAAGAAGATCTAGCATTGTGTACCTTTGTATGTCCAGGTAAGTACGAGTACGGTACGTTACTTCGTGAATGCCTAGATACTATCGAGAAGGAAGGGTAATTTTCATGGCTCTTAAAAAGTTTCTTGAAGACATCGAGCATCATTTTGAGCCTGGTGGTAAACACGAAAAATGGTTTGCCCTGTACGAAGCTGTAGCAACAGTTTTTTACACTCCAGGTATCGTAACAAATAAAAGCTCGCACGTTCGTGATAGCGTTGACCTAAAACGTATCATGATCATGGTTTGGTTTGCGGTATTCCCAGCAATGTTCTGGGGTATGTACAACGCAGGTGGCCAAGCTATTGCAGCGCTTAACCACATGTACGCTGGTGATCAACTAGCGACAGTTATCTCTGGTAACTGGCACTACTGGCTAACTGAAATGCTGGGCGGAACGATTGCCGCTGATGCAGGGGTTGGCAGCAAGATGCTACTAGGTGCGACCTACTTCCTACCTATCTACGCAACAGTATTCCTTGTTGGTGGTTTCTGGGAAGTGCTTTTCTGTATGGTGCGTAAGCACGAAGTAAACGAAGGCTTCTTTGTTACTTCTATCTTGTTCGCACTTATCGTTCCACCAACGCTACCTCTATGGCAAGCGGCACTAGGTATCACATTTGGTGTTGTTGTTGCGAAGGAGATCTTCGGTGGTACAGGTCGTAACTTCCTTAACCCTGCACTTGCAGGTCGTGCATTCCTATTCTTCGCTTACCCAGCGCAAATCTCGGGTGACGTAGTATGGACTGCAGCTGACGGCTTCTCTGGTGCAACTGCTCTTAGCCAATGGGCTCAAGGTGGTAACGGTGCTCTAGTTAACACAGTAACTGGTTCTCCTATCACTTGGATGGACGCTTTCATCGGTAACATCCCTGGCTCTATTGGTGAAGTATCGACTCTAGCTCTAATGATTGGTGCAGCGATGATCGTTTACATGCGAATCGCTTCATGGCGCATCATTGCGGGCGTAATGATCGGTATGATTGCAGTATCGACTCTGTTTAACGTGATCGGTTCTGACACTAACCCAATGTTCAACATGCCATGGCACTGGCACCTAGTTCTAGGTGGTTTTGCATTCGGTATGTTCTTCATGGCAACGGACCCAGTATCAGCGTCATTTACTAACAAAGGTAAATGGTGGTACGGCATCCTGATTGGTGCAATGTGTGTGATGATCCGCGTAGTTAACCCGGCGTACCCAGAAGGTATGATGCTGGCGATTCTATTCGCGAACCTATTCGCACCTCTGTTCGACCATGTAGTGATTGAGAAGAACATCAAGCGGAGACTAGCACGCTATGGCAAGTAATAACGACAGCATTAAAAAGACGCTGGGTGTTGTTATCGGGTTGAGCCTTGTTTGTTCAATCATCGTATCAACAGCAGCAGTAGGTCTGCGTGATAAGCAAAAAGCTAACGCTGTCCTAGATAAGCAATCAAAGATCGTTGAAGTTGCAGGCATTGACGCAAACGGTAAGCAAGTACCAGAGCTATTTGCTGAGTACATCGAACCTCGTCTGGTAGACCTTGAAACAGGTAACTTTACTGAGGGTAATGCATCTACGTACGATCAGCGTGAAGCATCAAAAGATGCAGAACGTTCAATCGCATTGACACCAGAAGAAGACGTCGCTGATATCCGTCGTCGTGCGAATACAGCAGTGGTGTACTTAGTAAAAGACCAAGATGAAGTCCAAAAAGTTATCTTGCCTATGCACGGTAAAGGACTATGGTCGATGATGTATGCCTTTGTAGCCGTTGAAACTGATGGTAACACTGTGTCTGCTATTACTTACTACGAGCAAGGTGAAACTCCTGGACTTGGTGGTGAAGTAGAGAACCCTTCATGGCGCGATCAATTCATTGGCAAGAAATTGTACAATGAAGATCATCAGCCAGCGATTAAGGTCGTGAAAGGCGGCGCACCGCAAGGTTCTGAGCACGGTGTTGATGGCCTATCAGGAGCAACGCTCACTAGTAATGGTGTTCAACACACATTTGACTTCTGGTTAGGTGACAAGGGCTTTGGTCCTTTCCTAGCAAAAGTTCGTGACGGAGAACTTAACTAATGTCTAGTGCACAAAACGTTAAAAAGAGCATTCTAGCGCCAGTATTGGATAACAACCCAATCGCGCTACAAGTTCTTGGTGTATGTTCTGCTCTTGCAGTAACAACTAAACTAGAAACAGCTTTTGTAATGACGCTAGCGGTAACATTTGTAACTGCGTTGTCTAACTTCTCTGTTTCATTGATCCGTAACCACATTCCTAACAGTGTGCGTATCATCGTTCAGATGGCAATTATCGCATCGCTAGTAATCGTGGTAGACCAGGTGCTAAAAGCTTACCTATACGATATCTCTAAACAGCTATCTGTATTCGTTGGTCTGATTATCACTAACTGTATCGTAATGGGTCGTGCTGAAGCATTCGCAATGAAGTCTGCGCCAGTACCATCTCTTATTGACGGTATTGGTAACGGTCTAGGTTACGGTTTCGTTCTTATCACTGTGGGTTTCTTCCGTGAGCTATTTGGCTCAGGCAAACTATTTGGCCTAGAAGTTCTACCTCTAGTGAGCAACGGTGGTTGGTACCAGCCTAACGGCCTAATGCTACTAGCACCATCAGCATTCTTCCTAATCGGCTTCCTTATCTGGGTAATCCGTATTCTGAAACCAGAACAAGTAGAAGCGAAGGAGTAAGGACGTCATGGAACATTACATTAGTCTGTTAGTTAAATCGATTTTCATCGAAAACATGGCTCTGTCTTTCTTCCTAGGTATGTGTACTTTCCTTGCCGTATCTAAGAAGGTTAAGACCTCTTTCGGCCTAGGTGTTGCAGTTGTGGTAGTACTGACTATCGCTGTTCCTGTGAACAACCTAGTATACAACCTAGTTCTGAGAGAGAACGCGTTAGTTGAGGGCGTGGACCTTAGCTTCCTAAACTTCATCACCTTTATCGGTGTAATTGCAGCACTTGTACAGATTCTAGAGATGGTTCTAGACCGTTTCTTCCCACCTTTGTACAACGCGCTAGGCATCTTCCTACCTCTGATCACAGTAAACTGTGCAATCTTCGGTGGTGTATCTTTCATGGTACAACGTGACTACAACTTTGCTGAATCTATCGTTTACGGTTTCGGCTCTGGTGTGGGCTGGATGCTGGCAATCGTTGCTCTTGCAGGTATCCGTGAGAAGATGAAGTACTCTGACGTACCTCCAGGTCTACGTGGTCTTGGTATCACATTTATCACTGTAGGTCTTATGGCGTTAGGCTTTATGTCTTTCTCTGGTGTTCAACTGTAAGTCGGGTAAACCGCAACAATTAAGGAATAGTCAATGGACATTATTCTTGGTGTAGTGATGTTTACTCTGATCGTACTTGCACTAGTACTAGTGATTCTTTTCGCTAAGTCTAAGCTTGTACCAACAGGTGACATTACAATTTCTGTGAACGATGACCCTTCTCTGGCGATCGTTACACAACCAGGTGGTAAGCTACTGAGTGCTCTAGCCGGTGCTGGCGTATTCGTATCTTCTGCTTGTGGTGGCGGTGGCTCATGTGGTCAGTGTCGCGTAAAAGTTAAATCAGGTGGTGGCGACATCCTACCAACCGAGCTTGACCATATTACTAAAGGTGAAGCGCGTGAAGGTGAGCGTCTAGCGTGTCAGGTTGCTATGAAAACTGACATGGACATCGAGCTTCCTGAAGAAATCTTCGGCGTTAAGAAGTGGGAATGTACCGTTATCTCTAACGATAACAAAGCGACATTCATCAAAGAGCTTAAGCTACAAATTCCAGATGGCGAATCAGTACCTTTCCGTGCTGGTGGTTACATCCAGATTGAAGCACCTGCTCACCACGTGAAATACGCAGACTACGATATTCCTGAGGAATACCGTGAAGACTGGGAGAAGTTCAACCTTTTCCGTTACGAGTCTAAAGTTAACGAAGAGACAATCCGTGCATACTCAATGGCTAACTACCCAGAAGAGCACGGTATCATCATGCTTAACGTTCGTATCGCAACTCCGCCGCCGAACAACCCAGACGTACCACCAGGCATCATGTCTTCGTACATCTGGTCTCTAAAAGAAGGCGACAAGTGTACTATTTCTGGTCCATTTGGTGAGTTCTTTGCGAAAGATACAGATGCAGAAATGGTATTCGTTGGTGGTGGTGCTGGTATGGCTCCGATGCGCTCACACATCTTCGACCAACTTAAGCGTCTGCACTCTAAGCGTAAGATGTCTTTCTGGTACGGCGCACGTTCTAAGCGTGAAATGTTCTACGTAGAAGACTTCGATATGCTACAAGCTGAGAATGACAACTTCGTATGGCACTGTGCACTGTCTGATCCACTTCCAGAAGATAACTGGGATGGTTACACTGGCTTTATTCACAACGTTCTTTACGAGAACTACCTACGTGATCACGAAGCACCAGAAGACTGTGAATACTACATGTGTGGTCCACCTATGATGAATGCGGCTGTTATCGGCATGCTAAAAGATCTAGGTGTAGAGGATGAAAACATCCTACTAGATGACTTCGGTGGTTAATCCCTCCAAGTGATTGAATCTATGGCTAGCTCTCTAAGAGCTAGCCATTATTTTTTGTAGAAGTAAAAATAATATTCAACAGTTGATATAGGTAATTGGATTTAAGTAATCGGTCCCATTCCCCATATCAATTCAACAACATTGGGAGTTAACAAGTGAAAACGTGGCTTGTTGCATTCGCTTCTCTATTGATTTTGGCTGGCTGTGAGCAGCCAGCAGATCAAATTCATCTAAGTGGCCCTACCATGGGGACTTCTTATAACATCAAATATATCGAGCAAGATGGTATTCCTACGCCAAAAGCGATGCAGACGGAAATTGATCGCTTACTGGAAGAGGTTAATGACCAAATGTCGACTTACCGTGATGATTCAGAATTAAGTCGCTTTAACCAGCATCAAACGAGTGAGCCATTTACTGTATCGACACAAACAGCAACCGTAGTCAAAGAAGCGATTCGTCTCAACGGTCTTACTTTAGGCGCATTGGATGTGACAGTCGGTCCTTTAGTTAACCTGTGGGGCTTTGGCCCAGAAGCTCGCCCTGATGTCGTTCCTACAGATGAAGAGCTAGCGGCACGCAAAGCCAATACTGGCATTCACCACCTATCTGTTGATGGCAATAAATTGTCCAAAGATATTCCTAACTTGTATGTCGATTTATCAACGATTGCTAAAGGTTGGGGGGTTGACGTGGTTGCTGACTACCTTCAATCTGAAGGGGTTCATAACTTCATGGTAGAAGTGGGCGGCGAAATGCGCCTCAAAGGCGTGAATCGTGAAGGCGTGCCGTGGCGCATTGCGATTGAAAAGCCGACTATTGATGAGCGCTCAATTCAAGAAATTATTGAGCCAGGGGACATGGCAATTGCAACAAGTGGTGACTATCGTAATTACTTTGAGAGTAATGGTGTGAGATACTCTCATATTATTAATCCAAGAACAGGCAAACCTATTCATCATAAAGTGGTGTCTGTAACGGTATTAGATAAATCGTCGATGACTGCTGATGGTCTTGCAACTGGTCTTATGGTGCTAGGTGAAGACAAAGGCATGGCAATTGCGAACGAAAATAATATTCCTGTTTTCATGATTGTGAAGACGGAAAATGGTTTTAAAGAGCTGGCTTCGGAAGCATACAAGCCGTTCATGAAGAAATAACAACAGAAGTGAGCATGTTCTTATGAGTACATTTCTAATTACGTTTGCAGTTTTTGTTGCGGTAATCGCAGCGATGGCTGTTGGCTACATCTTCCAGAAGAAAGTAGTGAAGGGTAGCTGTGGCGGTCTTGGTGCAGTAGGTATTGAGAAAGTATGTAACTGTCCAGAACCATGTGACGCGCGTAAGAAACGTGAAGCACGTGAAGCGGCGCGAGCTGAGAAATTGGCTGCATGGGAAAAAGATCGAATTGCTTAAGTATCGGTCATCCAAAGAGTAATACAAAATAACCCAGCTAAAGCTGGGTTTTTTTATATTTCTCGCTCTACTTCTCTGAGAGTTTATACTTTGCTTGCTACGTTTAATCTAGGATGACCGGAAGCTTAAGTCGGTGCAGACTTCACAGCCAAGTCATTTCCCTTTAATCACCGTACTTAACTGTTATTTGGTTATATACTCAAACTAAAGCGCGTTAACTTAGGAGGAAATATGGAAATGCATCAACACGGTATGGCTGAATTGTTTCAACAACTAGGCCTCGGCAGCTCTGCTCAAGAGATAAAGGACTTTATTAACGAACATCGACACAAAAGAGCTTCAGCCCCTCTGCATGAAGCCAGCTTTTGGACAAGTTCGCAGGCTACATTTCTCAAACAAGCCATTGAAGAAGACGCAGACTGGGCAGAGTTGGTCGATCAGCTTGATGTGATGTTACGAGATTAAAGCACGTTTAAAAACTCTCATTTCTATCAAGGCAGATTTAATTTATACTGTTTTTTTGAACAGTGTTTAATGGCTATGTCAGACCGAATAAGAAAAATCATTCACGTCGATATGGATTGTTTTTATGCTGCCGTTGAGATGAGAGATAATCCTAGTTACCGTGGCATTGCACTCGCCGTTGGCGGTCATGAAAAACAGCGTGGCGTGATTAGCACCTGTAATTATGAGGCGCGCAAATATGGCGTTCGTAGTGCAATGTCAACGGCGCGTGCATTGCAACTCTGCCCCCATCTGCTGGTGGTTCCCGGTCGAATGCACGTGTACAAACAAGTCTCTCAGCAGATTCGTGCTATTTTTGAGCGTTATACGCCTATCATTGAACCTCTATCATTAGATGAAGCATACCTCGATGTCACGGACTCGACAGCTTGTCGTGGCTCCGCAACGTTGATCGCAGAGTCTATTCGACGCGACATTTGGAATGAGCTTGGACTGACGGCATCGGCGGGCATTGCACCGATTAAGTTTCTTGCCAAAGTCGCCTCTGATATGAATAAACCCAACGGTCAGTTTGTTATCCCGCCAGATAAGGTCCAGGAAGTTATCGATACACTTCCGCTGGAAAACATTCCTGGTGTTGGGAAGGTGAGTCTTGAGAAGCTACATCAAGCGGGCTTTTATCGATGTGAGGATATTAAAAACAGCGACTATCGTGAATTGCTGAGACAGTTTGGTCGTCAGGGAGCATCTTTATGGCAGCGTAGCCATGGAATTGATAATCGAGAGGTCGTCGTTGAGCGAGAGAGAAAATCCGTCGGTGTGGAACGGACATTCAGCCAGAATATCTCGAGCTATGATGAATGTTGGCAAGTGATCGAGGATAAACTTTATCCTGAACTCGAGAAACGCTTAGAGCGTGCAAGCCCAGATAAATCGATTATTAAACAAGGTATTAAAGTTAAATTTGCCGACTTTCAACTGACAACAATTGAGCATATCCATCCGCAATTAGAGCTTGAGGACTTCAAGATCTTGTTAAGAGATATTCTTAAGCGCCAAAACGGACGGGAAATACGCCTTTTAGGCTTGAACGTGATGCTCAAGCCCGAGAACCAAGCGCGTCAATTGAGCTTTTTCTAGGCTCTTACTGCTTCTACCTGATCTAATACTTGCTCAAAGCTTGTGTTGGCCATCGCACCATAACCTGACAGTTTTGAAGCTTTTAGCTGGCTAATTAAAGGGGTACTAATGCCACACAAGAAGCGGGCGACAGCATCATTGCTGATAGCTGAAGGGGAGAGCTGAATAAATTCCTGCACCCACATTGCTACTTGAGGTGGCTCAATATCCTCACTTTGTGGTGTTGGGAACGAAGCGACTTGACCACGACACACGGAGCAGTGACCACATTGCTTTGGTGCATTGTGATCAGCAAAGTAGTTCGCCAATTGTGAGCTCAAACAGTGCTCTGACTGGAACAAGCGCAGCATGGTGTGAATTCTTTCGATATCTTTGCTTTCTTTGGATTGGAACAGTTCATACAGTTGTTGGATTAAAACATCAGAACTCTGTGTGGTTGGCAAAACAGAGTACACGTCGGTCAGTTGTTTGCTCTCTAGCTCTATCCAACCATTCTGGTGAAAATAGTCGAGGGCTGCGACAACTCGGCTGCGTTCCGATTGATAGTTCATCCATAACGCTTCTAGGTCAACTTGGCACCACACTTTGGCTTTTTGCGAGCAGGAGAAAATAGCCTCCACGAATTGACGTCGCTCGCCTTGAAACTGATTCACAATAAATTGCTGATCGTGCAAAAACTTAAAGCGATATTCCGCAAAGTAACTGTATTTTGCTTCAATGAGTTTATGTAGCTCCAAATAAACCAACAAGGTTTTGAGTGGCAATTGGCGGATATTACTTTCACGCGATAAACGCAGTGGCACTACCTCCCATTGTGGAGCATGTTCTTTCGCTTGCTCGACTACATAGTTAATCGAGGTTAGTTCAGGTGTGTCACCATAGACAAAGTTTTCCAACACCGTTAAGCCGGACGTATTGCCCAGCAGAATGCACTCAGAACGTTGCCCGTCCCTGCCTGCACGTCCAATCTCTTGTGCGTAGTTCTCGATTGATTTGGGTAAGTCGAAGTGAATGACGCGGCGGATATCAGATTTATCGACCCCCATACCAAATGCAATCGTTGCAACAATACAGTCAATTTGGCTATCCATGAACTGCTGTTGGATTTGTTCACGGATGTCGCTTTTCATACCTGCATGGTACGCGTGAGCATTAATGCCAATACGGATTAGTGACTTTGCTACTTGCTCTGCTGTCTGCTGTTGTGTCACGTATACGATAGTCGGAAGCTTAGGTGAAGAGGCGATGATCTCACTTAGCTTTTCTTGTTTCGTTGCTTCCTCGCACGGGATCACCGAGATATCCAGATTGGGGCGGTAGAAGCCTGTAACGGTAATATGTTCACTGGCAATATCGAACTTTTGTTTCATGTCTTCAATAACTGCGGGCGTTGCTGTTGCAGTGAGAAGCAAAGATTGTGGAATGTTCAGTTCACATTGATATTGCGGTAGCTTGAGATAATCAGGGCGGAAGTTATGTCCCCATTCGGAAATACAGTGCGCTTCATCAACCACCATCAAAGAGATCGGTACTTGGCGAATGAACTCACGAAAACGCTCGTTTTTTAGGCGCTCAACAGAAATCATCAATATTTTGATCTGTCCATTTTTTACCCCTGCCATGACGCGTTGTGAGTCTTCTCTGCTTTGACTGCTATCGATAGAAGCGGCCGGGATCCCTTTACTTTGCAAAAAGTTCAGCTGATCTTTCATTAGCGCCAACAACGGCGAGATCACCAACGTAAGATTGGGCAATACGGTTGCTGGCAATTGGTAACAGAGAGACTTACCCGAACCTGTAGGAAAGATGGCCGCAGCAGAGTAACCATTCATAACCGCTTCAATAACGGGTTGTTGACCTTGGCGTAATGAGTCAAAACCAAATACGGATTGAAGTGTTTGATGCAGCGAGTCACTTTGCATAATAGGGAAACCTTTCTTTGATGGTAAACTTAGGTACATTAACACACCCTGAGTGCCAAACGCGCGTCCTAAAAGTATGAACAAAGCTGACTTAGTCCAAATTATCATCCAACATCTGGAAGAAAAACTTCAAGTGGCCCATGCATCGGCTCAGCGAGCCATTGATGCCGCGACAGATGAAGAAACTGTTCCCGAGCATAAGTACGATACGTTAGCACTTGAAGCCGCGTATCTTGCTCATGGACAAGCAATGCGAATCCAAGAGAGTGAAGACGAGCTGCGTCAATATCGCGCTCTAGTGACTCGCGACTTTAAAGGCGCACCTGTTGGTGTAGGTGCTTACGTCGTTCTCGCAGATGAGAATTTGCTTGAAAAGCACTTCTTTGTAGGCCCTTGCTCTGGTGGTCTGACTGTTAAATATCAGGCTCAGGAAGTCTTTGTCTTAACAGCAAAATCTCCTCTTGGTCGAGCGTTATTCGGGAAAGAAGAAGGCGATGAGATTGATGTGAAAATAGGAGAAAAAACAACTTGTTACGAAGTCGTGACGGTTTGCTGACATCTCATGTATCACTCAGTGTTATGTTTAACACGAGTAATGTTAAATAAAAGAGAATGACATGAAAAAGCTTTTTACACTCTCATTGCTGATGGTCAGTGCTACTGGTTATGCAGCGCAGTGTCGTGTGGACATCAATAATGAAGTCCGTATGGATGGGCAAAGCTTGGAAATTCGCCAAACGACAGGTGATAAAGCTGTCGTGGATGAGGATAACAACCTATTCATCAAAGGTGAGCTAATTGAACTCAATGCCGACCAAAAAGCGGCAATTGAAGACTATCGCGAAAAAATGAACGCGTATATTCCACAAGCAAAGCAGTTGGCGAGTGATGGTTTAGCGCTTGCAAATGATATCATCGATGATGTCGCGGAAAGCCTAGACGCACCTGGCGCGTTTGATAACGTCAAAGTCGCAGTACAGGACTTTTTCGCTGATGTTGAATCACGTTACTACAAAGATGGCGATTTCATTCTACCAGCGGAAAGTTTTGAGTCCATGACACAAGGGTGGACTGAAGACTTTGCAAAAGCACAAGAGATCTTCAATAAAGAGTTTTTAGCGAGTTCGTTGGATGCTTTATCGAAAAAAATGAAGGAAGAGGGGGGAATAAACCTCACTGCATTATCGGAGAGTATGGCTGAACTCAGCGCGAAAGTAGAAGAGCGTTTAGCTGAGCATTCGAAAGAGGTAGAGCAACAAGCAGAAGACTTGTGTGACTCGTTGGATGACATGGCAGGGCAAGAAGACGATTTGTTGAAGAAAATCCCTGAGCTAAAAGATTACCGAGTATTTACGATTTAATTACCCTTCAAAAAGTAGAACTCAATGGTATAAAGAAAGAGAGCACAATTGTGCTCTCTTTTCGTTTTTACATACTTGAACAAGTAATGAAAGCAAGACGATATTTCCGTTTTACCCGCTTGTTCTTTGATAGCTTATTGCGCGTTCATCTCGGTGAGCTTATCGCCGACAGGTTTTGAGAAATTAAAACCATCATGCTGATCCCAGTTGATAGACCACGTCATTACCCCTGCATAATTCGGGTAATTGAACGCTGGCTTAACGGTGCCACATGAAGTGCCTTTGGTTAAACAATCTAGTGCGCTGATAATATTCTGTGTCGGAGCCTGCCCTGAATTTGCCGAGCTAGGACCTGAAGGTAAGCCGATTGCGACTTGATCATCACGTAGTGGTGCAAACTGAGTGCCGTCGGCCAATTCAAAGCCTTCGATAAGCATTTTAGATTGCGCTACCATCATATCCACAGAGCCTTCTGGTGCACTGCCTGGCAGATATGGGTTTGGCAAGCCACCGTTGTTATATAGCTGGACATGAAGCAGGTCGAGCGTGCTGCGTGTCTCGTTTATCACAGGAATGTAAGCTCCCCAAATACCGCTGTAAGCCACATAGCCGCCTTGAACATAAGGATGCTCAGGTGCCATGGTTAGGTACATATCGCCACCCATGTTTTGCTCTATTTGAAGCAAAGCACGACCAAGGCGAGCTTGAATTTGCGAGCCATGAACCAAGTTAGATCCACTCTCTAAATCCACATCAAGACCATCAAAGCCCCACTCAGCGATAAGACCTGTTAGGCTAGAGACAAAGTTGGCTTCATCTTGATCGGTATTCAGCGTAATCGTGCCTTCTGCGCCGCCAAGAGAGAGAACAAACTTTTTACCTTTAGCTTGAAGCGCTGCCATGTCTTGTTTGAACTGTGCTGGGTCGAGCGCTGGACAATCGCTGTAAATATCGCCTGAATATAGATTAAAGTGCACGGTACCATCACTGTTGCGGTCATTTTCGGCAAAGGCAATATCAATCACATCCCACGCATCAGCCATATCCGCTAGACGAATTGGACAGCCAGCCCCATTTACAAAATTGTGCCAGTAACCGATGAGTTTATGACGTTTCTCTGCTTGCTCAACCACCGTTATTGCTGCTGCGTCAGACAATGCATTGCTTCCTGACAAATCCACAGCTTGGGCGCTAACTGTAAAGTTACCAAGTGCAGTTGGTGTCCAGTTGGCTGTGTAAGGTGCCGTGGTATCGGTTGCAACAATAGAGCCGTTGATCATGAAATCAACGTGTTTAATGCCTGAGGTTAAAGATGTTGCATCGGCACTTAATGCGAGGTTTTTGCCTAAGCCGACGGTTTGACCGCTACTTGGTGAAGTCAGTGAGACGACCAAATCTTTATCGCTGACTTCCACACCAACCAAGGACTCTGACGTGTTGTTATCATTATCGGTTGCGACGGCTTTAAGCTGGTTAGCGCCAATAAGTGTGGCGTTCCAAGTAACGGAATATGGTGCTTGAGTGGTGACCCCTAAGCTGGTGTTGTTCGCAAAAAACTCAACTTGCGTGACTGTGCCATCAGCATCGCTTGCGTTAGCCGTGATTTCGTTATTGCTGCCAGCGAGCACGACTTGTCCATCCGTTGGTGCCGTAATGGTAACTTGCGGTGGCGTCGAACAAGCACCTAGGCCACTCCAAGCATCTTGCCAGTATAGCCCTTCACCTGGCTCGTAAGCCCATGTCGCATCCGAGGAACACCAACCAGCAACATCACAACGATATTTTTGGTTGAAGTGAGAAACCAGGTCGCCAACTTGATAACTCGTTCCCGCCGCGTAAGGCACTGCATCTGAACATCCGCCAGTCCCTGTTTCTGAATTACTAACAACCAGCGCTACTTCTTGGCTCATCGTTGCGAGGTTTGTATCATCAGTCGCTTGTGCTTTGAACGAGTATGTACCTGGACTCGCGGTCCATTGATATTCGTAAGGTGCACTAGTATCAATGGCGACAGATTGATTGTTTACGAAGAACTCAACTTGTGTGACCACACCATCAATATCGTCAGCTTGAGCGGCTACGGTTAGGTTATCACCTACATTAAGCACTTCTGTGCCTACTGGGCTGGTCAATGAAATGCTTGGTGGTGGTAATTCGACTTGTGGTTGAATTTGGATAGAAATCGTCGTGGTGCTAACGGCTCCCTCATTATCGGTCGCAATTGCGGTCAATTGCGAGATCCCTTCAATAGCGGTCCAAGAAGCTTCGAATGGTGCTTGAGTTACCACAGCAACCGTTTGGTTGCCTGCAACAAACTCAACTTGTGTGATTTGGCCATCTTCGTCTGCTGCGTTGGCTAACAAAGTGATCGCACTGCCTTCGGGAATTTGTGCGTTGTTTATTGGAGAGGAGAACGACACCGTTGGTGATAAGTTGTTGCTTCCACCATCGCATTGCCCTAACGCTTTCCATGCTTCCCAAGATCCTGAGTTGGTCACGGGGTCATTGCCTTGTGTCCAATATGCAGCCTCATAAGCGGCTCCTTGCGTTTTTACTAAAGCGCCCGATGTATAAGTCGCAGTGCTGTCCCAGCCGGGTAGACTTTGACAGTTATAGGCTTGAGCTTGGTAGCTGGCGCTGAGTGCTACAATCATCGCTCCGTGAAGTAGGGTGACCTTCATTTTCCTCTCCTTGAATCATGGGTATAAATGAGAACAGAGTAATAACTAGCTGATAAATAGACATTAGGGGGAAAAAGCGAAGCACAATATTCTGCTTTTCGACACAGTATCACGAGGAACAGTTCGTCCCTTACACCAGAGCTCATTATTTTTCGGCTCACTTCACGGCCGAAGGATTCGTAAAATTCAGCCACGTGAAACGAGCAACAGTCGCGAGGCTTTTGAGCGATGAATATGAGATGTACGTTAAAATTTACAAGCTGAATGACTGTGAATTGTTTCAACTGTCGAGTATTTAACCGGAGCGCTCTTGTTGAATAGTGAATATTGCTATAGTGTACTAGTTAGCTAGTTCAATGATATTTTGTGTGAGTAGTATGACACAGCAAACCTCTTCTCAGCCTCGTGAGCATTTTGGCTCTCGTCTCGGATTCATCTTAGCAGCCGCAGGTGCCGCAGTTGGCCTTGGCAATATTTGGGGCTTTCCAACCCAAGCTGCCAGTAATGGCGGCGGAGCTTTCCTGTTGGTTTATTTGGTGATGATTCTTATCGTCGCATTTCCTATGCTGGTGGTTGAAATGGCGATTGGTCGTCATGGTCAAGCCAATCCGGTAGATAGTATGCGTTCGCTTACCAATCATCCGGTAGGTAAAAAGCTCGGCGGTATTGTGGGCTGGATTGGTTTAAGCGTACCAAGCGCTGTTTTAGCGTTTTACTCCATTGTCGGTGGTTGGTTGATCTGCTTTTTACTGGGTGCAATCACAGATCTAATGGGGTTAGAAGCAGCAACTCAATGGCTAAAGGGCTTTAGCGTTGAACGTAACTTGTTCGGAGCCATTACTTTTTATGTGCTAACGATTCTCATCGTACAAGGTGGCGTAAAACAAGGTATTGAGAAGTGGTCCACACGTTTGATGCCAGCATTGTTTGTTTTGTTTGCTCTACTGTTTGCTTACATCATGACGCAAAACGGTGCGATGGAAGGGCTAAAGCATTACTTGGTACCGGATTTCGAAAAGGTATGGGACCGCAAGTTGATTCTTGCTGCAATGGGGCAGGGCTTCTTCTCGCTTACGATCGGTGGCTGTTCAATGCTGATTTATGGCTCTTACTTGAGTAAGAAAGAGAACCTACCAAAGATGGCGATGAACGTGACCATGGTAGATACTGCCGTTGCTTTCATTGCAGGGTTAGTGGTGATGCCAGCGATGTTTGTTGCGATGCAAAAAGGCGTTCAAATCTATGCTGAAGATGGCTCTCTATTAAGCTCTGATACGTTGGTATTTACCGTATTGCCGTTGATGTTTGATAGCTTAGGTTTGCTTGGTCAATTGTTCTCTATTGTGTTCTTTTTATTGCTGACGATTGCGGCGCTAACGTCTTCCATTTCAATGTTAGAGTGTCCAGTGGCGTTAGTGAGTGAGCGTTTCAACACCAAGCGTAGCGCAACGAGCTGGGTTTTAGGTGGTCTCATCGCCTTGCTCAGTGTGGTGATTGTTTATAACTTTGGCGCTCTGTTTGGTATGGTCGCGACGGTTGCTACTCAGTATCTACAACCAACCGCTGCGCTCTTATTCTGCTTATTTGGTGGTTGGGTATGGAATCGCAACTCAAAAATCAAAGAGCTTGAGCAAGGTTGCCCGGAGTTTACGCAAGGTTGGTTTGGTAAGTTATGGCCTGCGTATGTGAAGTTTGTATGTCCAATTCTTGTGGCTACGGT
Source organism: Vibrio sp. RM-41-2B (assembly GCF_024744415.1). Lineage (NCBI taxonomy): Bacteria > Pseudomonadati > Pseudomonadota > Gammaproteobacteria > Vibrionales > Vibrionaceae > Vibrio > Vibrio sp. RM-41-2B. The sequence goes on along the minus strand of NZ_JAMQWD010000003.1, from coordinate 237,943 downwards.
CATATGGGCTTCATTCGGCTAATCGAAACGTCTATTGGACAAAAGAGAAGGGCTTGATGAGTGATCATCAAGCCCTTTTTCATGTTGGTTATTCCCCATTTCAGTTACCCGCGGTGATTGCTGCGGGTTAACGGAATTGTCCTGCTTCTGGAAGAAAGTCAAAACCAGCAGAAGCCAGTTTTGCTTCTAGTGCTGTGCGATCGATATCGAAGAAAGCTACCAGTTTATCTAAGTCACCACCGAAGTCGTCGCGTAGCTTCATATTTACAATGCTCATGAGCATGACAGGATCCATGGATTCAAAGTTCGCTAGATTCATTACTTATCCTCAAAATCTGAAATCAGTAGGTTTGCTGCAGCAAATGCCGCTTTTTCACGCACTTCTTTAGGCAGCGATTCATCCGCTGCAACATCGTTCAGCGCTTTAACAGCACATGAAATTGCCTGAGGAATGTAAGCTTGATCGCCACTACCAATTTGAGCATAAAGCTCACGAACCAGTTCACAACAGCCGTATACTTGCATGTTTTCTTTCCACTAAATGATAACTTATCTCAATATACACACAGCAGATTTGAAACTCAAAGTGCAGAGTTGTTTTGGCTCAAGTTGAGGAGTTGCTTGAGCGAGATTTAATCACTGCATTTGTACTTCTAACTGCTGAGTGACTTCTGGTGAAAGCTGAAGCTGTTTTGCCAGTTCTTGCAAATACGCTTTTTCCATGAAGTTTTGCTCATCAGCAACAATCAAAGACGCGAGATAAATTTCTGACGCTTGTTGGGGAGAGGTCGCCTGATTAGCAATTTCAGCAGGATCAAGCGGTTTGTTTAGTTCTTGCTGAACGAGCTGACGTACGTGCTCATCTGCGCCCATATCCGCGAGGGCTTGCTCGATGCGGGCCATTTCCTCTTCATCGACATGGCCATCGGCTTTTGCGGCTCCAATCATTGCTTTTAAAATGAGTACACTGTGTTTGCTGTCATCGGGGTCAAAGGTCTCATGAACACCTTGACCGGACTGTTTGGCTTGCCAGTCGTTATAAACTTTGTAGGCTAATGCTCCAAGCGCAGCTGCGCCACCGACTTTTAATGCGCCCGAGCCTATTTTCTTGGTCATTTTTTTACTTTTCTTCGAGCCCATCAGCATACCGATAAGGCCTCCGCCAACGGCACCTGCTCCTAGCGTTTTCAGACTACTTGAGTTTGATGAGGATTTGATGTTGTTAGTTTGTTTACCTAACGCATCAGCCCCTTGCTTGAGTAAGTCTGATTTGAGTGCTTGGTTTAGAAGACTTTTTAAATCCATAACTGACCTCCTTTAGATGATGAAATCAGTTTAATAGCAAGAAGCTGAACCAAAGATTAACAAAGTGAATAGATCTAAAGGGGAGTAGTAAGGTTGCCCAGTAATAAAAAAGGGCTGACCGAAGCCAACCCTTTCTAATTATTTGAAATTACTTCAAATGCGAACTCGTCGAGCGCTTACTTTAGTTGAGCTTTTACGTGCTCGATAATATCAGTCATTGCGACTGGCGTTTTCTCACCAGTAGCACGGTTCTTGTACTCGAAGTTGCCTTCTTTCATTGAGCGGTCACCGATAATAATGGTATGCGGTACACCAATAAGCTCCATGTCAGAGAACATTACGCCTGGGCGTTCTTTACGATCATCAAATAGTACTTCGATGCCCATTGCCGTTAGCTCAGCGTACAACTTTTCAGCGGCTTCTTTTACTTCTTCTGACTTGTGCATGTTCATTGGAACGATCGCAACCTGGAATGGTGCGATTGCATCTGGCCAGATGATGCCGTATTTGTCATGGTTTTGCTCAATAGCAGCCGCTACGACGCGAGTGATACCGATGCCGTAACAGCCCATTTCTAGGATGACGTTCTTACCATCAGGACCAAGTACACCACAGTTCATCGCTGCCGAGTAAGCGTTGCCAAGTTGGAAGATATGGCCAACTTCGATACCACGCTTAAGCTGGATAGTGCCTTTACCACATGGGCTTGGATCGCCTTCAACCACGTTGCGTAGGTCTTCAACTTGACCAAGCTCTGCGTCACGACCCCAGTTAATGCCGAAGTAGTGTTTGCCATCGATGTTCGCACCCGCACCGAAATCACTCATTACCGCTACGCTGCGGTCAACGATGAACGGCAGTTTAAGGCCAACAGGGCCTAGAGAACCAGGACCAGCACCGATAAGCTCACGAATTTCTTCTTCAGATGCCATTTCCAGTGGAGCTGCAACTTGAGGAAGGTTCTCTGCTTTCACTTCGTTCAGCTCATGATCGCCACGAATGATAAGCGCGATGATTGGTGCATCAACTTCGTCAGACGCTTTCACAAACAAAGTTTTCACTGTTTTTTCAATTGGCAGCTCGAACTGTTCAACCAATTCAGCGATTGTTTTTGCGTTTGGCGTATCTACCAACATCATTTCTTGCGTTGGTGCCGCTGCTTCAGAGGCTGGAGCTAGTGCTTCTGCTTTTTCGATGTTTGCTGCGTAATCTGACTCGGTAGAGAATGCGATGATGTCTTCGCCACTTTCAGCCAGTACGTGGAACTCTTGAGAGCCGCTACCACCGATAGCACCGCTATCTGCTAGTACAGGACGGTAATCCAGACCCATGCGATCGAATGCTTTGCAGTAAGCATCGTGCATTGCGTCGTATGACTTTTGTAGGCCGTCTTTATCAATGTCAAAGCTGTACGCATCCATCATTGAGAATTCACGTGAACGCATTACACCGAAGCGTGGACGACGTTCGTCACGGAATTTGGTTTGGATTTGGTACAGGTTTAGCGGAAGCTGTTTGTAAGAGCTCACTTCATTGCGAACAAGGCTAGTGATCACTTCTTCAGCGGTTGGGCTAAGTACAAACGGACGAACATGACGGTCAGTAAAGCGAAGTAGCTCAGGACCCATCTTTTCGCTGCGGCCTGTCTCTTCCCATAGTTCAAACGGCTGAACAACGGGCATCAAAGTTTCGACTGCGCCTGCATTGTCGATTTCTTGACGAACGATGTTTTCGACTTTACGCAGTACACGTAGACCAGTAGGTAGCCAGGTGTATAGACCTGAAGCCAGCTTACGGATCATACCTGCACGTAGCATGAGCTGGTGGCTCACTACTTCTGCGTCGTTTGGAGTCTCCTTCAGAGTAGAAAGAAGATAATTACTGGTACGCATTAAATTTATCCGTTTATTTAAGTTAGATACTCAAGCTTGAATAAGCTGGAGTATAGGAGTTCCCGAAAGGGAAATTTATTAGCCGTCTATAATATCAGCCAATTGCGTTTGTCAAAAGCTTTCAATAGCGGTAACCGTTATTAAGTTGCTTGTTGCTGTGAACTTTACGTTCAAGTCGAACAAATTTACCGCATATTCTTTGTCGTCCGGCTTGCTTTTCTTGTATGCAGGACGAGGATCTTGGGCCAGAACTTGTTCAATGACTGACCTTACATAGTCAGTATCGGATCGATTTTCTATCGTTGCTAATGCTTGAGCAGAAAAGTTGACTTGTGACTTTTCTGGTTCTTGGTCTGCGTATCCACCTTGTGCTTCTGGAATCGAATCCGAATAGGGGATATAGGGCTTAATGTCCACAATCGGTGTGCCATCCACGAGATCAACGCTGCCTAAATCAAGATAGATTTGATCGCCTTGCTTAGTGACTCCTTTCACTTCAACGGCTGACATTCCGATTCCGTTTGGGCGGAAAGTCGAGCGTGAGGCAAAGACACCTATTCGTTCATTGCCGCCTAGTCGTGGCGGACGGACGGTTGGCTTCCAACCTGCTTCCAGATTTTGATCAAACAAAAATAACAGCCAAACGTGAGAGAACTGTTCTAGCCCACGCACTGCTTCAGGGCTATTCGCTGCGCCTAACAGTTTTACGCGTGCTTTCGCTGTTGGTACTAAGCGAGGCTGGCGCGGTACTGCAAACTTTTCTTTGTACGGTGTCTCAATGACGCCGATGGGTTCAATGGAATACATGGTGGACATCTTTAAGAATTCATTGAGATGAAAAGTATCACAAATTTCTCTTGCTTTTCTTGTTGATAATGATTATTAATTAAAATGTTATAACATAACACTTTAATTAAGAGGAAAAGTATTATGAAACCAGGAATCCACCCTGAATATCGTCCAGTGGTGTTCCACGACACCAGCGTAGATGAATACTTCGTTGTTGGTTCTACGTTGAAAACAGAGAGAACCATCGAATGGAAAGATGGCAAAACCTACCCTTACTTTACGTTAGATGTGTCGTCAGCCTCCCATCCGTACTACACCGGTAAACAGCGAGTGGTTCAAACAGAAGGTCGTATTGCGAACTTCAACCGTCGTTTTGGTCAATTTAAGAGTGAAAAGGAATAAATCATGAAGGTAGTCAAATCATTAAAAAGTGCAAAAAGTCGTCATCCGGATTGCCAGGTCGTAAAACGAAGAGGGCGTCTATATGTCATTTGTAAGGCGAATCCGAGGTTTAAAGCAGTGCAGAAGTAATCGTTCTGCATATTTCTGGCTTATGGTTTTGTTTAATTGATAATTTTGACTTAACTGTTTTACATGGATGAAATATCTGCATTTTTGTTTATTATTGGTTATAAAACTCTCCAATGGTCACAGTTTGTAACATTTAGGGCTTTTCTTTAACCTTCTACTCAAGTACCCTTCGCTCGCTTTTTTGACATTTTTGTCACATTTGCACAGGAATAAAAACAAGGAGGGAACAGATGAGTTCATCTGATTCAATTAAACAAAACTCGCCTAAGAAGCCGCTGTTTACGCGCTTTTTGGATACTGTCGAATATTTGGGGAACTTATTACCTCACCCGATCACACTATTTGCCATTTTCTGTTTAGCCATTCTGGTGATGTCGGGCATTGCAGGATACTTCGAAGTTTCCGTTGTAGACCCTCGTCCTGAGGGCGCAAAAGGTCGTGCCGCAGATGGCATGATTCATGTCGTCAGCTTACTTAACGCTGATGGACTCGAACTTATCGTTACTAACTTAGTGAAAAACTTTGTTGGCTTTGCACCTTTAGGCACGGTTTTGGTTGCGATGTTGGGTGTTGCTATTGCTGAGTACTCTGGTTTGCTATCTGCAGCTATGCGTGGCTTGGTCATGGGCGCATCTCAACGCATGGTAACAGTGACTGTTGTTTTCGCTGGTATCATTTCAAATACGGCATCAGAGCTGGGGTATGTGGTACTTATTCCACTGGCAGCAATGCTGTTCCATTCTCTAGGTCGTCACCCACTTGCAGGCCTCGCTGCGGCATTCGCTGGCGTATCCGGTGGTTATTCAGCAAACCTACTTATCGGTACGGTTGACCCGCTACTGTCAGGTATTACTGAAACAGCAGCGCAAATGATTGACCCAACTTACACTGTTGGTCCAGAAGTTAACTGGTACTTCATGTTTGTTTCGACGTTCTTCATTGCAATCACTGGTGCGTTTGTTACTGAAAAAATTGTTGAGCCAAAGCTTGGCAAATACAGTGAAGAAGAAGCCTCAGAAGATTTGTCGAACGACAAAATGGGCGGCTTGACAGACATTGAGAAGAAAGGTCTAAAACTAGCAGGTGTTGCTGTACTGGTTGTTTCCGCGTTGCTTGCTTGGACGGTTGTTCCAGCTGACGGCATTCTACGTTCTGATGCAGGTACAATTGCAGGTTCTCCATTCCTGAAAAGTATCGTGGCATTCATCTTTGTGTTCTTTGCTATCCCAGGCTTTGTGTTTGGTAAAGTTGTTGGCACGATGAAGACGGATCGCGATGTGATTGATGCAATGGCGAAATCTATGTCTTCTATGGGCATGTACATTGTATTGGTTTTCTTTGCTGCTCAGTTCGTTGCTTTCTTTAAATGGACTAACTTCGGTCAGGTATTCGCAGTTGCTGGCGCTAGCTTCTTGCAAGAAATTGGCTTAACTGGCCCAATGTTGTTCTTTGCCTTCATCCTCATGTGTGGCTTTATCAACCTAATGATTGGTTCGGCATCGGCACAGTGGGCAGTGACGGCACCGATTTTTGTTCCTATGTTGATGCTTGTTGGTTATGCACCGGAAACGATTCAGGCTGCTTACCGAATTGGTGACTCGACGACAAACATTATTACTCCAATGATGAGCTACTTTGGTTTGATTCTTGCCGTAGCAACTCGTTACATGAAGAACTTAGGTATCGGTACGCTGATCGCGACCATGCTACCTTACTCAATCTGCTTCATTGTCGGTTGGAGTGTGCTGTTCTACCTATGGGTATTCGTATTTGGTTTACCAGTAGGCCCTGGCGCAGCAACATACTACACACCGTAAAAAACGGTTACCTCACACAGCTCCATTACAAAAGCCTGCGAACGTCGCAGGCTTTTTTATCGATCCAGATTGTGTGCAAGCAGGTTTGCTTGGTTATCGATGTCGTTTTATAGCTGAAAACGCATCAACAAAGGGCGATAAAAGTGCTGAGTGAGCCAGCACAAGCTTTTCCAAATTACGCGTTTGTACCAAGGTAAGTGCGCAATATAAACATAGCTAAATTCAATTTCTGGCTGGGCTTTTCGGTTGCGTTTAAAAGCTGGAGCCCCTGAGCTCATATTAAAGCGACGCTGGCATATCATTGCATGGCGGATGGTATAAGCAGATATTCTTCTATACAGCGCAAAACTCTGCGGCTTATTGGTATCGTAGCCAAAAATTGGGCAAGTCATGTCGTTATCAATTTCTACTATGCCTAACGTAGCCAGCATCTCTCCTTGATAAAATAGTCCCACTAAATGCACTAAGTTATTCTGGCTAGCCTGTTTTAAATATTGGGTTGAAAACTGGATGTTATTCCGGCTGTATTTATCAAGGTAAAGCATGTCATATAACGCTTTGGCACGCTGAAACTCTTCATCAGTAGCCAGTGGCTTAAACTGCCAATCTTTATCATTAAACAGCTTGAAGTCTTTCGTTAAATCTCGGTTGAAGCTGAATGCTTGCCAATCCTCAAGTAAATACACTTGTCGCGTTACCAAACTTTGCCATTGTTGCTGCTTCAATCGCTGAATTAAGTGTGAATGCTGACGCTGGTTAATGGAGCGAAGCACCAAGGGAAAGGTGGGGTATTGATCGAGTGCCACGCGACGCAGTTCATCAAGGTTTAAGGATTCCCATTGTTCGCTATACATATTGGTGGACAAGCACTGATTGTTGAGCGTTTGGACTTGATCCAATCCAGCCAATGATAAGATTGGTTTAGTCATATTAATAAGTAGCTTACATACCCATCGAACAGCCACATTTTTGACTTTGTGAAGCTCTTCTTCGGCGTAGCCACTAAGCAGTGTCATAGGGGACACGGCATAACAGTTGTTTGGTATTTTTGGTGTTACGGAGTAGGGAATGGCAACATCATTGATATAGTAGCAACCAAAGCTTGCTGTGCATTCATTAATAGGATTCGATTGCATAAGAGTGATAAAGGTTTTATGCCATTCTTGAGAGGAAAGTGTCATGATGGCAACGCTTCTCCATTCCACTCAATATCAACGGTAGAAGCGGCGCTCCATTTTGCCTTGTTCTGCCTAGCTAACCGGAGTAATTCAAACACACTCCGGATTTGGCTCCCTACCGGCAAGTTATGCTGTTGCATTACATTCACTCCAGACCACCAATCTTGCCAAGTTCGAGCCTTAAATAGGGATAATCCACCTTCAGCGATGAGTGTTATTGGCCCTAAATGATGTAATCGCTGCTTGGAATGACTGGTAAACTCCATATAAGGAAGCAGTTGATTGCATCGAGACGAGAGTAGGTGCAAACCACTGGTGGCTCTTGGGTTACATTCAATCACGTAGAGTTCATCTTGTGATTTGATGAAGTCAAACGACACTTGCCCATGATAAGTATGACGTTTACCAAAAGCGGCGATAAATGTATCTAGTCGATCGCATGAGATCGGCTGAAAAGCACTGGCGGCCGATCCGTTTACACAGTATTTCGGCACATAAGCTTGGTGTGCTTTAAGGTCACCATGTTCAAAAATCGCATAGTTACACACCGGAGTCCCATGGATTTTTTGTTGCTGAACCCAAGGATAAAGTGGCGATATCGTGACGGCAGAAATAGACTGAGTCGTCACATCTCTTATGACTTGCCCACCAAACCGAGAGTAAACCGGCTTGAGAACGGTTCTCTTATTAATTTCAATCTCACTTTTATCAGCGACCAAACGGGTTTTTGGAAGTGTAATTTCTGGCAAGCCTTTAAGTTGTTCAAAGACGGTCAACTTGTTGTGTAGGGCATTGAGCAGCGCCACATCGGGAAGAAAAAAATCTACTTCTGGACATTGTTTGGCAACATGAGCCAAGTAATACACTTCTTCACAAGTGGGTATCACCATATCAATACGCATCTGAGTAATGATTTTTAGGATCTGCTGTTGATAGGTGGGAAACGCAAATCGAGGTGAAGCGGTGGGGATATAAGACTCGATGCCTCGCAAAAATGACCCCAAAGGCCTTTTTAGTGAATCGGTGAGAATTACTTCATGCCCATGATGCATACACATGGTTGCCCACTCTAGTGCAACTGGTGCTCGGGCTCCGGTGATTAAGACCCGCATATGTTCACCACACGTCGTTGTTTATTCATTGGCGTCCAAATAGGCGCAGGGCGGTAACTAAATCTGACAGGATCAAGCCGCAATTGGTCAAACAACTTTATCAAGGCTTGATGTATAACCCGATGGTGGTGAACATCCGCTTCAATTTGAATGGTTTGTGACCTTGTTTGGGTGATTCGGTAATCCACGCGACCTTGGGCTGATAGTGTTATAGCGCGGTAGATGAGATCTGGTAACACCGTCACTGGGACGTGGTTTGCGTTTAGTGTGAGGCGATCACCACATCGTCCGGCAATTGCGCCAAGAGGTTCAAATACGCCATTATCCTGTTTATTCTCAATAATATCGTCGAGCTGATAACGAATAATTGGCTGAGTTTTACGACGAAAATCGGTAATGATTGGGCTGTAATGAGTGCGTTCGGTATTCAGCCAATGTTTTTCGATGTAAACAACATCCTGATTCCAGCGCATTTGTCCTTGCTGATCAGTACATGCAAGAAAACCTTCGGTACATTGATAGACTTCATGGAGTTCGCTGTCGAACCGTTGAGAAATATAGTGACGGTCACTCTCGGTTAGAACCTCTGCCCCAGAAATGATCCGCTGTGGTTGAATTGCGGGTTGACCAAATTGACCGCTGAACTGGGCGCAGAGCTGAAGAGCTTGCGCACTACCAACCAAAAGCGTGGGTTGGAACTCATCCAGCTCTTTTATCCATTCTTGGTAAGGTTTGGTTAAATCGGCATAAAAGAATGTGACAGGCCCTTTCGCGACGGATTTATACAGTGGGCTGTTGGCTCGCAAGGCTAGTGCAATTCGGTGCTTTTGCCATAGGTTGGGCAAAAGGCGAGCCAATATATTGCCGGCCCACAGTTGTGTTTCCTGCTTGTCAGCAAGAAACAGCCCGCGCATGCCTGATGTGCCCGAAGAGAGCCCAACCGTAACATCGCCAACTTTCGAAGCGGCAAAGTTGCGTGATTGCTCTGCTTTGAGTGCCTGCTGCATTAACTGTTCAGCATCTAAGCCCTTCGTATTTAACTCTGAGAGGTTCTTCATCATAGTTTGCTTATTCATGATAGGGAAATCACTGAGTGGTGCACCTTGAAAAGAGCGGTAATACGGTGAATGACGGCATACCCAATCCAAGTGTTGCGTTAAGTGTTGTTGCTGCCATGTTTCGACTTGTTCCCTTGAGCCGAAGGGGCGGTAGCGGGTTCGCCAGAATTCTGAGATAAGCGTTCTCACTTCATCCATCCTTCTTTGATTAGCTGCTGGATAGTTTCCTGACAATGTGAAGGTACGAAGCGAACAACGTGGTGGGTTTGTTGGTAGCAACTTCTCAACTCGGAGAGGGTGTTTTTATAGGCTTTTGTATCATCGCAAAGCATGTTCGCCAGCCAATGCTGATCGATATTTTCACTCAAGCTCTCGATTAACCAGCATGCATCGGCGAGTAAGAACAGCCAACTTTGGTCTCTTTTAACCAGCAAGCCCACTTGGCCAGCGGCATGGCCTGGCAAGCTAACCATATAAATAAGTCCATCGTCGAACATGTCTTTACAGAGCAAGTTAACCCCTTGGCACTGAGGAAGAATTTGGCTGATTGGCACAGAAAAATCACCATGAATGATGAAGTTAGATTCTATTTGTGGAGGAAGCAGAGCTTTTAGGTAGCCTTTTCTTACGCCTCCAATTCGACCACTTTTAGTAATCGCATCTACCCCTTTTTGTTGGCAATGCAATTGAGAGTGAGAAAACTCAGACACGGCGGCAATGTGATCAGCGTGAAAGTGGGAGAGCACTAAATGCTCAATATCATGAGGTTTGAGATTTTCTTTTGCTAACTGCGCAACAATCCCATGTTCTTGTTGATAGCGGCAAGGTGTTGTCCAAGCATAAAAACGTTCAGGGAAGGGACGAGTCGCGCTAAAAAAGTGCTCGTGATATCCCGTATCAAACAGGATGTTGCCTTGTGTCGGGTGCTGAATTAACGCAACGGCTGCAGGAAATGCTCTAGGCTTTATACCAGAGCCTGGTTTGACAACAAAGCCTGGGTGTACGCAGTGTCCAGCCTCAAAGATTTTTATTTTTAGACCAGTTTGCATACTGCTGTATTCCTTCTTGAATTGAAAAAAGCGGTTGGTAATTCAGGTTTTTTATCGCCTTGCTGATATCCAGAGTTTGATGATAGTTAAACAATCCTGCGCTGTATGAAGTGAGCCTTGGCTCTGGCTGATGTGGTAAGCGCCTTCGTATTTGCTCACTGAGCTTTAATAATGGTGATACCACACCGTATGGTAATGATTGTAACGTTACTTTTAGGTTCAACCCCACACATAAAGCTTGTAGAACAGTCTCAATTGGCATTGGTTCGTTGTTGGAAATATTGAAGACATCACCATGCTGAAGCCGGTCTGCCTGAGTGCAAGCGAGCATCGCCGCATGGGCAACGTTGTCGACATAAGTTAGATCAACCACTGGGTTTCTACCCGATGGCAGAAGCAGAGTGTTGTTTTTTATCGCCTTAAGCACTCTTGGGATAATCGCGCGATCGTTGGGACCAAAAATGCCACGCGGTCTTAAAATGATCACTTTGCTTTGGCCTTTTATGGCTTCAAGTTCAGATAGGTATTTGGTGTGTGCGTAATCATTACACCAGTGTGAAGCAATGGCGTCGGTTTCTCGAATATTCCAACGGTCTTGATGGTCAAAGTAGACGCTGGTGGAGGAAATATGGATAAAACGCGAGATTTGATGCGTATTAGCCGCATTGACGAGGTTTTTGGTGGCATCTACATTGGCTTGATAAAACGCCTGCCACTTTCCCCATGGGCTTGAGAGAGCGGCACAATGGATGATTGCATCCATACCTTGGCATACCGCATGAACTGCTGAGTGGTCTCTTAAATCGACTATATGTGGGATAACATCGAATTGCTCGGCGAGTTGTTTAGCGATGACTGTGTTTCGTGCTGTAAAATGCAGTTCATGCTGCTGGTGAAACATTCTTAGAATTGCGCTACCCAACATCCCACTGCCGCCAGTGACTAATATCTTCATAGTTTTAGCACTCCCATACCTAGTGACAACCCTGCGGCGGTGCCAGCTAATAACACATGTTTTCCTGCTGTTTCTGGCTGATTACGCAGCCAGTGTAAGTTAATTGGGAGTGAGGCGGCGACTTGGTTTCCCAAAGTCGAAAAGTGATTAACTGTTTTCTCGGTTGGTAACCCGGTGAGTGATGGAAGTTTTTTTAATCCGTGCGCACTGGCTTGATGCGGAAGAAAATAATCAATATCGCTGAGTGTTACCGGAGAGGCGTCAAAGCCTTTTTTTAGAAACGCCGGTAAGGTTTTACGCACATGTTTAAAGAGTGCTTTGCCCTCCATCTCAAACTGGCAGCTTTTTAAATAAGCTTGATGCTCTGAGGTGTGAGGGTTGACATGACTACCTCCGCCCTTAATTTGACAAAATGAATACCCGGTATGATGCGTTTCAAAGTGACTGGTGAGTAATCCATCACCGTTTTGTTCTTCGAGCAAAAACGCGGCGGCACCGTCGGCGAATAAGGTTGCAACTTCTGGTTTGAGCGTAAAATTTCGATTCAGTGTGATGCCAGTGGCGAGCTCACTGGTAACAATGAGAATCCGACGGTATCGTTTTGCGAAGAATAGACTCTGAGCAAGATCAAGCGCAGAAAGAAATGATAAACAGGTGCTGTTCAAATCAAAACTTTCTAGCCATGTTGGAGCGTCTAACGCGGCGAGAACCGCTGAAGCGTCGTAGGGCAGAGACTGGTGGTGAGTGCCGCTGGCGTAGATAAGGAGATCAATGGAGCCCAAGGTATATATGTTTCCTAAACACTGCTCTATCGCCTGCACCGCCATGTAAATAGCGGTCTCTTTTGTATTGGCTACATGACGATATTCAACGTCGAATTTATTTCGGCAGGTCCCTGGCGCCAATTTTAGGAAGCGATCCATCTCTCGATCTGACCATTGATTCGTTGGCAGGTAGCTTCCACTAGAAACGATGTTAAAGCCCATTATTCTCTATACATTTATTAAAAACGTCGTTCAAAATAAACCACGTTGCATATTGAAGCTATGGCGAGCGAGATGAAAAATAAACAGAACAAAACAAATGGGAGTAAGAGCACGCTTTGGGTGCAATGCTGAAAATGAATTTTCAGGAATGAGCCAGGCTTTGATTTGCTGGCTCAATATGAATAGAGTGAGGATTACTTCCTAAATTTAGCCAAAATACGATCTAAATGGTTCGCAAATTCGCGGCGATCGGTTTGGGAAAGCGCAGCGGGACCACCAGTCTGAATTCCGCTTGAACGCATGGTTTCCATGAAGTCGCGGATATTTAGACGTGCTTTGATGGTGTCTTTCGTATAAAGCTCGCCACGTGAACTGAGGGCTTGAGCACCTTTAGAGATGACCTCATCTGCAAGCGGAATGTCTGATGTGATCACCAAATCGTTGGCCTCCACACGCTTAACGATTTCGTTGTCAGCGATGTCAAATCCAGCTGGAACTTGCAGCGAGTGGATGTTGTCTCTTTTGGGCACCGGGACAACGTGGTTGGCGACAAACGTACATTCAATCCCCGTGCGTTCGGCGGCACGCACAATGGTTTCGCGGATGACTTTCGGACACGCGTCTGCATCTACCCATAACTTCATGATGACTTCCCACTTAGCTTGGCTTCTAGCTCTTCAATGCGAGCGACTAGTTTTTTCACCGTGCTTTCTAGCGCTGCAAGACGATCATTATCGGTATGCGCTTGCGCTGCGACTTCAACCTTGGGAACACGCTGAGCACTTTTCCAACTTTTTATTGCGGTGATTAATGCAGGCATTGGGACGGGCGTTTTCAAGCGTGCTTTCACTAACGCTACGGTTGGCTCTTTTCCTTGTTGTTGCAGTTGTTCCATTACCGCTTCTAATTGTTTAGTAACGTCTTGAGTTAACATTTTTAATCCTTAACAACGATATATCTATCATCATACGTTGAGTCCCCTAATTTGGCGAATAGCAATTTGGAATGTGTGGTGTGAGAGATCTCTTACATGGGTTGTGAGAGAAAACGATTTCGTGAGCGGAAAAATAGAAATTACAAACATCAAGTTATTGATAAATAATGATTTAACAACTATTTAACCAATGTGGAGTATAAATATTTATCTAGTATAGATTGTCAATTTTTAGGAAAGGCGTAAATTGAGAGTTGTCAGCAGGAAGCAGACATGGAACAGGAAAGCACCAAGGATTTGGTTATCGTCAGGAAGACGATTTGGTTGGTCAGGATGATTAATCAAGCATGGAGCGTAGGACATTGTATGGACACTATCATCAATAGGATGTTGATGACTAAGGATAGACAATGGACCCCTCTAGGATAGAGGTTATGGACAGCGTCAGGAAGATGCAAGGGACACCGCTCAAGGAACAAGTGATGTGTGCTAACGGGGAATGTTAGCTATCAGGATGATAAGGACACCGCTAGGACGGCGACGTAAGGAATAAGCTGACGGAATCAGCCACTATTATGGATGATGCATGGAGCACTTTTAGTAGCCGGACTGCTGCGAGTAAGACCATGACCCCGATACTTATGTGTCGGGGTCTTTCTTATATAAAAAAGATACTTAGTCGTTCTCGTTGAATTAAGCACCTAGAGGTGGCTTGGGTATATCAATATCACAAAATTTATAAATTCCTAATAACACTTAATAAAAAACAATCCAGATCAATATCCTTTCCAATCAGTTGGTTTAACTTTCGGCTTCTCTACAAGGTGTTATGCCCCGCAGTTATTGAGCATATTCAAGCTCATCGAGTTTGCGATCTGCGGATAAATAAAGTTTGTTGTAATCAAGGAACAGATGTGGCCATAGTAACCAGAAGAATGCTTCTTCTACCCTACAATGAGTCGTTGCAACTAGAGTTCGTCATGCTGAATTGCTGTGCGAAAAACCGTGCTGAAATGAACGGTCCGTATACTGTCGCGTCTGCCAAACAGATGTTTGAGAAAATACTGGATGATGAAAATATTTATAGTATGGCGGTGCTAGAAAGCACCAGTCGTGACTATATGGGGCACGTGTTCATTTCCCATCTCGATTCCGAGCCTGAGTTAGGGTTTATTTTTGATAAATCTTATTGGGGTAAAGGGTTAGCGACAGAAGCTCTAAAAGCGTTTTTCCCAAAGGCGTGCCGTGAGCTGGGGCTACATAAGGTGAAAGCTAATGTGAATAGCAACCATCAAGCTTCTATGGCGGTGCTGAAAAAACTGGGATTTGTTGAAACAAAAGAAAGTAAGGATCTATATGGTCCTTACTTTGAAATGGAATTTACAAGCGATGCGGTGGTAGGTGAAAGTTCTGCGGCCTGAAACCGACCATAGTTAGCTCCCCTTGGTAGCAATCGTCACCAAGCGATGAAAACTCAAATTGATACACCGTATGCCAACGCCAGACTCCGTCTGGCGTTTTTAGTTTGTGGGCACCAAAGGCGATGCTGATTAATTGGAGATCCAATTGCTCACATTTACGCGTGATTGCCACTTTTGCGAGTTCGGCTTGACGACGTTGTTGCCAAAACAGATAACAGAAAAAGCATAGCCCTAAAATTGCTAAAAGATCACCAATCATCCCTGAACCTTTATTATCCCTTTGTTGCTTGTTGTAAGCTGACTAGCGCGTTTGCTAGTTCTTCAGATGGATTTGAATGTAGCAAGGGCAATAGCACCATTCTTAACTCTGGTAGCATCACTAAATCGGCAAATAACTGATTAAATAGGGCTTGATTACCGGTTTGAGCTAAACGCAGCAAAAACTGTTCTGCTACCTTTTCATTGGCTAGTAAGTGCCAAGCTCGGCCAGCCACGCCAATCAGTACTTCCTGATGGCTTAAACGAGGGCTTTGTAATATCGCTTCTAACACTGGAGAGGCAATGGCTGTTGGTGCGCCAGCCAAAGCTCGGATAAGCGCTGAAAGTAGGAAGAGATCCGGTTCGCTACTTGCGATTTCTTGTTGTGCTTTGTCGGCGATACGCTCAGCTAAACGCTCTTGTAACTCTACATGCTCAAGCGCACCCAATAGAGCATAAAGTGGTTCATTCGGTAGGTGGTTCAACGCTTTGCGTATCATTACCCCGTTTTGCTCTTTGTCCAAACGAGCGGCCATGTCGGTGATCCCTTGCAGACCTACGGTTTGCCAATTATCCCAGCCTAAACCACCTGAAAAGTAATGCTGAGTGTGCTCGTAATATTGGCTGGTAGGAAGATCGAGGTTCGCGCGGACCTGGCTATGGAACACGGCCATTTTGTCTTCGGAAGGTTTGAACGTATATGGGTTATTAGACAGCTTTTGCTGTTGCTCTTCAGTGATATCATCATTGAGGCGTGTTCCCATGGCTTCCACTACGTATTTAATGAAATTGCCGATATCCGCTTGCTTTAACAAGCCGCGCTCGTCCAATTCAAACTTTAGAAACCAAATCCAAGGTTGCTTTTGTTCATTCCAATAAGCGATGGCAAGGTGTGCTTTACGCTGCATTGGGAATGGGTACGGTGCTTGACCTTTTTCTACATCGGCAAACTCTTTCTTAGCGATGGTTTTGATACGACGACCAAGATCGAAGATTTGATAATCACAGTGGCTGTTGTTCAACAGTTGAGTGAGGGTTTGAATGTTTTCCATTAAATACGACGTCCTAACGTTCTTTTCACAAGAAATGGTATCATTCTCGGCTAATTCAAGGTTCGAGATAGAATTAATGGTAACAAATACTCAATTGGTCGACTTACTTCACCAACTTGAAACGCAGCTTAAAGAACATAAGTTGTGGCAACACACTAGGCCTTCAGAGCAAGCCTTACAAAGCGTGGAGCCATTTGCGATTGATACACTGCATCCTCATGAGTGGTTGCAGTGGATCTTTATAGACAGAATGCACGCGCTAGTGGAAAGCAACCAACCATTGCCAAGAGGGTTTTCTCTCGAGCCCTATTTTTCAGAAGCGTGGAAGCAGGTACCGCAGTTCGCAGAGCTGCTTGTTACAATCCGAACCATTGACGAACTGTGTAAGTAAACGAATGCTAGAACAAGAAATAGCGCGATCTTCAGAACCAGTGGAACTGGAGATCGTTTATCAGGATGAATATTTTGTTGCGGTCAACAAGCCTGCCGGCATGTTAGTGCATCGCAGTTGGTTAGATAAACACGAAACTCAATTTGTCATGCAAACTTTGCGCGACCAAATTGGTCAGCATGTTTTCCCACTGCATCGTCTGGATCGTCCAACATCGGGTGTGCTCGTGTTTGCTTTGTCGAGTGAAGTCGCGTCACAAGTCATGCCAATGTTTGCTGAACATAAAATGGAAAAAACATACCACGCGATAGTACGCGGTTGGATTGAGGAAGAGGGCGTCTTGGATTACGCGCTCAAAGTCGAGTTAGACAAGATTGCGGATAAGTTCGCTTCACAAGAAAAAGAAGCGCAAGAAGCGGTGACGGAATATAAACCGTTGGCTAAAGTGGAAGTTCCCTATTCGACGGGTAAATTTCCTACAACGCGTTATTGCTTAGTTGAGATGAAACCTAAAACGGGGCGTAAGCACCAACTTCGTCGTCATATGGCGCATCTACGCCATCCTATTGTGGGTGATACAACGCACGGAGACGGCAAGCACAACAAGCTTTATCGCACAGAGTTTGATGCTCACCGCTTGCTACTGCATGCTTCAGAGTTACGGTTCGTCCATCCATTTACCGATCAAGAGATTGTCATGACGGCCAATATTGATGAGACTTGGCAGCAATTGTTTACTCGATTTGAGTGGGATGAATCGATGATCAACCGATAATCGGCGCAGTTAGATCTAGATAATGATTGAGTACAAATAAAAAGGGTTAGCATCAATGCTAACCCTTTTTTAATATTTAAGACTTAACGTTTTACTTTAGTTTTTCGAGATCTGCTTCGATCTCTGCGATCTTGCTCGAAACAACTTTTTCTAAATGACGAAGGTCTGAGAGAATTTTCTCTTTGACATCAACCTCAGGTTGTTTCGTTGGCTTAGTGATTTTATTCAGTTCATCAATGACCAATGTGAGGTTACGGTTGATTTCCGTTACTTCTTTATATTTGTGACTGCCACTGTCCACAAGAACATTTTTGATTTGGCGCGGGTATTTGAATTTAACGCTTTTGGCGAACAGCTCGCCTTTTTGCTTGTGGAAATAGATCTTGAGCACGTCTTTGTGTGCTTCTTGGCGTAGGGAATAACGTTCAATCTGCTTAGGGTCGTGAATACCCAAACCAGTGAGGTGGGGATACATAGGCTACCTCTATTACATCGAATTGATATTGATATAACTGTAGCAGCCTATGTATGAGCTAGATAGCTGATATTTAGCCAAAATGCTTAACTTGTGGGCAAGATCGCTCTCGCCCTGAACCGAAAAGATTGGCAGGTTTGATCTAAGCAGCGACCTCATCAGATAACTTTTCGATCAATCTCTCTCTTAGCTCATCTTGCTGTTCTTCACTTAATCTTCCCCCTGCATCACTGGTTAAAATAAACAAGTCTTCTGCTCGCTCACCAATGGTGGTGATTTTTGCACCATGAAGGTTGATATTTAAATCAGCAAACGTACGGCCTACTTTGGCCAACAGCCCTGGTGTGTCTAGCGCGACAAACTCCATTAAAGTGTGTTTTTTACCTTTGGTTGGTAAGAAGTCGACTTTGGTTTTCACATTAAAGTGCTGAAGTTTGTTCGGAGTACGGCGCGTTTTAATCTTGGTTGGTCGGCCAGCCTCCAGTACATGGGTGAGGTGTTTAATCACCGCGGCGTGACGAGACTCATCAATCGCTTCGCCATGTTGATCGAGCACCATAAAGGTATCAATCACGTGCCCATCTTTGCTGGTCATGATTTGCGCGTCGTGTACATTAAAATTACGCCTATCTAACTCCGCCACGACCGTCGCAAATAAAGCTGGCTGGTCTTTCGTATATACAAACACCTCAGTGCCGCCACGAGTGGCTTTTTTACTGATCAACACCAAAGGCTTAGTCGGATCTTCCATGCGAAGTAAGTGTTCGCAGTGCCACGCGATTTGCGTATGAGTATGACGAAGGAAATAGTCAGCTTTAAAGCGCTGCCACAATACTTCAATTTCGCGCGCGGCAAAGCCCTCTTTACGTAGCATTGCGGAGGCCATTTGTTGATTGTGGCGAATTCGCTCACGCACATCGACAGGATTCTCTAACCCTCTACGTAAAGCACGTTGTGTGGAGTAATACAGCTCTGCCAGTAAGGTTCGTTTCCAAGCATTCCAAAGTTCTGGGTTAGTTGCACAAATATCTGCAACTGTCAGGCACACAAGATAATCGAGAGATTCTTCGTCTCTGACTTTTTTGGCAAATTCGGTAATCACATCGGGATCATAAATGTCTCGGCGCTGTGCTGTGACGGACATTAATAGATGATGCCTTACCAACCAAGCGACAAGTTTGGCCTCGGGCTTTGATAAGCCATGCTCAATACAGAAGTCGTAAGCCTCACCTTCGCCTATAACAGAGTGATCGCCGCCACGTCCTTTACCGATATCGTGGAAAATAGCGGCAATAATCAACAGTTCTTTCTTTTGCATCCGAGGGTAGACGTCACAGCAAATAGGGTGCTTCGCATGATTGTCTGGGTCACTAAAGGTGTTGATGTGTTTCAGTAAGCGAATACTGTGTTCATCAACGGTGTAGGCGTGGAATAAGTCAAACTGCATTTGACCAACAATTTGACTCCATTGTGGTAAATAGGCCGCCATAACCCCTAATCGGTGCATTAGGCTGAATGCTTTATGCAGAGCATTAGGGTGACGACATAACGCCATGAATTTTTCACGCGCAGCAGGAATGGTGTGCAAAAATTTGTTGAGTCGACGGCGCGCGGTGCGCAGCTGACGTAGTGTTGGTGGGCTCACCCCTTCAATGGTTGAGTCGTTCGCGATATGTAAGAACATATCCAGAATAGTTTCTGGGCGAGCTTGAAACAATGCGGGTTTCCGCGCTTCAATCAAAGAGCCACGACGTTGGAAGTCGGCATCGAGAATCTCGGCACTTTCTGTCGCACCACCATTAATGATCGCTTGATCAAAAAGTTTGAGTAGCATTTTATTGAGCTCTGCCACACGACGAAGTGTGCGATAGAACTCTTTCATCATCATTTCTACGCCTCGGTTGCCTTCACCGACGTAGCCTAGATTTTCCGCAACTTGTGCTTGATGGGCAAAGGTCAAGCGGTTGTCATAGCGGCGAAGCTCCATGTGCAGAGCGAAACGCACTCGCCAAAGGAAGTCCTGACATTCAACCAATTCTCGGTATTCTGCGTCAGTTAAAAATCCGTATCGGCTCATTTCCAGCAATGATGTGGCACCAAAGTGACGTCGGGCGACCCAGCTTAATGTATGAATATCGCGCAGCCCGCCAGGGGTCGACTTAATGTCTGGTTCTAAGTTGTAGGTCGTATCATGGTAACGCGCATGGCGTTCTCTCTGCTCTTGAATTTTCGCGCGGTAAAACGTTTCACTTGGCCAAAAGGAGTCTGATAATACGACTTTCTTCAGTGCCTGAAAGGTATCCTCGCTGCCACACAGTAGACGCGCTTCTTGGAGGTTTGTCGCGACCGTTAGATCGGCTTTACCAATTTCAGCACATTCAGTAACGGTGCGAACAGCGTGTCCGACCTCGAGTTTTAAATCCCACAACAGCGTAATGAATTCGCTGATTTTTGCTTCTAACGCGGTCGGCAGTTTATTGTTCGACAGAATCAAAATATCGATATCGGAGAGCGGATGTAGCTCGCCACGCCCATAGCCACCCACGGCAACTAGGGAAATGTTGTAAATATCTTTGAAGCCAAAATGTTGCCACAAACGATTCAGAAGCAGATCCATGTATTCTGCCCTGGCTAAAACCAAGCTCGTTACCGGATGATGATTGAGAAACTCTTGGTTTTGATCGGAGCTAAATTTCTCTAACTCTTGTTTGAGCTCTCCGATATTGATTTGTTCATCGGAAAAGGTAAGAGGGGACTGAAGTGTCATATTTGCCATCCGTGCAAGCTAATCTAGTTACAATCTAACAAATTTGTGGCAGATAAAAAATATCCCCGCCGAAGCAGGGATATAGTAAACAACGAGTGGTCGTCAGCTTTACGCGTTTTTCATTAGGCGAGGAATTGTATCGTCGCTACGAAGCGTCAGTACTTCACAACCTTCTTTTGTTACAACAATGGTATGTTCCCATTGCGCAGAGTTCTTGCCGTCGCCTGTGTAAACGGTCCAATCGTCTTGAGCGTCAACAGAGCAACCAAATTTACCTGCGTTAATCATCGGCTCAATAGTAAAGCACATGCCTTCTTTTAGTACGCGGCGGTCTTTGTTCTTGTAATGAACCACTTGTGGTTCTTCATGGAACTCATCGCCGATACCGTGGCCACAGAAGTCTTTCACAATAGAAAACTTGTTGCGAGGGTTGTTTTTGTTGTTCTCTTTGATGTATTTCTCGATAGCCGTACCGATGTCACCAACCGTTGAACCTGGCTTTACGGTACGCATACCAACATACAGTGCTTCTTGAGCAACCATGCATAGACGTTTGTTTGCAGGTGAAACAT
Organism: Vibrio sp. RM-41-2B; assembly: GCF_024744415.1. NCBI lineage: Bacteria > Pseudomonadati > Pseudomonadota > Gammaproteobacteria > Vibrionales > Vibrionaceae > Vibrio > Vibrio sp. RM-41-2B. Next base: position 216,626 of record NZ_JAMQWD010000003.1, on the reverse strand, counting down.
CACCGACTAGGAACATCTTAGAAGTGTCACCATGGTAACCTTGAGGACGCACGCTCAGATCCGCATTTTCGTCATTTGGAACGATTACGGTAATATCAACGTTTAAGATGTCGCCATCTTTTAGTACCGCTGGCTTCATTTGACCGTTGCTACCGATTTCGTCTTTTTCTGCTGGAATACCGTGGCATACGATATGGTTGATTGAAGTACAAATCGACTTAGGGAAACCATGGTAATCAAGCGGAGCAGAGTATGCGCCTTTTTCTAGAGCGTACTCATGACAGATTTTGTTCAACTCTTCTGTCGTCACACCAACTTTGATGTGTGGTTCGATCATTTCTAGAATCTCTGCGGCCAGCTTGCCCGCAATGCGCATGCGTTCTATTTCTTCAGCAGTTTTAATCTTGATTGACATTGGCTTTCTCTACTTATTCCTAAGCACGTAAACGTGCGAATGGCCGCATTCTATCAGACATCGGGGCGTTAACCCAAGTTAGATAGGAATATGCATCATTCTTAATTCGATCGTATGTTTAAAGTTTTGCTTATAAATAGGAGAAAGTGGCACGGTGAAGAAATAATTTTTACTAGCCACAGTGAGCTAAAATATGGTATAAAGCGCGCCGGAATAGAGGACTGTTCTCTTCGTTTAGCAAAGCTAAGCGGCGAAGCAAGCTTCATCCGAATAACCTTTTATCTTTAAATCACACACATTCCGTCACATATTCCGGGGTGCTGAGCAGAAGCTTGGTCGGAGTTATGGGGAATGTGGAGGCCTAACCCCATAGAGGAATTTAAAATGGCAACTGTATCAATGCGCGATATGCTAAAAGCTGGTGTTCACTTCGGTCACCAGACTCGTTACTGGAACCCAAAAATGAAGCCATTCATCTTTGGCGCTCGTAACAAAGTTCATATCATCAACCTAGAAAAAACTGTACCAATGTTCAACGACGCTCTAGCTGAACTAGCTAAAGTTGGCGAGAAGAAAGGTAAAGTTCTATTCGTAGGTACTAAGCGCGCTGCATCTGAAGCTGTTAAAGAAGCTGCAATCGCAAGCAACCAGTTTTACGTAAACAACCGCTGGTTAGGCGGTATGCTTACAAACTACAAAACAGTTCGTCAGTCTATCAAGCGTCTAAAAGATCTAGAGACTCAATCTCAAGACGGTACTTTTGACAAACTAACTAAGAAAGAAGCTCTAATGCGTACTCGCGAAATGGAGAAGCTAGAGAAATCTCTTGGTGGTATCAAAGACATGGGCGGCCTACCAGACGCTCTATTCGTAATCGACGCTGATCACGAACACATTGCAATTAAAGAAGCTAACAACCTAGGTATTCCAGTATACGCTGTGGTAGATACTAACTCTAACCCAGACGGCGTTGACTACGTAATCCCAGGTAACGACGACGCGATCCGCGCTGTACAGCTATACCTGAACGCTGCTGCTTCAGCAGTATCTGAAGGTCGTAACAAAGACGTAGCTGCAGTTGCTGAAAAAGACGGTTTCGTAGAAGCTGAATAATAGCGGCTCTGTGTCACACTTGGTCTATGTGAAACCTTTGTGTAGCATAAACTAAGTTATAGTTAGCAATGGGGGCCGACAATGTTAGGCCCCTGTTTTTTACCTTATTTCGAATCAAACGAGGAATACAGAATGGCAACTGTAACTGCTGCTCTAGTTAAAGAACTTCGCGAGCGTACTGGCGCTGGCATGATGGAATGTAAGAAAGCGCTTGTAGAAGCAAACGCTGACATCGAACTAGCAATTGAAAACATGCGTAAATCTGGCGCAGCGAAAGCAGCTAAGAAAGCTGGTAACGTTGCAGCTGAAGGCGCAATCATCATCAAAGAAGAAAACGGCGTTGCTGTTCTTCTTGAAGTTAACTGCCAAACTGACTTCGTTGCTAAAGACGGTAACTTCACTGCATTCGCAGAAGAAGTTGCAGCTGCAGCTCTAGCTTCAAAAGCGACTGTTGAAGAGCTACAAGCACAATTCGAAGACGCACGTGTAGCTCTTGTAGCTAAAATCGGTGAAAACATCACTATCCGTCGCGTAGAATACGTTCAAGGCACTGCAATTGCTTCTTACCGTCACGGTGAGAAAATCGGTGTTGTTGTTGCTGGTGAAGGCGACGCAGAAACTCTTAAGCACGTTGCAATGCACGTTGCTGCTTCTAAGCCTGAGTTCGTTAACCCAGAAGACGTACCAGCTGACGTAGTAGAAAAAGAGAAAGCGGTTCAAGTTGAAATCGCAATGAACGAAGGCAAGCCTGCTGAAATCGCTGAGAAGATGGTTGTTGGCCGCATGAAGAAATTCACTGGCGAGATCTCTCTAACAGGTCAAGCTTTCATCATGGAACCTAAGAAAACTGTAGGTGAAATGCTGAAAGAAAAAGGCGCTTCAGTTTCTACATTCGTTCGCCTAGAAGTAGGTGAAGGTATCGAGAAGAAAGAAGAAATGAGCTTCGCTGAAGAAGTTGCTGCAGCTCAAAAAGGTTAATCCTTAGAGACTGTATAAAGATTAGACCGTAGCCTTGGCTGCGGTCTTTTTATGAGCAGTGAACGATTAGCCGTGATGAATAGCCATAACTGAATTTGTGTCTATTCATGACTGTTAATCAACAACTCTCTTTGGAAGGTAAACTCCATGACTACGAACCCTAAACCAGCGTATCAACGTATTCTATTAAAACTGAGTGGTGAAGCTCTTCAAGGTGAAGACGGTTTTGGTATTGATCCTGCGGTCCTTGATCGCATGGCACAAGAAGTGAAAGAACTGGTTGAACTGGGTGTTCAGGTTGGTGTAGTTATCGGTGGCGGTAACTTGTTCCGTGGTGCAGGCCTTGCTGAAGCTGGTATGAACCGCGTAGTTGGTGACCACATGGGTATGCTTGCTACAGTAATGAATGGCCTAGCGATGCGCGATGCTCTTCACCGCGCATACGTGAATGCGCGCGTTATGTCTGCCATACCTCTAAAAGGCGTATGTGACGACTATAATTGGGCTGATGCGATCCGTGAGCTTCGCCAAGGCCGTGTTGTCATCTTCTCTGCTGGTACGGGTAACCCGTTCTTTACAACGGATTCTGCTGCTTGCCTACGTGGTATTGAAATCGAAGCGGATGTTGTACTAAAAGCGACGAAAGTTGATGGTGTATTTACTGCTGACCCTGTAGCAAACCCAGACGCAGAGCTGTATGATAAGCTATCTTACGCAGAAGTTCTGGATAAAGAGCTGAAAGTGATGGACTTGGCGGCGTTTACGCTAGCTCGTGACCACAAAATGCCAATCCGCGTATTTAACATGAACAAGCCAGGCGCACTACGTCGCGTGGTTATGGGCGAAGCAGAAGGCACGCTCATCAACGAATAAGCTTGTCCCAAGGTGCCACCCAAAGCGTTAGGGTGGCGTTTGCTTTGCTCAACCGTTTTAGGCTTTCTTCAGGAAAGATGACATTTTTAAGGTGAAACTGTGATTAACGAAATCAAAAAAGACGCGCAAGAGCGCATGGATAAAAGCGTTGAAGCGCTTAAGAACAACCTTTCTAAAATTCGTACAGGTCGTGCACACCCAAGCCTACTATCTGGTATTTCTGTAGAATACTACGGTGCAGCAACACCTCTAAACCAAGTAGCAAACGTTATTGCTGAAGATGCACGTACACTTGCAATCACGGTTTTCGATAAAGAGCTGACGCCGAAAGTAGAAAAAGCGATCATGACGTCTGACCTTGGTCTAAACCCTATGTCAGCTGGCACTATCATCCGCGTTCCACTTCCACCGCTAACGGAAGAACGTCGTAAAGACCTAGTTAAGATCGTTCGTGGTGAAGCTGAAGGTGGTCGTGTTGCTGTTCGTAACATCCGTCGTGACGCAAACAACGATCTAAAAGCGCTTCTAAAAGATAAAGAAATCTCTGAAGATGAAGATCGTAAAGCACAAGACGAAATTCAAAAACTAACTGACGTTGCAGTTAAGAAGATCGATGAAGTTCTTGCTGCAAAAGAAAAAGAGTTGATGGAAGTTTAATACTCCCACACACATCACTGTTGGAAAACGCTGTGCTCACAGCTCAGCGTTTTTTTATGTTAGTCTATCCAACTGATGGAACTCAATTAACTCCCTATGCAAAATTCTCAAGCCTTCTCTGATTCCCTTCCTAAGCATATTGCCATCATTATGGACGGTAATGGCCGTTGGGCTAAGTCCAAAGGAAAACCTCGCGTATTTGGTCACAAAAAAGGCGTTAATGCCGTTCGTAAGACCGTGGCTGCTGCTTCAAAGCTTGGCATTAAAGCCATGACGCTATTTGCTTTTAGTAGTGAAAACTGGCGTCGTCCGGAGGAAGAAGTGGGTCTTTTGATGGAACTGTTTATCACGGTCCTGTCTAGTGAAGTAAAAAAACTACACAAAAATAATTTACGGTTGCGCGTGATCGGTGATACCAGTCGATTTAGTGAGCGTCTACAAAAGAAGATTGTAGAAGCTGAAAATCTAACGGCAGGTAACACGGGGATGGTGATAAACATTGCAGCCAATTATGGCGGTAAGTGGGACATCACAGAAGCGGCCAAAACGTTAGCGTTAAAAGCACGTAACGGTGAGATTCGTGTAGAGGATATCAATGAGCAGCTAATCACTGAGCATTTGACCATGGCAGACTTACCTGAAGTGGATCTTTTGATTCGTACCAGTGGAGAGTGTCGCATCAGCAACTTTATGTTGTGGCAAATGGCTTATGCAGAAATGTACTTTACACCCGAGTATTGGCCGGAATTCGACGAAGACAGCTTAGTTGAAGCTGTAACTTGGTTTATCAATCGAGAGCGTCGTTTTGGCTGTACAGGGGAACAAATAAAGGCATTGATGGCAGCTCAATAAGGACTAGTTAGTTTGAAACAGAGAATAATAACAGCACTAATTTTAGCTCCCCTGGTTATTTTAGGCATTTTTAAATTACCCCTAATGGGCTTTATTGCCGCTTTAACTGCAATTACCCTATTAGGTTTTTGGGAGTGGACTCAATTTACAGGAAGCAACTCTCGCTTTGCTGCCCTCGTTCCGGCAGTCATTGTTACCGGACTTAGTTTTCTATATATTTCGCCTGACGCACATAGCCTCAACCATTTAGCAACGCCTCATTATGTTGTGCTGGGCCTTGGTTTTGTTTGGTGGATTATTGCTAGCTTAATGGCGATTACTTATCCCAAAACGACGAAATCTTGGCAAAATAATTTTGTTTTACGCCATGTGTTTGGTTTTCTGACATTAATTCCATTCCTTTGGAGTGTAGTTATTCTTAGAGCTCATGACATTACGGTAGATCCATACCACGGAGCAAAGCTCGTGTTATACGTTTGTTTCTTGGTATGGGCTGCAGATAGCGGTGCTTACTTTGCAGGCAAAAGCTTAGGCAAACGTAAAATGGCGCCACATGTCAGTCCGAATAAAACCATTGAAGGGCTTATTGGCGGCATTATCACGGCATTGATCGTGGCGTGGGCATTTTCTGATTGGTTTGATATTCAGTTCTCCAGTCCTGTCCATATGGTGTTGATTACGTTGGTTACTGTTGTTATATCAGTGCTCGGCGATCTGGTGGAAAGTATGTTCAAGCGTGTCTCAGGCATTAAAGACAGCAGCAACATTATCCCAGGACATGGCGGTGTGCTCGATCGTATTGACAGCCTAACCGCAGCATTCCCAGTTTTTGCTCTTCTTTACTACGTATTCTAATTTATCAGGAGCGGCATTGTCGCTCCTGAGCTTTCTAACGGTCTTACAACATGCAAAAGTTAACGATTCTTGGTGCTACTGGATCCATTGGTGCAAGCACGCTTAAAGTGGTCGAACAAAACCCAGAGCTGTTTTCTGTCGTTGCCTTAGCGGCAAGCACCAACGTTGAAAAGATGATCGGGCTATGTCGTCAGTGGCAACCTAAATACGCGGTAATGGCGGACAAAGCCGCAGCAATTCAACTCCAATCTGAGTTACATTTGGTTTCGCCAAACACCGAAGTATTAGGTGGTGTGGATGCTCTATGCCATATTTCTTCATTGGACGAAGTTGACAGTGTGATGGCTGCTATTGTCGGAGCGGCTGGTCTACTGCCTACCATGGCTGCTGTGAAAGCTGGTAAGCGAGTATTGTTGGCAAATAAAGAAGCGCTGGTAATGTCAGGACAGTTATTTATTGATGCCGTAGAAGAGTTTGGTGCGGAGCTACTTCCCGTCGATAGTGAACACAATGCTATTTTCCAGTGCTTACCACAGCAAGTACAAACCAATTTAGGTCGTTGTAGTTTACAAGAACATGGCATTTCTCATATTTTGCTGACTGGTTCTGGTGGTCCTTTCCGTTACACTGACATCGCAGAACTGGAAAAGGTGACTCCTGAACAGGCGATCGCCCATCCAAACTGGTCGATGGGACCAAAGATTTCCGTTGACTCAGCCACGATGATGAACAAAGGCTTAGAGTATATCGAAGCTAAATGGTTGTTTAATGCGGCTCGCGAGCAGCTAAAGGTTATTATTCATCCGCAGTCTGTTATTCATTCAATGGTTCAATACCGCGATGGTTCGGTTTTGGCACAAATGGGTGAGCCGGATATGGCGACCCCTATTGCACTGACTATGTCATACCCATCAAGAGTTGAAGCTGGGGTTAAGCCACTAGACTTCACGCAAATTGGCGAATTGACGTTTTTGCAGCCTGACTTTGCTCGTTACCCATGTTTAAAACTAGCAATTGATGCTTGTTATGAAGGTCAACATGCAACAACGGCACTGAATGCAGCGAATGAAGTCGTTGTTGATGCATTTTTAAATAACAGCCTAGGTTTTACGGATATCGCTCGCATCAATGAGTCTGTGTTGAATAAAATCAATGCAAGCTGCAAAGCTGAGAATGCGAATAGCTTGGAAAGCTTGTTAGAGCTAGATAGAATGGCACGAACTATTGCCCTAGAAACCATACGCGAGCGTAGCTGATGACTGGTATATTGTGGAATCTCATTTCTTTTATCGTCGCACTGGGCATTCTTGTCGCTGTGCACGAGTTTGGGCACTTTTGGGTTGCTCGCCGTTGCGGCGTGAAAGTTGAAAAGTTTTCAATCGGTTTCGGCAAGTCTATCTGGAGTAAGGTAGGCAAAGACGGAACGGAGTACAGCATCTCAATGATCCCTCTCGGCGGCTATGTAAAAATGGTTGATAGCCGTGTTGATGAGGTGCCAGAACATGAGAAGCATTTAGCGTTTGATAAGAAGCCGCTATGGAAGCGAACGTCTATTGTTGCGGCAGGCCCTATCTTTAATTTCCTTTTCGCAATTTTCGCCTATTGGCTCGTATTTCTTATTGGTATCCCAGCAGTTAAGCCAGTAATTGGTGAAGTTACGCCCAATTCGATCGTCGCAGAAGCCGGAATTGAATCAGGAATGGAACTTAAATCGATATCTGGTATCAAAACTCCGGATTGGGAATCGGTAAATATGGGATTGATTTCTCATATTGGCGATGATTTGATGACGGTAACACTAACGTCAGCGAATGAAGTTGGTTCAGAAGTAACGAAAACGCTCGATTTACGTGAGTGGAAGTTCGACCCAGAAACTCAGTCAGCGATGCAGTCGTTAGGTTTTGCTCCGTATACACCGGAGGTGTATCGCGTTATCGAGCAGGTCTCGCAAGGTGGAGCGGCGGAAAAAGCCGGTGTGCTTCCAGGTGATGAGGTTGTCGCAATTGGTCAACAACGCGTGACCGAATGGAAGCAAGTGGTTGAAGCGGTTCGTTCTAATCCTGATACACCGATTGAATTAACGGTATTGCGTCAGGGCTATGAGCAAACATTAACGCTGACGCCTGGTGGCCGTGAGCTAGCTAACAAAGAAGTCGTTGGTTTTGCAGGTATTGCACCTAAAGTCGCAGAATGGCCAGAAAGTTATCGCTTCGACCTTCAGTTTGGTGTATTCGAGTCAGTAGGTAAGGCGGTAGACAAAACCGGCCAAGTCATTGGCTTGACAATCAGCATGCTTAAGAAACTGATTGTTGGTGACGTTGGTCTGAATAATCTGAGTGGTCCAATATCAATAGCCAAAGGCGCAGGTGCGACGGCTGATTATGGCTTGGTCTACTTTTTAGGTTTTCTCGCTCTAATTAGTGTTAACCTAGGTATTATTAATCTCGTTCCTTTACCAATGTTGGATGGCGGTCATTTGTTATTTTTTGCAATTGAAGCAGTCATTCGACGTCCCGTTCCTGAGAGAGTGCAGGAAATGGGCTTTAGAATTGGTGGTGCGATCATCTTCTCGCTCATGGCGTTAGCGCTATTTAATGATTTTACTCGTCTGTGATAGTTCAGAGACAAAAGCAGTAGCAAGGAATAATTAGAACAAGTATGGCGATTAAGCGAATTCTATTTGCAAGTTTACTGGCGACCAGTGTATCTGCAAATGGAGCAGAGAACTTCGTAGTTCAAGATATTGAAATCGATGGATTGCAGCGTGTAGCACTGGGTGCTGCGTTGTTGAAAATGCCTGTACGTGTCGGTGATACCATTGGCCAAGGCGATGTTGCAGAGATTATCCGTGCACTGTATGCATCTGGTAACTTTGAAGATGTGAAAGTGTTACGTGACGGCGGCGTTCTGATGGTTCAAGTCAAAGAGCGTCCTACCATTGCCAGCATCTCATTTTCTGGTAACAAAGCAATCAAGGACGAGCAGCTACAAGAAAACCTGAACGCATCTGGTGTTCGTGAAGGCGAAGCGCTTGACCGCACCACGCTAAGCAACATTGAAAAAGGCTTAGAAGACTTTTACTACAGCGTAGGTAAATACAACGCCACAGTAAAAGCTGTGGTGACTCCACTGCCACGTAACCGTTCTGACCTAAAGTTTGTCTTTACTGAAGGCGTGTCGGCAAAAATTCAGCAAATCAACTTTATCGGTAATGAAGTGTTCAGTGATGAAGAGCTGCTTTCGCGCTTTAACTTAAATGTTGATGTGCCGTGGTGGAATTTCCTTTCTGATGAAAAGTATCAAAAGCAAGTCCTTGCAGGTGATATTGAAGCACTCAAATCATTCTACCTGGATCGTGGTTACTTAAAATTTAACGTTGATTCGACACAAGTTGCAATCTCTCCTGACAAGAAAGGGGTATACATTACTCTTGGCTTAGAAGAGGGAGAGGTTTATACCGTCAAGGACGTAAAGTTCCGTGGTGATTTGATTGGTGAGGAAGCGACGTTCGAACGACTTGTACCATTTGAAGACAATGAGACGTACAACGGCTCGTTGGTCACTTCAATGGAAGAGGGTATTAAACGTGTGCTTGGTGAGTCCGGCTACGCTTATCCTCAAGTGAATACCATTCCTGAGTTTGACGATGAGAATCAAGAAGTTTCTTTGGTCGTTAACGTCGATCCAGGTAACCGAATTTACGTTCGTGATATCCGCTTCACGGGTAACAACTCAACCAAAGATGAAGTACTTCGTCGTGAAATGCGTCAGATGGAAGGCAGTTGGTTAAACTCGAAATCGATTGAAACGGGTAAAACTCGTCTAAACCGTTTGGGCTACTTTGAAAACGTTGAAGTACAAACCGTTCGAGTGCCAGGTAGTGATGATCAAGTCGACCTAGTTTACTCTGTCAAAGAAGCGAACTCTGGTAGCGTTAACTTCGGTGTTGGCTACGGTACAGAATCGGGTGTGAGCTTCCAGGTTGGCCTGCAACAAGATAACTTCATTGGTAGTGGTAACCGTGTTGGTATCAACGCGATGATGAATGACTACCAGAAAAACATCAGTCTTGATTACCGTGATCCGTACTGGAACTTAGACGGTGTAAGCTTGGGTGGTAAGGTTTTCTATAACGAATTTGAAGCGAAAGAAGCCAATATCGTTGACTATACCAACGAAAGCTATGGCGCGAGCTTAACGTGGGGCTTCCCATTCGATGAGTTGAACCGTTTTGAATTCGGTGTCGGTTATACGCACAACAAGATCGGTAACTTATCGCCTTACTTGCAGGTAGAGCAGTTCTTACGAGCACAAGCAGACAACATTGATTCTAGTGGAGCGTTGAACACAAACGACTTCGACTTCAATATCTCTTGGACACGTAATAACTTAAACCGTGGCTATTTCCCAACAGCAGGTAACCATCAACGTGCATTCTATAAAATGACCGTACCTGGCTCTGACGTTCAATATTTCAAAATGCAGTACGATGTTCGTCAGTATGTGCCATTGACTAAAAAGCACGAGTTTACCCTCTTGTTCCGTGGCCGCTTAGGTTACGGTAATGGTTACGGTCAAACGGATGGTAACGATAACTTGTTCCCATTCTACGAAAACTACTACGCAGGTGGCTTTACATCGCTTCGTGGCTTTGGCTCAAACTCTGTTGGTCCTAAAGCGGTTTACCGTGATACATCTGGTTCAAACAATGGCGCAGATACAGCAACAGATGACTCTGTTGGTGGTAACGCCGTAGCGCTAGCAAGTGTTGAGTTGATTGTCCCAACACCATTTGCATCAGAAGAAGTACAAAACCAAATTCGTACCAGTATCTTCTTTGATATGGCAAGTGTTTGGGATACGGAGTTTGACTACCGCGATTCAGGTGCGGAATATGGTGACCGTTACTACTACGATTACTCAGATCCAACCAACTACCGCTCTTCTTACGGTGCGGCGTTGCAGTGGATGTCTCCAATGGGGCCACTAGTCTTCTCACTAGCGAAACCAATTAAGAAATTTGATGGCGATGATGAAGAGTTCTTCACATTCACTATCGGTAGAACTTTCTAAAGAGGAAAATATTTTGAATAAAATGATCAAAGCGGCTGGGATTGGCCTTCTTGTACTGAGCTCTTCAATGTTTGCAAATGCGGCAGAAGCTGCACAGAAAATTGCTTACGTAAATACAGCTCAAGTTTTCCAAGCTCTTCCTCAACGTGAAGTTGTACTACAAAAAATGCAGAAAGACTTCAAAAGCAAAGCTGATGAACTGAAGTCAATCCAAGCACAAGCTAAAACAAAGATCGAAAAGCTACAACGTGACGGCGAGCTTTTGGGTCAAGACGAAGTTGAAAAGCTACGTATCGATATCGCGAAGCTAGACAGCGAGTACAAAGTGAAAGCACAAGCACTTGAAAAAGCAAGTGCGCGTCGTGAAGCTGAAGAAAAAGCGAAGCTTTTCAAAACGATTCAAGATGCAGTTAAGAAAGTCGCAGACAAAAATGGTTACGATCTTGTGATTGATATCTCTGCTTTGCAGTACGGCAAGCCAGAATACAATATCTCTGAAGACGTAATTAAAGCTCTAAAATAAGAAGTTATGAAGACATTAACATTAGCCGAATTGGCGACAATTACCGGGGGGGAGCTGTTTGGTGACGAGTCTCTCGTTGTAAGCCGTGTTGCTCCAATGGATAAAGCACAAGAAGGTGACGTAACCTTCTTGTCTAACCCAAAATACGCAAAACACCTTTCTGAGTGCCAAGCTACCGTTGTTATGGTAAAGGTTGAGCATAAAGATCAATGCGTTGGAAATGCGCTAGTGGTTTCAGACCCTTATGTCGCATTTGCTCGTGTGGTTCAAGCGATGGATACCACACCAAAACCGGCAGACGATATTGCACCAAGTGCTGTGATTGCCGCTGACGTTAAGATGGGTGAGAACGTTACAATCGGCGCTAACGCTGTGATTGAAACGGGCGTAGAACTCGGCGATAACGTAAGCGTTGGCGCTGGTTGTTTTATCGGTAAGAACGCCAAGCTAGGGAATAACACCAAGCTTTGGGCTAATGTCACTATCTACCATGAAGTGTCATTGGGTGATGACTGTCTCGTTCAATCGGGTACCGTCATTGGCTCTGATGGTTTTGGTTACGCTAATGACAAAGGCGAGTGGATCAAAATCCCTCAGCTTGGTTCAGTGCGTATCGGTAACCGCGTTGAGATTGGTGCTTGTACTACGATTGACCGCGGTGCACTCGAAGATACTATCATTGAAGACAATGTCATTCTGGATAACCAACTTCAAATCGCGCACAACGTGCAGATCGGATATGGTACCGTGATGCCTGGTGGTACTATTGTCGCGGGCAGTACAAAAATTGGTAAGTACTGCCAGATTGGCGGCGCGTCTGTTCTGAATGGCCATATCACTATCGCAGATGGTGTGGCGATTACAGGTATGGGCATGGTAATGCGCAGTATCGAAGAAAAAGGCCTTTACTCATCAGGTATTCCACTACAAACGAACAGAGAGTGGCGTAAAACTGCAACTCGAGTTCACCGTATTGATGAGATGAATAAGCGCCTGAAAGCGGTTGAAAAACAGCTGGAACAGAAAGAAGAAATTTAGAACAAGTTATCTTTCGCTCTGTATTTAACGTGAAAGCTAACAGGCTCTAGTTCCATATTCTGTACGAAGACTCGCGAAATGCGGGTCTTTTTCTTCTATAATGACGCGCTCTAAGTAGATTTAACTCCAAGATGGTGCGTATTTTGCTAGTATATTGCAAAGCGATTCGGCTTTACGACCTGTTGCCACGTTTGCCATCTTGGCGGCAAAAAATTGATATAGGAAGACGACTTTGACTACTGAAAAGAAAACGATGAACATCTCTGAAATTCAAGAGCTACTACCTCATCGCTACCCATTCTTATTGATCGACCGAGTGATAGACTTCCAAGAAGAGAAGTACCTTCACGCGATTAAAAACGTGTCGGTTAACGAACCTCAGTTCACAGGTCACTTTCCTCAACTACCAGTATTCCCAGGTGTTTTGATTTTAGAAGCAATGGCTCAGGCAACAGGCTTACTTGCATTTAAATCATTTGGTGCACCAACAGAAAATGAACTGTACTACTTTGCAAGCGTAGACGGCGCGAAATTCCGTAAACCAGTGGTTCCGGGCGACCAATTGGTTATTGAGGTAGAATTTCTGAAAGAACGTCGCGGCATTGCTGCATTTAGCGGTGTAGCAAAAGTTGACGGCGAAGTGGTATGTTCTGCAGAACTGAAGTGTGCTCGTCGAGAGTTTTAATATGATTCATGAAACCGCTAAAATCCACCCGGCAGCGGTGGTAGAAGAGGGCGCCAAAATTGGTGCTAACGTAACAGTAGGTCCTTTTACGTACATCACCTCTACGGTTGAAATTGGTGAAGGCACAGAAGTGATGTCTCACGTTGTGATCAAAGGTCACACGACTATTGGCAAAGATAACCGTATTTTCCCGCATGCTGTCATTGGCGAAGAAAACCAAGACAAAAAATACGGTGGTGAAGACACAACTGTGGTTATCGGTGATCGTAACGTCATTCGTGAAGCGGTCCAAGTTCACCGCGGCACAGTGCAGGACAAAGCAACCACGATCATTGGTGATGATAACTTATTGTGTGTGAATGCACACGTTGCGCATGATGTTGTTATTGGTAACCACACTCATATCGGTAATAACTCGATTCTTGGTGGTCACGTTACTGTTGATGATTATGCTGGTGTGATGGCACTGTCTGCGATTCACCCGTTTTGTACAGTGGGCGCTTACGCGTACATTGGCGGCTGCTCAGCAGTGGTGCAAGATGTCCCTGCTTACGTACTCGCGCAAGGCAACCACGCGACTCCTTTCGGCTTGAACCTTGTTGGCTTGAAGCGTAACGGCTTTGAGAAACCAGAGATTCGTGCGCTACAAAAAGCGTATAAAGAAATCTATCGTTCAGGTAAGACGCTAGAAGAAGTGAAGCCTATTCTGGCTGAAATGGCTCAAGAGTGGCCGGCTGTGAAGCGTTTCTCAGATATTCTGGAAACGACGGAACGTGGCATTATTCGTTAATTGGCGAATGAAGCAATAAATAAAAAGATCGTGACCGAATTTGAGGTTACGATCTTTTTGTGTTTTATGGATAAGGCAAACCGTTATCCATAGCGCACAGGAAAAATAGCGAAGTAGATATGGAAAGACCATTACGTATTGGCATCATTGCCGGAGAATTGTCTGGCGATACGCTAGGTGAAGGCTTTATCAAAGCAGTAAAGCAGCAATATCCAGACGCAGAGTTCGTAGGCATTGGCGGTCCGAAAATGATAGCCCAAGGTTGCGAGTCTCTGTTTGATATGGAAGAGCTTGCGGTGATGGGGTTAGTCGAGGTTTTAGGCCGCTTACCGAGACTTCTTAAAGTGAAAGCTGAGCTCGTTCAGTATTTTACTCAGAATCCGCCTGATGTTTTCATCGGGATCGATGCTCCTGACTTCAACTTACGCCTAGAGCTTGACCTCAAGCAAGCGGGCATTAAAACCGTTCATTACGTGAGTCCGTCTGTTTGGGCTTGGCGTCAGAAGCGCATCTTTAAAATAGAAGCGGCAACGAACTTGGTGCTAGCATTTCTTCCGTTTGAGAAAGCGTTCTACGACAAATTTAATGTACCTTGCGAGTTCATTGGTCATACCTTGGCTGATTCCATCCCACTAGAATCAGAACAAGCGCCTGCACGTGAGTTGCTTGGTTTAGAACAAGATAAAAAGTGGCTTGCTGTCCTGCCAGGCAGTCGTGGTAGCGAGTTAAAAATGCTCTCTGAGCCATTTATTGAAACCTGCAAGTTACTCCATAAAAAATTTCCAGAACTGGGGTTTGTTGTCGCGCTTGTTAATCAAAAACGCCGTGAGCAGTTTGAACAAGCCTGGAAAGAACTCGCACCAGAGTTGGACTTCAAGTTAGTTGATGACACCGCACGCAACGTCATCACCGCATCCGATGCCGTGATGCTGGCCTCTGGTACCGTAGCGTTGGAGTGTATGCTTCTCAAGCGTCCAATGGTGGTGGGTTATCGTGTGAATGCATTTACTGCTTTCTTAGCTAAACGTCTATTGAAAACGAAGTATGTGTCATTGCCGAATATCTTAGCGGATGATGAGCTCGTCAAAGAATATCTACAAGATGAGTGCACACCAGACAATTTGTTTACTGAGGTTTCTCGCTTATTGGAAAGCGACAATAAACTGATGTTAGATAAGTTTACGGAAATGCATCATTGGATCCGTAAAGATGCGGATCAACAAGCCGCAAACGCGGTTCTAAAATTGATTGAGAAATAGAGATTTATCATGGCTGTTAAACCAAAAGCGACCAAAACCAAAGTTGAACTCCCTCCGTTTGAATATCCGCAAGGTTATCAGCTTGTGGCCGGAGTCGACGAGGTAGGACGTGGCCCTTTGGTGGGAGACGTCGTCACCGCTGCGGTTATCCTTGATCCTAACAATCCTATTGAAGGTTTGAACGATTCGAAAAAATTGACCGAAAAGAAACGCATGGCGCTGCTTCCTGAAATCAAAGAAAAAGCATTGGCGTGGGCGGTCGGGCGTTGTTCTCCTGAAGAAATCGATCAACTGAATATTTTGCAGGCGACCATGGTTGCGATGCAGCGTGCAGTGGCGGGGTTAAAGGTTCAACCTGATTTGGTGTTGATTGATGGTAACCGTTGTCCAGAGCTGCCAATGGATGCTCAAGCTGTAGTAAAAGGCGATCTACGCGTTGCCGAAATCAGTGCGGCTTCCATTGTTGCCAAAGTCGTGCGTGACCAAGAGATGGAAGAGTTGGATAAACTTCATCCACAATTTGGCTTCGCCAAGCACAAAGGTTATCCAACTAAAGCGCACTTTGAAGCGATTGAGCAACACGGAGTGATCAGTGAACACCGCAAGAGTTTCAAGCCAGTAAAAAAAGCTTTAGGCATAGAATAATCAAACGATCTAATTGGTGTTATAAACCCAACCTCTTTAGGTTAGAATCCCCAACAAAATAGAGTTACACGGTACCTGTTAATGTCAGATCCCAAATTCATCCACCTGCGTGTTCATAGTGACTTCTCGATGGTGGATGGCCTCAACAAAGTTCCGCCAATAGTAAAGAAAGTTGCTGAACTCGGCATGCCCGCAATGGCGTTGACCGACTTTACCAACCTATGTGGTTTGGTGAAGTTTTACGGTACGGCACATAGCAGTGGTGTTAAACCGATCATCGGTGCTGACTTTAAAATGCAGTCGGACGAGTTTGGTGAAGAGCTGACACAAGTGACTTTGCTTGCGGCGGATAATGTGGGTTATAAGAACCTGACGTTATTGATATCAAAAGCGTACTTACGCGGACATGTTCAACACCACCCTGTGATTGATAAAGCCTGGTTGGCTGAAATGTCTGAAGGCTTGATTGTATTATCCGGCGGTAAAAGCGGGGAAATTGGTCGCGGCCTTTTGAAAGGCAACCGTCAAATAGTGCAAGGGTGTGTTGATTTTTATAAACAGCATTTTCCAGATCGCTTTTATCTTGAGTTACTTCGTACCGGTCGTCCAGATGAAGAAACTTATCTTCACTTTGCAGTTGAATTGGCAGAGCAGCAAGACTTGCCAGTAGTGGCGACCAATGAAGTTGTATTCCTGAGTCCAGACCTATTTGATGCTCATGAAATACGCGTAGCGATTCACGATGGTTACACATTAGAAGATCCGCGTAGGCCAAAAAACTACAGTCCGCAGCAATATCTTCGTACAGAAGAAGAAATGTGCGAGCTGTTTGCTGATATTCCTGAAGCGTTAGAAAACAGTGTCGAGATAGCGAAGCGTTGTAACGTGACTGTGCGCTTAGGGGAGTACTTCCTACCAGCCTTCCCAACTGAAGGGATGAAAGAGACTGAGTTCTTAGTCATGAAATCCCGAGAGGGCTTGGAAGAGCGTTTAGAGTTCCTATTTCCAGATGAGGAAGAGAGGAAACGTCGTCGCCCTGAATATGATGAACGTCTTCAGATAGAGCTAGATGTTATCAACCAAATGGGATTCCCTGGTTACTTCTTGATCGTAATGGAGTTCATCCAGTGGTCAAAAGATAATGGAATTCCTGTAGGTCCTGGACGTGGTTCCGGTGCAGGTTCTTTGGTGGCTTACGCACTAAAAATCACCGATCTGGATCCACTAGAATACGACTTGCTGTTCGAACGTTTCTTGAACCCAGAACGTGTCTCGATGCCCGATTTCGACGTCGATTTCTGTATGGATAAACGTGACCAGGTTATTGACCACGTTGCGGAAATGTACGGTCGCGACGCGGTGTCTCAGATCATCACGTTTGGTACCATGGCGGCAAAAGCGGTAATCCGTGACGTTGGCCGCGTATTGGGCCATCCATTTGGTTTTGTTGATCGTATTTCAAAGCTGATCCCGCCCGATCCAGGCATGACGCTAGATAAGGCGTTTAAAGCTGAACCTGCACTACCTGAATTGTATGAGGCCGATGAGGAAGTTAAAGAACTCATCGACATGTGTCATATTTTGGAAGGTTGTACGCGAAACGCCGGTAAACACGCTGGTGGCGTTGTAATTTCACCTACAACAATTACCGATTTTGCACCAATTTATGCAGATGCTGAAGGTCACTTTCCGGTTACTCAATTTGATAAAAACGATGTTGAGACCGCTGGCCTAGTTAAGTTTGACTTCTTGGGTTTACGTACCTTAACCATTATTGACTGGGCGTTAGGACTGATTAACCCACGTCTAGAGCGAGAAGGTAAAGAACCGGTTCAAATTGAATCCATACCGTTAGAAGACCCTGCCTCTTTCCGTTTGTTGCAAAACTCTGAAACGACAGCAGTATTCCAGCTTGAATCTCGGGGCATGAAAGAGCTGATCAAACGACTTCAGCCAGACTGTTTCGAAGACATTATCGCGTTGGTAGCACTCTTCCGTCCGGGTCCTTTGCAATCTGGCATGGTAGATAACTTTATCGACCGTAAACATGGCCGAGAGGCGATCTCTTATCCAGATGAAAAGTGGCAACACGAGTCGCTAAAAGAGACGCTTGATCCAACCTACGGCATCATCCTGTACCAAGAGCAGGTAATGCAGATTGCTCAGATCTTAGCGGGTTACACGCTAGGTGGTGCGGACATGCTCCGTCGTGCAATGGGTAAGAAAAAGCCAGAAGAGATGGCAAAACAACGTGCTATCTTTGAAGAAGGTGCGATAAAGAACGGTATCGATGGCGAGTTGGCGATGAAAATCTTCGACTTGGTAGAGAAGTTCGCTGGTTATGGTTTTAACAAATCGCACTCTGCTGCTTATGCATTGGTTTCTTATCAGACTCTTTGGCTGAAAACCCATTATCCTGCCGAGTTTATGGCCGCGGTAATGACAGCTGATATGGATAACACGGAAAAAGTCGTTGGCTTGGTCGATGAGTGTTTCCGTATGAAGCTAACCGTGCTGCCACCAGACATCAACTCTGGCCTATATCGCTTTAATGTTGATGAAAATGGCGCAATTGTTTACGGTATTGGTGCGATAAAAGGGGTAGGTGAAGGCCCTATCGATGCGATTCTTGAAGCGAGAAATAAAGGTGGTCACTTTAAAGACCTATTTGATTTCTGTGCTCGAGTTGATCTAAAACGCGTCAATAAACGAGTGATAGAGAAGCTGATCTACGCGGGCGCGTTAGATCGACTAGGTCCACACCGCGCGGCGATGATGGCGTCACTCAATGATGCGGTAAAAGCAGCAAGTCAACATCACCAAGCTGAGGCGTTTGGTCAAACGGATATGTTTGGTGTGTTAACGGATGCGCCTGAAGAAGTAGAGCATAAGTATACGCAGGTTCCGCCTTGGCCAGAAAAAGTGTGGTTAGAGGGCGAGCGTGATACCCTAGGTCTATATTTGACAGGGCACCCAATTAACGCCTACGTAAAGGAACTAAACAAATACACCAGTTGTCGACTAAAAGACGCAACGCCAACGCGTCGCGACCAATCTGTCACGGTGGCAGGTCTGGTTATTGCAGCTCGTGTAATGACGACTAAGCGTGGTACACGAATTGGCATTATGACACTGGATGACCGAAGTGGTCGCATGGAAGTGATGTTGTTCTCAGATGCACTGGATCGATACGCTGAACTTCTCGAAAAAGACAGAATTTTGGTCGTTTCTGGACAGGTCAGCTTTGATGACTTCAACGGTGGCCTTAAAATGTCGGCGCGTGAAGTTATGGATCTCGGCAGTGCGCGCGAGAAATACGCTCGTGGTTTGTCGGTATCGATAGATGCAACTCAGATCAACGATCAGTTTTTTGAGCAGTTCAGCCGTATTTTAGAACCGCACAAAGCCGGAACCGTACCCGTCAATGTATACTACCAGCGTGCCGACGCCAGAGCGCGGTTAACATTGGGCACCGAGTGGCGAGTAACGCCAAGTGATACATTACTCGACGATTTAAAACAGTTACTTGGCAAAAGCCAGGTAGAACTCGAATTTAACTAAAAATTCAGCGCAATATGTTAGACGCTGAGTAAACAAGGATTCATAGATGAGCCTAAACTTTCTTGAATTTGAAAAGCCAATTGCAGAACTAGAAGCGAAAATTGAAGCACTACGTGATGTCTCTCGTCACGGTGGTGATTCTGCGATTGACCTGGATAAAGAAATCGAACAGCTTGAGAAGAAAAGCTTAGAGCTGAAGAAAAAAACCTTCAGCGACCTAGGCGCATGGGAAACAGCTCAACTGGCTCGTCACCCACTACGTCCTTACACGCTGGATTACATCCAACACGCTTTTGAGGAGTTTGATGAATTAGCGGGTGACCGCGCGTTTGCAGACGACAAAGCGATTGTGGGTGGCATGGCTCGACTTGAAGGCCGTCCAGTGATGATCATCGGTCATCAAAAAGGTCGTGAAACCAAAGAGAAAGTGAAACGTAACTTTGGTATGCCAAAACCAGAAGGTTACCGTAAAGCGCTACGTTTGATGGAAATGGCTGAGCGTTTCAACATGCCGATCATCACATTTATCGATACGGCTGGCGCGTACCCAGGTGTGGGCGCAGAAGAGCGTGGTCAATCTGAAGCTATCGCGAAAAACCTAAAAGTGATGTCTGGTCTTAAAGTGCCAGTAATCTGTAACGTTGTTGGTGAAGGTGGTTCAGGCGGCGCACTAGCAATTGGTGTAGGCGACTACGTGAACATGCTTCAGTACTCTACATACTCAGTAATCTCTCCTGAAGGTTGTGCTTCAATCTTATGGCGTGATTCTGACAAAGCACCGCAAGCTGCAGAAGCGATGGGTCTAACTGCTCCTCGTCTTAAAGAGCTTGAACTGATCGACGAAATCATTGAAGAGCCACTAGGCGGCGCTCATCGCGATCATGTTCAAATGGCAGCGAATATGAAAGCAACACTACTTCGTCAGCTAGAAGATCTAGAACAATTGGATGAAGAGACACTACGTGAACGTCGTTACCAGCGCCTAATGAGCTACGGTTACTGTTAATTTCGGTGATTGCTATTAAGCGTTAGCTGATATCTCAAGTGATAACAGTTAAAATAGAAAGGGTTGGATGAGAGTCCAGCCCTTTTTTGTACCTATCGGATCGCTTATGGAATCGCTTTACCCGCATTTTGCTCAAGTTCTCGGCCGCTACTATCAATCAGGCACTAAGGTTGTCTTGGCGTTTAGCGGAGGAGTGGATTCACGTCTTTTACTCGAATTACTCAGTCGCTATCAACAAGCGCATTCGATAGAGTGTCACGCTGTGTATGTGCACCATGGTTTGAGCTCGAATGCCGATGATTGGGCCGATAAATGCTTACTTTGGGCAAAACAAGTGGGCATATCATGCTCGATTGAGCGAGTGAGCTTAGACATCAGCAATGGTGAAAGTATTGAACTTCTTGCTCGTGAAGCTCGCTATCAAGCCTTAACTAAGTACATTCAAGAAGGCGATATACTGTTGACCGGCCAACATGCTGATGATCAACTAGAGACTTTTCTCCTTGCTCTTAAGCGAGGCAGCGGGCCAAAAGGGTTATCTTCGATGGCGGAGAGTATGCCGTTTTCTGGCGGATCCCTAGTTCGACCATTGCTTACTATCAAGCGGAAGACCATCGAAGACGCGGCTACTAAGTTAGGCTTGGAGTGGGTGGAAGACGAAAGCAACCAAGATACTCGTTATGATCGTAACTTTCTTCGTCATTGTGTTATCCCTGAATTGTCTGGTCGCTGGCCGAGTATCCATCAAGCGGTTCAGCGCAGTGCAAGCTTATGTGCTCAACAAGAAGCGCTATTGGATGAACTATTGAGCGCGGTGTTTGAACGCGCTTTACAAACGGATCTAAGTTTGAGTATTGAAGAACTGGCTAAGCACAGTGAATTAGCGCGTGCGCGCTTGATTCGTATGTGGCTGGCTAAGCTTAATACTAGTATGCCGGCTCAGGTACAACTCAATCTTATCTGGAATGAAGTCGCATTAGCTCAGCAAGATGCCAACCCCAAACTACAACTTAAGCAAGGTGAAGTGCGCCGTTTTCGAAATCGTCTCTATTGGGTAACGGAAATCGCTGACGTCACTGAGTGGCAAAGTACGATTCAAGTCGATACCGTTTTATCGCTTCCAGAGCAGCTAGGGGAGCTGACCTTAACGACGAGTTCTAGCAACGCAACGATTGCGCTTCCGAGTCAGCCAGAATTGCTTCGCGTGACCTTTAATCCGGAAGGCTTATCAGCGCATCCAACCACGCGTAATCACAGTCGAAAACTGAAGAAGTTGTTCCAAGAATACAATGTGCCAAGCTGGCTGCGTCGTCAAATTCCGATTTTGATGTATCAAGACCGAGTCGTTGCTGTGGCAGATCTGTTCGTTGATCAGGCGTTTAATGGTCAAGATTGTGAACTTATTTGGCGCAGGTAATGAAAATTCATGCCACAATGTCGATTATAAAATATAAAAATCCTTAAATAATAATTGATTAGGTGAAGCAATGAAGAAAACAATCATGGGCGCAATGGTGACGCTAACCATACTCAGTGGGCAGGCTCTAGCTGCGGGAGATGCCACAGCAGGTCAAGCAAAGGCAGGAGTATGCGCTGCGTGTCATGGCGCCGACGGCATTGCTGTCATTCCGGGTTACCCAAACCTGAAAGGGCAAAACGAGCAATATATTATCAGTTCAATTAAAGCCTATAAAAACAAAGAGCGAACAGGTGGTCTTGCTGCTGTTATGCAAGCTCAAGCTTCACTGTTGTCTGATGAAGATATCGCTAATCTAGCGGCTTACTACGCAAGTTTGAAGTAAACGCGAGTCTGAAAAAGCTTGGACGATTGGGCATTGAGCAGTCCTCATTGGGGTTTTATCAACTCACGATATTCGCTATGTTAATTTGCTCAATCTGGATTTTCGCTGGTGGATCAGAGACAAACATTGAATGTTGCGAAACGCTAAACGATAATAAGCGCAATCGATTGAAGCTTAAGGGATGAACATGAAAAAAATTGAAGCGATTATCAAGCCATTTAAATTGGATGATGTTCGAGAAGCGCTAGCTGAAGTTGGCATTACAGGGATGACTGTCTCTGAAGTGAAAGGCTTTGGTCGCCAAAAAGGTCACACCGAGCTTTACCGTGGTGCAGAGTACATGGTGGACTTTCTGCCTAAAGTGAAGCTCGAAATCGTTGTAACGGAAGATGTGGCTGATAAATGCGTAGAGACGATCATTGAAACCGCGCAAACCGGCAAAATTGGTGATGGTAAAATCTTTGTTACTGATGTTGAGCGTGTGGTTCGTATCCGTACTGGTGAAGAAGACGAAGACGCGATCTAAGGTTTCTTGTTACCTGTCTCGTATTTATTATGCTAAAAGGGAGCCAAGTGGCTCCTTTTTTGTTTTTTACTTTCAGTGAAATCAAATAACCCGAGCTTGGTTGTTCCAGTTTTAGGGTGCGTATATTCAGGTTTGTCGTATGTTTAAGCGTTTTTTTCTGGCGTTAGCTTTTCTTATTATGGCGGTATTGGTCGGCTTCCAGGTTATTTTCACCGTACCAGATCAGCCGCAAATCATTACTCAAACAGGTTCAGAGCTGACGCAGGATATTAGGTGTATCGAATTTAGCGGCTCAAAAGCTCTGGATCAGGGCGGTGAAATCAATGTACTTGTCTGGAATATCTACAAACAGAACCGAACTAATTGGCAAAGCGCACTCAATGAATTCTCTGCTGAGAAGCAACTGCTGTTATTGCAAGAAGCCAGCATGACACCATCTTTTAAGCAATGGTTGGTGGATGGCAACTGGGTCAGCAACCAAGTGAGTGCCTTTAAGGCGCTGGGCAGCGGTGCGGGTGTGATTAGTATCGCTCAAGGGCAACCAGAAAAAGCTTGTGCTTATACGTCTAAAGAGCCTTGGCTGCGTTTACCCAAGTCTGCACTATACAGCCAATATCAATTAAGCAATGGCGAGAGACTCGCTGTGGTGAATGTACATGCAATTAACTTCACGGTTGGCACGCAAGAGTATGTCTCTCAGTTAACGGCTCTTGAAATGCTTTTAAAGCATCATACAGGGCCGATCCTATTCGCTGGAGACTTCAATAGTTGGAGTGAATCTCGCGTTAATGCGATGCGACAGGCCTTAAAAGCCGCGGACTTGCAAGAAGTGACGTTCTCGCCTGATCATCGAGTCCAATTTATAACGGGATTACCGTTGGATCACGTATTTTACCGAGGGCTGACCCTCAAATACGCGAAAGCGCCGCAGAGCGACGCTTCCGATCATAACCCATTGTTACTGTCATTTACGTTAGATGACTAGCTTAGGTCACTACAATATAAAGCGCCCAAATAACGTAGAAGAATACCCATGGCAGGCTTGCAATCACCAAGGCTTGCCCACGTTCAAACTCAGTCCAAGTAAGCACAACACCGTAGCCCAATACAATATACCAAGGCAGCAGTAGTGGTAGTGAGCTGGCAAAATGCGACCACTCGCTGGTAAGCGGCAGTTTTAATAGACCATTGAGGCTGTTTAAATCTGCTGCGTAAGTCATCACCTGACCATGCTTGAGTAACAGACTCGCGTAGCTTGCGATATCGCCCAATACTGCTGGGAATAAGATTGCACACGACGCGGCAAACCACTTCCAGTAACCATATTGTTGCTTGCTTGCCTTCGTTGCAAGAAAGAACCAAAGCGCAAGCAACAGTAAGGTGGCAAAGCGGTTGAATACATCATTGATGATCGCACTTGCCATTAGCGTGTTTGGCTCTAATAGCTCAATCTGCTTTGGGTCGATTTGTTGAAACTGCGCGGCTAGTTGGTCACTAAGCCACGTGAAATCGACATTCGAAAAGTAAGCGCCCCAGAATAAAAACGGACTAAGCATCAAGAAGATGAACGGTTGCCATCCCCATCCGCCGCGTTGGTAAAGCGCTAGAAAGCAAGATGTTGGAGAACGAAAAATGTCCAACAGCATCACAAGTGGGTTGCTTGATGGGTTCATACACTTACCTTCGTTACGTCAACGTACAACTTAAGTTTTTGACCTGGTTGTAAGTATTTTTTCTTGTGTAGCGAGTTCCATTTTACGATGTCGTTTGTTTTTACTTTGAACTTGCTTGCAATGCCGCTAATGGTGTCACCGGAGCGAACGTTGTAGAAAACGGTACGGATCACAGCACCTTTGTCTGAGTCCTTCCAAATCACGAGCTTTTGACCCACACGCAATGGATCTTTAGGGCCCATGCCATTCCATTTTGCTAACGATTTATACGACACTTTATTTTCACGTGCGATTGACCACAAACTTTCTCCAGACTGAACGACATGAGTGAGCTTGAGTTGTCCACGAGCACGTGATTGAGTCTTGCTTAATCGATTTTGTGCCGTTAGTGCGTATTTCGCATCGTCTTTTGTTGACGTCGGAATCAGTAGGTATTGGCCAATACGAATATTGTTATTCGACAGGCCGTTTGCACGTCGAATCACTTTTGTGGTTGTGCCGTATTTATTAGCTAGCACACTTAAAGAGTCACCAGACTTCACCTTGTAGCGAGCGACCTTCATCCCTTTACCACGGTTTTTCTCCACCTTAGTGAGAAAAGTCTCTTTTTTCTCTACCGGAATCAAAAGTTGGTGCGGACCTTCAGGCGCAGTCGACCATTGGTTGTATGCAGGGTTGTAACTTTGTAACTCTTTCACACCAATGCCGGCATAATCTGCAGCAATGGCTAGATCAAGCTGTTCTTTCGGATCGACAAGCGTTAGAACAGGCTTGTTTGGAATCGCAGGAATATTAAGCCCGTACTTGTCTTGGTTTGCGATGACGTCAGCCAAGGCTAGCAGCTTCGGTACGTAACTGCTGGTCTCTTTTGGTAAGTCCAATGAGAAGAAATCGATAGGTTTACCGAGCTTTTTATTCTTACGAATTGCGCTAGAAACACGGCCACCACCACTATTGTAAGCGGCAATTGCATGCTCCCAGCTACCATCAAAACGCTCGTTTAGTTGTACAAGGTAGTCCAGTGCGGCATCCGTTGCTGCTGCCACATCTCGGCGACCGTCATACCAGTAGTTTTGCTCTAGTCCCATCATCTTTCCGGTGCCAGGGACAAATTGCCACAATCCAGCCGCGCTACCGTGTGAGTAGGCAAAGGCATCGAATGAGCTTTCCACCACAGGAAGCAAAGCAAGCTCCATTGGGAGTCCACGCTCTTCGATACGTCTTGTGATCATGTATAGAAAAGGAGTCGCACGCTTAGACACCGTGTAAAGGTGATTCGGGTGCTTTAGATACCACGTACGGTAGTAGTCCACTTTCTTATGGTTTGGGATATCCATTTCAAGTTGCATGGCGATACGTTGCCATACATCTTCTTGTTCCTGAGGGGAAAGAATTTTAGGCGCGTCGTTAGCGGATTTTTTTGCTAAAGACGATGTGTTGCCCGGTTGAGCCTTCGCTGCATTTTGTTTTGCAGTCTGCTCAGATTTATTGGTTTCTGGTGTAGAAGACGTTGAGTCTGACTGAGTCAATTGACAGCCAGATAATAACAACGCCAACGCCCAGGTATACTTCAAACGCATGGATTCAGCCTATTTAGGGCCTTTTTATCTTCACCTGCCTGTCGCGCAACACAATGTGCGTGGCAGTCGCAAGATAATAGACATCTTTTAAACACTAACTAATTAATAGAGGCAAAGAGCTTCTAAATTATGCAATGGGGAGAAATTCAAATAGATTTATATCAACCCCAAACGTAAGAGAAGCGCCAGTGGCGCTTCTCGAAAAATCAGCCCTTGATAATACTGGGGTCTTGCAAACTTACAAGCAGAAAATGGTTAAAATTCGTTCTTCCACTCACGTAAAGCAGTAAAAACCGAGCATGGATCGCTATTTTTAATACGACTAGCAACAGATTGAACCACGTCAGGATTGGTGGTTCGCAAGAACGGATTAATCCACTTTTCTTTGCGTATTGTTGTTGGAAGTGTCGGAATGTTTAGGGCTCGCAGTCGGTTTACATCATCGCGATATTGACGGAGCTGCTCATTATCAGGCTCAACCGCTAAAGCAAACGCCACGTTACTCGCGGTGTATTCATGCGCGCAGAAGACTTGAGTTTCTTCTGGTAGAGACGTTAGCTTGTTTAGTGACTCAAACATTTGCTCTGGCGTACCCTCAAAAATACGACCGCAGCCTGCGGAAAACAACACGTCACCGCAAAACAGTTTTCCGTCTCCAACGTAACCGATATGACCTAAGGTATGGCCTGGTAAACCCAGCACCAAAAAGATTTCGCCAAATAACTCCAGTTTGTCGCCTTCTTCCATGGGGGTGGTTAGGGTTGGAATTGGCTCAGATTTCGGGCCTACAACGGCGACTTCAGGAAAGGTACGCACTAAGTCTGGAACGCCACCAATGTGATCGTTGTGGTGGTGCGTAATTAAAATCGCTTCTAAAGTTAATTCGTTAGCCTGCAAGTATTCTAACACTGGCTTCGCATCGCCCGGATCAACGACTGCGCAACGTTTATCGCTATTTTGTATCAGCCAGATGTAATTATCATTAAATGCGGGTATGCTTTTGATCTCTAACACGATTCGTTCTCCGTCACCCATTTTAGTCAGGTGGTTAATGAAACCAGCACTCAGCAACAAAACTATACCACACCCGTCGACTTGGTCAGCAATGAACAACGGTCCGTGGGTGCTTGAGTCAATCCAGACCCGACTTGATGAATGGTGTCCGAAACTCTTCGGTTACCATATGCTCAAACTGGGCGGGTTGAGCTGTGAGCTAACCAGCTGTAATTGTAACATTCAACACCAAGTCAACGTAGATATCCAGAACCCGTTGCATAATGTGATTGCAGATGGTTACGAATTGCCCTTTTTGGAAAAAAGCTTTGATGTTGTGATACTCGCTCATCAGCTCGACTATGCAAGCGATCCACACCGTTTGCTACGGGAAGTCGATAGAGTGATGATGGATGATGGTTATTTGATAATCACTGGATTTAACCCACTAAGTTTGACTGGATTAGCGAGTTTGCTTCCATGGCGTAAACATAATTTGCCTTGGAGTGGACGAATGTTTACGTCGAACCGCATCAACGACTGGTTAGGGTTACTTAATTATCAAGTGATTCATTGCGATCGTTACGCGCTGTTTCCGATGAAGCGCTACCGCACGATGTGGACATGGTTGGAAAACAGTCTCGGTGATTGGGCGTCACCTGCAGGGAGTTTGTATTACATTGTGGCACGGAAACGAACATACCCTCTCAAGCCTATCAAACCGCATTGGCGTTTGAAGAAAAAGCTCACACCACTAGGGGTGATGAATCGAGAGGGCAATACTATGAGGAAAGAATCTCGTTAAGAGGGTTGGTAACCAGTATCTTCCTCGGTTGGGTTTTCTGCGGCGGTACGGGCTAGCTCATCACAAATTTCGTTCTCACGATGGCCCGCGTGGCCTTTTACCCAATGCCATTCAACTTGATGGCGTGCGGTTTCTTTGTCTAGAGCTTGCCATAAATCGGCATTCTTAACGGGTTTTTTATCCGCTGTTTTCCAACCACGCTTCTTCCAGTTATGGATCCACTGAGTAATACCTTGGCGCACATATTGACTGTCAGTCGTTAAAGTGACTTTGCAAGGTTGTTTTAACGTCTGCAGCGCGACGACAGCCGCCAACATTTCCATGCGGTTGTTGGTGGTTAACGTGTAGCCTTTGGAAAGCGTCTTTTCTACGTCTTTGTAACGCAATACAATGCCGTAACCACCTGGTCCTGGGTTACCTAAACAAGAACCGTCAGTGAAAATCTCAACGTGTTTGGTCATATTTTTTGGTACTATTAGCCGAAACATTTAATAAAGCATAGTCTGACATACATAACCTTATGAATACCAGCAGCAATTCTGAATATAACCGCATTGTCGTTCTCGATACCGAAACCACAGGTATGAACCGCGAGGGTGGTCCTCACTACATGGGACACCGCATTATTGAAATCGGTGCCGTGGAGATCATCAACCGTAAGCTGACTGGTCGTCACTTCCACGTCTATTTAAAACCCGATCGTGAAATCCAACCAGAAGCGGTTGAAGTTCACGGTATTACGGATGAATTCTTGGTTGATAAACCGGAATACGCGAGCGTGCACCAAGAGTTTCTTGAGTTTATTAAAGGTGCAGAACTTGTTGCCCATAACGCGCCCTTCGATACCGGCTTTATGGATTACGAGTTTGGCATGCTCGATCCCAACATCGGCAAAACGGACGACTACTGCAAGGTGACCGACACCCTTGCTATGGCGAAGAAAATCTTCCCAGGTAAGCGAAACAACCTTGATATCTTATGTGAACGTTACGGTATTGATAACTCGCACCGTACACTCCACGGAGCTTTGCTCGATGCGGAGATTCTAGCCGACGTTTACCTCTTTATGACGGGTGGTCAAACGAGTCTAGAATTTAACGCGAATAAACAAGAGGGTGGGGTAGAAACCATTCGCCGTATTGAAGGAAGAAAAGCGCTAAAGGTTTTGCGCGCAAGTGCCGATGAACTAGAAGCTCACCAAAAAAGATTAGAGTTGGTGAACGACTGTATTTGGCATCAATAGGAGAAGCTATGCTGAGGGCTTTGTTGGTCGCGTTTTTAGCGATATGGAGTAGTCTCTCGAGTGCATCGAGTGAATCTGCTATGTCTTTGTTAGACAATCGCTTTCGAGTGGATCCAACCATCGAGCAGATCACTTTTTTAGTTTATCGTGAGCAAAGTTCTCAGCCAGTTGTTTTAGTCCGCCCTGACGGTAAAAAGTACTATGCTTGGGACGCCTACGACAATGTACGTTGGTACCAAGAAGCCTCACTCGATATTATCTCCGTTGACAATCCTATGCCAGGCCCATGGCAGGCTGTGGGGAAAGTCACTCCTAAAAATAACATCCGCTTAATTTCTCACTTAAAGCTCAGTACGGATGTGTTCCCAAACCGATTATATAATGGGGAAGCGCTTAAGTTTACAGCTCGCCTAACCTCCGACGACAAACCTCTTGTACTGCGCGACTTCCTTGACCGCGTGAATCTACGCGTGACATTTACCAAGTTTGTCGAAAATGAAGATGAGTTGATCAAAGAAGCACGTCCAGTGCCGATGGTTGTGGGTGAGTTTGCTGATGATGGCCGCGGCTTGGATGAAAAAGCAGGGGATGGTGTGTTCACTGTCCAACTACCAATAGACGTTGAGCCCGGTAAGTACCGTGCGCGAATCACCTCTGGTAATGGCGTATTCTTACGAGCGCAAGAGCAAGTCATCTTGGTTTATCCGAACCCCATTTCTCGTACTTTTATTCAGGCGCGCAATCCTGACAAAACACACCAATTGGTGGTGAGTGGTGAGCAAGGTATGATCGCGCCAGGCTCAATCGCAGTCACGGTGGAACAAGATGCACCTGATGGCTTTGTTAGCTACAGCCAAGGCCAGGTTTCTAAAGATGGAATGAGAACCACGCTGAACCTCAATAACGACGCTGAGCTTGGTAAATACGCATGGCGCGGCGAGATCTTTGCCACTGATTTTGCGACGCAACGTCCACTGGTGTTTCCTATTCCAGAGCAAACCTTCAGTGTAGTTGATGACGTTGATCTAGAAGCCGCTCGAATTGCAAAAGAAGCTGAATTAGCCGAGCAGCGCCGTATTGAAATGGAAAAGCAAATTATTGCTGAGCGGGAGGCTGAGCGTAAGCGCAGCATGATTATTATCGCGGTGGGTAACGTGATAATGCTGCTGATTGTGATCATTGCATGGATAGTCTGGCGCAAAATTAAAGCGAAGCGCGATGCCATGCCAGAGATGCAGTTAGAAGTGCCAAAGAAATAGTAGTAACACATAAAGCGAGAAACGGAGCCAATCGGCTCCGTTTTTTTTCAGTTTAAGTTTGAGACAGAATTTGATGTTTCTCATGGTCATTAATCATTTTATTTTAAAGTAACGCCATGATTTAACGTTGATTAATCATAATAAAGCTCGCATGATACTCTTTACGTTTCGACTTGATTTTAGTGCGTATCGACGGAGTGAGTTATGACAATTGGAGCGTTAGAACTAGAACATCTACCACGACACAAGGCCTTGGTTGAGTCTGCTTATGATGCCTTTTATTCTGAAAAAGACGTTGTTGCTGCGGTATTGCTTGGTTCATTGTCATCAGGAAAAGGTGACCGTATTTCGGACGCTGATGTTGTTGTCTTTACTCAAAACAACTTCCATAAAGCCTCAGAGCCTTGCTTTACCCACTTTGAAGCAAATAAAGACATTTTTTATCGTCTTGAGGGAGAGCACAACGAAAATGCGTGCTTCAAAAAATATATTTTTAATGACCTAACCAGTGCGGAGATTCATTGTTTAGATATCTGTGAGCCTTTCAAACTTTCTAAGCCATTTAAGGTTTTATTTGATAAAGCTGATGTGACTGCTGGCATGGTTACTGATGAACCTGCGCCAAAACATGAAGATTTCCCAGTTTATACCAGTGGTGATCAAGGCCTGATTTGGGAACTCTTTGATTGTATTAAGTGGTTGAGCAGAGA
Organism: Vibrio sp. RM-41-2B; assembly: GCF_024744415.1. Classification (NCBI taxonomy): domain Bacteria; kingdom Pseudomonadati; phylum Pseudomonadota; class Gammaproteobacteria; order Vibrionales; family Vibrionaceae; genus Vibrio; species Vibrio sp. RM-41-2B. The sequence goes on along the minus strand of NZ_JAMQWD010000003.1, from coordinate 185,712 downwards.
TAACCATGATCTTGCAAAGTCCTACTTGAAAAAACTCTCTGAGAAACTCTAATTTGAGAGTTATCCCCGTTCCTCCCACTCAAGTTAGTTAGGCGGTTAGGTTATGAAATACAAAAAGCGTCAGAAGTACAGATACACTCTCCATTCTGAAGAAAAGATTGAGACTCACATTTCAGTGAGTAACGCGTATGACAGCCCTTTTCTTAGTTTGTCCAAACAAGGCGTGTTAACGATTAAAAAGGGCTATGCATGGGATGGAGCGAGTGGGCCAGCGTTAGACACAAAAAACATTATGAAAGCTTCTTTAGTGCATGATGCTCTTTACCAACTCATGAGGGAAGAGGTGTTGCCTCAAAGTGCTCGAAAGCATGCGGATATGTTGATGAGAGAAATATGTTTAGAAAAAGGAATGTCTAGCTTCAGAGCAACTTATATCTATTATGGCGTCAGAGTTGTCGGTGGCTTCTTTTCCAGACCCGATACTTTGTGTGCTTAACGGGAACATCTTTCCAATGTTTAACTGTTTATTTATACAGTTTGGTTGTGTAAGCTCCAAGATGATATAAAGGAGTCGTACATAATGACAATAAGATATGAAGAGCATGTGCCAAGCCCGAAAGAATACTGTGATATGCGTGTCAAAGCCGGGCTATCACCCAAATCGTTGAAAGCTGCTGAAATTGGTCTACCCAATTCGTTGTATGGCGTATCTGTCCGGGATGAAGGAAAGCTCATTGCAATGGGTCGGGTTGTTGGTGACGGGGCGTGTAACTTCGAAATTGTCGACGTTGCCGTTGATTCTGATTATCAAGGTAACGGTTTAGGTAGAAAAGTCATGGAATACATCGACGGTTATCTTTCTTCTGTTGCACTTGAAGGCTCTTACGTTTCTATGATTGCTGATGAGCCGGTCTTTTACGAAAAGCTTGGTTATAGGCTGGTGGCTCCTAAAAGCCAAGGGATGACAAAAAAGTTTAAGCCGAAGGTGTAACACGTATTCAGCTGTGCAAATAAGCAATAGAAAACAGGAGTTTAATTTCCTGTTTTCTATATTAAATTTCTACTTAAGCCACTTCTGGAATTGGTTTGGGTGGCTGCTCTAAATCAGGCTCTTTTTGAACAGTAGGAATTTGTCCCTCACCCACAGCACTGATGTAACAGCCACTAAGTTTAATGGCAAGGTACATATCGGCTCGAAGTAAGATACCTCCTTCACTGGTGCTGATACCAGTAAGCTCACACCATTGACGTAAGCGTCGTTTCCTTCCTGCGAGGATTAAGCGTACGCCTCTCTTTTTTAAAGTATTGTGAATATCTGCCAGTGTTGCCATCACACTGAGATCCAAGTGAGTAAAGCTCGATACGGCGTCGATGACAACGCAACTTGCGTCTTTGTGATGTTCTACTTGCTCTAACACTCGGCGTTTAAAGTAAGGTGCGTTGAAGTAAGTCAGCGGCGAGTTAAAGCGGTAAATCACCATTCCTGGAATAGGTGATGCTTTTCCTGAGTCGTCGATGGTCCGAATTGTGCCTTTTTCATCCAAGCCAAGTAGCTGATCACTCGGTCGCATGACAATACGTAAAAATTGAAACAGCCCTAGCAGTACCGCCAAAGTGATCCCCGGTATTACGCCTACGATCAAAACAGAAATAAAAGTGATGATTGCTAGATAGAACGCATCTTTGTCACGAGATTTTAATTTCCAAATGGCTTTGAGATCGAGCAGAGACAAGGATGCGATGATCAACACGACACCAAGTGATGCGATGGGAATAAACTGTAAAGGCTCATAAATAAATACCGCAATAATGGCAATAGTGATTGCGGCGACAATCGAAACTAATTGAGATTTCCCGCCATTGGCATCATTTACCGCTGTGCGTGAGTCAGCTCCGCTTATCGCGAAACCTTGCGAAAACGCCGAGGCAATGTTGGCAAAGCCCAACGCCTGAAACTCTTTATTTGCATCAATATCATAACCGTTTTTGGCGGCGAAACTGCGCGCGGTGAGCATCATGCTAACAAAGCTGACAATCGCAAGGTTGAGCGCCGGGACCACTAGCTCACGAACTTCACCTAGCTCAAACTCCGGCGTTTGAAACTGAGGGAAACCACCTTGAGTGAGCCCAACTACGGATACGCCCATCTCTTGTAAATGGAAAAACCAAACTGACGCGGTAGTCACGAGTATCGCCAGCATGGCAGCAGGCCAAGTTGGTCGGTAGCGTTTGGTGAGTAAATAAACGACAACCGTCACGATACTCAGAGTTACGGTAGGCCAATGAAGCTCGGTTAATCGTTGTGGAGCCTCCCATAAGCGTTCCAGCAAATAACGTTGTTCGTATTTCAAACCGACCACTTTGGCAAACTGACCAACGATAATCGTGAGAGCGACACCGTTGAGTAGACCCAAAAGAATCGGGCGAGAAAGGAAGTCTGCAAACACCCCTAACTTGAAACGACTTGCCAGTACACACCAAATACCAGTCATCGCTGTCATGGTCATGACTAACTGCCAATGTTTTGTAGGATCACCTGCGGCAAGTGGTGTTACAACAGCAGCGATCACTGCACAAGTTGCTGCATCGGGTCCGACAATGAGTTGTCGAGATGTGCCCATCATGGCGTACACCAACATTGGCAGTACACACGAGTACAGACCGACAATTGCGGATACCCCGGTTAATTGTGCATAAGCAATGGCAACTGGCAGGGCAACCGCGACAACAGAAAAGGCGGCTCTAAAGTCGTTAACAAACCATTCTTTTTGATAATGCTTAAGCTGAACAAGCCCTGGGAACCACTGTGCGAATAATATTTTAGCCAACGGATTTACCATATATGTGAGTGAGTTACTTAAAAGTATACACCGCTTGCTTGGAACGTCTGTGAGTTAGTTATCACTGGAAATCGGGGGGAAGGGTCGGAGTGCGTGGATTTTATTGCGCTTGCGCAGAGGTTCTTCGTGGTGTGAGGTGTTATGAACGCTATTCTGGTAGCTATAAAAAAACGGGAGTTGTTACTCCCGTTTTATGGTTTCAGATTAGAAAGTTAAGCAACGCTATCCATCTGAGGGTATAGCGGCTTTGCGGCGAGCAATTCCGGCTCAAAGTCGTCAACGTTTATTGTATCCAGACGATGCTGTTCCGCTTCTCTGAGTAGATCGGCTTCTTCTTGCGTTATGAAGCCTTGCTCTAGCCCTTCCTGAGCAATCATATCCAAACGTAGGAATGGACGACGTTTGCCTTGCGCTTTACATACTTTGTCGAACACTGGCTCAGCTTGAAGAATGACTGACAGGGCAAGCTCAATCTTACCTGCTGCGTTGTGCTCGGTTGGTTCAAGGTACTGACCGCGACCAATGCGTGAGCGCGTTGCACTAGGCGTTTGTAGAATGCGCGCCACTTTGCTGTCTAGTTTATCGCTTGGCGCTTTGCGTACACGACCGAATGGCATGATTAACACGCGCAGTGCACGACCAATCACTTTGTTCGGGAAGTTTGCTAAGAATTCGTCTACCGCCACTTCCGCTTGTTTCAAACTGTCTTGTAGACCCCAGTGTACTAATGGTAAATCTTCGACTGGGCGGCCATCTTGCTCAAAACGTTTCAACGTCGCAGAGCTCAAATATAGCTGGCTTAGAATGTCACCAAGACGCGCTGATAGACGCTCTTTACGTTTCAAAGAGCCACCTAGCACTGCCATTGAGATATCCGATAGCAGAGCAAGGTTTGCGCTGTAACGGTTCAATTGTTGGTAGTAACGTTTGGTTGCATCTTTGGTTGGTGATGAAGAACCTAAACCGTCGCTCAAACCAAACCAGATGCTGCGAACGAGGTTACTCATGGTGAAGCTCGCGTGACCAGCAAGCGCTTTATCAAACTTCTCTACAGAGTCACTGGCATCAGAGTACGCTGCGTTCATTTCTTCAAGAACGTAAGGGTGACAGCGAATCGCACCTTGACCAAAGATGATCATTGAACGAGTTAGGATGTTTGCACCCTCAACCGTTACCGCGATTGGCGCACCTTGGTAACCACGCGCTAGGAAGTTAGAAGGTCCCATACAGATCCCTTTACCGCCTACGATGTCCATTGCGTCGATGATGCTTTGTTGTCCACGGTGCGTACAGTGGTACTTCACGATAGCTGAGATAACCGAAGGTTTTTCACCTAGGTCGATACCTGCCACGGTTAAGTTACTTGCTGCATCCATTACGTAAGCATTACCACCAAGACGTGCCAATGGCTCTTCTACGCCTTCCATGTGACCGATAGGTTGTTTGAACTGACGACGAATGCGTGAGTAAGCGCCCGTTGCCATTGCCGCAGTTTTGATGCCACCTGTTGAGTTTGAAGGTAGCGTGATACCACGTCCAACCGACAGACACTCAACCAGCATACGCCAACCTTGGCCCGCCATTTTTTCACCACCGATAATGAAATCGATAGGAACAAAGATGTCTTTACCGCGCGTTGGGCCATTTTGGAAAGGCACATTGAGCGGGAAGTGTCGGTTACCAATCTCAACACCTTTGACATCAGTTGGGATAAGCGCACAAGTGATGCCAAGATCTTCTTTGTCGCCTAGCAAACCTTCAGGATCGCGAAGTTTAAATGCTAAGCCTAGTACCGTTGCGACTGGCGCTAGGGTGATGTAGCGCTTGTTCCAAGTCAGGCGCATACCCAGTACTTCTTTTCCTTCCCATTCGCCTTTACAGACCACACCGTAATCTGGAATAGATCCAGCGTCAGAACCCGCTTCTGGACTTGTTAGGGCGAAACAAGGGATTTCCTTACCTTCAGCTAGGCGCGGTAAGTAATGATTTTTCTGATCTTCAGTACCGTAGTGTTGCAGTAGCTCACCAGGGCCCAAAGAGTTAGGAACACCAACGGTAGACGATAGAACGCCAGAAACACCCGTTAGTTTTTGTAGTACTAGTGATTGCGCGTATGCTGAGAACTCAAGACCACCGTACTTTTTCTTAATGATCATGGCGAAGAATTTGTGATCTTTCAGGTATTGCCATACTTCTGGTGGTAAGTCTGCGAGTTCGTGAGTCACTTGGAAATCGCTCACCATGGCACACACTTCATTCACTGGACCGTCTAAAAAGGCTTGTTCTTCTGCACTTAATTTAGGTGCTTGAATTGCGTGAAGCTTTTGCCACTCTGGTTTGCCTTTAAATAGCTCGGCTTCCCACCAGACGGTACCTGCGTCTAACGCTTCTTTTTCGGTTTGAGACATAGCTGGCAGCACTTTCTTGAAAAGCGCTAATGCTTTGCGGCTTACCAAAGACTGACGTACGCCAGGAACCGCGAATACAGCGGCAGCAAGAACGTAAATAGCCCAACCAGTAACGCCAACCGCGCCTATTACTGTGAGCGCTAACAAAGCTGCTGTGAGTAAACTAATAGATTTCACGAGAGACATGCGGTGGTAGAGCGTAATGCCTAGCACGACCGTCATCGTGATGATTGAGAGCAAGATGTCCATATGTATTTTCCTTTTCAGACTTTATAAGTGTTGTACGTCTGTATGTTAGGTAAGAGGTCTAACCAGTTGGTTTAAGTGTAATCAAAATATTAAGGAAATGTAAAACATAAGATTGGATAAAAAGTGATCTAAGTAGAGTTAAAGTTCTAAAGTTGCGATTTGAGTGATGGTTTCATGAGCAAGTTGACAAGTTTATTACCATCACCAATCTAAATCTGTTGGTTCACTATCGACACTAATTCTCGTTTGTGGGTAAACTCAGAGTAATCAAACCCGAGTTCAGGTTTATGAAATGTCCGATACCAAATTGGTATCAGAACAATTTGCTCAGTGAATCTAGGACTGACTGAAGCCGAAATAATAAAGAGAACGTCTTATGTACCATGATCTGATTAGAAGTGAATTAAACGAAGCTGCTGAAGTGCTCAACAAATTTTTAAGCGATGACCATAACATTGCACAAATCGAAGCAGCGGCGAAAATGATTGCTGACTCATTCAAGCAAGATGGTAAAGTACTGTCATGTGGTAACGGTGGTTCTCACTGTGATTCGATGCACTTTGCCGAAGAGTTAACAGGCCGTTACCGAGAAAACCGTCCTGGCTATGCTGGTATTGCTATTTCAGATCCAAGTCACCTTTCTTGCGTGAGTAATGACTTTGGTTATGACTTCGTGTTTTCCCGTTATGTAGAAGCCGTTGGTCGAAAAGGTGACGTACTGTTTGGTCTGTCGACTTCAGGTAACTCAGGTAACATCCTGAAAGCGATTGAAGCGGCGCAAGCGAAAGGCATGAAGACGATTGCGCTAACAGGCAAAGATGGCGGCAAAATGGCAGGGCTTGCCGATATTGAAATCCGCGTGCCACACTTTGGTTATGCGGACCGTATTCAGGAAATTCATATTAAGATTATTCATATCATCATTCAGTTGATTGAAAAAGAGATGGAATAGTCGTTTCACGGCCACCTTTTCGAGCTGTGTTGTTAGGGAGTTTTTTAAATCATGTGTGAATTGCTCGGTATGAGCGCTAATGTTCCGACGGATATTTGTTTCAGTTTTACCGGGCTCATGCAGCGTGGAGGTCGAACTGGCCCACACCGTGACGGATGGGGAATTACCTTCTACGAAGGGAAAGGTTTTCGAACTTTCAAAGATCCCAAGCCAAGTTGTGAGTCGCAAATTGCAGAGTTAGTGCAAAATTATCCCATCAAAAGTCGCGCTGTCGTTAGCCATATCCGGCAGGCGAATCGTGGCGGCGTTAATTTAGAAAATACTCACCCTTTTACACGTGAGCTGTGGGGGAGGTATTGGACGTTTGCGCACAACGGTCAGCTCTCAGGCTATCAAGACTTACATACGGGTCGACACCGACCTGTCGGTGAGACAGATAGTGAACTGGCATTTTGCTGGTTGTTGAAGCAAATGGAAGATCGATATCCTGAGCCGCCAAAGGACATGGAATCGGTATTCTTATATGTTGCTAAATGTTGTGATGAGCTAAGAGAGAAGGGTGTATTTAACATGCTTCTGAGTGATGGTGAGTATGTAATGACGTATTGCACCAATCACTTGTATTGGATCACGAGACGCGCACCGTTTGGTAAAGCCGCTTTGCTTGATGAAGATGTGGAAATTAACTTCCAAGAAGAAACAACGCCACATGACATTGTTTCTGTGATCGCGACTCAACCTTTAACGGGTAACGAAGCTTGGCAGCGGATGAAACCTGGCGAGTACGGCTTGTTTCACCTAGGTGAACTAGTGAAAAACAATGCCTCTGAACTGGTGAATGTGCCGTTTGCAGCGGCGAAACCGGGCAATCAGGCGCCAACTGAGCCGTTAGAATAGCGGTTAACTCGGAACAACTCGTAAAGCTCGCTTAATCGCGAGCTTTATTTTTATACGTTTTCAACCGAATGCGGATACTGGTGAACTCTCATACTTTCTAGCTTCCTAGTCTCGCTAAGGCTTGCCGGAAAGATGTAACTGATAGAAATTTCTCATAAAACACCACGTTATTCTGAACGGTGAGGAACGAACCAGATTCAGAATCTACTTTCCGAGTGTCGTGTTACTCAAGTGGTTATGGGATTTTTTTAGAATGTTGGGTTTTAGGTTTCTAGTCTCACTACGGCTTTCTTGAATCAAGTTTATATGTTTCAAAATAACAAAAGGCAGCTCTCAGGCTGCTCTTTTGTGTTTGGAGTTTGGTATTCAGGACTACTCATCGGAGGCGTAGCCGTGTGCGCCAAGTTCTGCGCCATCTAAATAGGCTTTACCATCCTTCATGATCAACCGCTCGTCTACCAACCACTTAGCCACCATAGGGTAGATTCGGTGCTCCTGAGCCTGCACACGCGCAGCAAGTACACTAGCATCATCGTCTTCGAACACCGGAACTTTTGCTTGCAGTATGACAGGGCCACCATCAAGCTCTTCCGTTACAAAGTGCACACTCGTACCATGTTCTTTGTCGCCAGCATCTATTGCTCTCTGGTGTGTGTGTAGCCCAGGATATTTTGGTAGAAGAGAAGGGTGGATATTGATCATCTTACCCATGTAATGAGAAACAAACTCGCTGCTCAGAATACGCATGTAGCCCGCCAGAATAATCACGTCTGGTTGGTACTCATCGATTTGACTCATTAGCTCTGCATCAAAGCTTTCACGCGAGTCGAATGCTTTAGGGTCGACAAAGTGACCGTCTACATCAAACTTTTTTGCACGTTCTAAACCCAAAGCATCAGCTTTGTTAGAGAACACGGCTGCCACTCGTGCGTTTGGCATGCTGTCTTCGCAAGCTTCCAAGATAGCTTGCAGATTACTTCCGTTACCCGAGATGAGGACCACAATGTTTTTTAGGGTATGGTTTTTCATGATGTCGAGAGCGCCTTGGTATGGTAGGTTGGAGTTATGTAGCTTCTAAACTACCTACTAATAGAATGGTTTTTAGTGTTCTAGATAGCAAAATGAGGACCTAGTCATCTAGTGTCCTCATTCTTCTTATCTTTTGAGCTCGATTTGCAAATTATTGGATTTCAACTTGCTCTTCGTTCGCTTCAGCTTGTGCGATTTGACCAATCACCCATGCGTTTTCGCCTTCTTCTTTAAGAAGAGCAACTGCTGCGTCTGCCTGGTCTTTCGGTAGTGCGACGATTAGACCTACACCACAGTTGAATGTGCGGTACATTTCGTGTGTGTCGACGTTGCCTTTCTCTTGTAGCCACTTGAAGATCACTGGCCATTCCCAGCTGTTACCATCGATAACTGCTTTTGTGCCTTCAGGCAGCACACGTGGGATGTTTTCCCAGAAACCACCACCAGTGATATGAGAAATCGCATGGATGTCGTGTTTCTCAATCATCTTAAGTGCTGATTTGATGTAAATCTTAGTTGGTTCTAGTAGGTGCTCACCGATAGTGCGACCTACTAGTTCTTCGTTCTTATCTGCGCCAGATACTTCTAGGATTTTACGGATAAGGGAGTAACCGTTTGAGTGTGGGCCGCTTGAGCCAACAGCGATAAGTGCATCACCAGCAGCGACTTTCGTGCCGTCGATCACGTCTTCTTTTTCGACGACGCCAACACAGAAACCAGCTACATCGTAGTCTTCGCCTTCATACATGCCAGGCATCTCCGCAGTTTCGCCACCAATTAGGGCGCAACCTGCTTGAACACACCCTTCAGCGATACCTGAAACAACATCCGCTGCGGTATCAACGTCTAGTTTGCCTGTTGCGTAATAATCTAGGAAGAACAGTGGCTCTGCGCCTTGCACGATAAGATCATTTACACACATCGCAACAAGGTCGATGCCGATAGTGTCGTGCTTGTTCATATCCAGCGCTAGGCGAAGCTTAGTACCTACGCCATCAGTACCAGAAACCAGTACAGGTTGTTTGTATTTGGTTGGCAATTCGCATAGCGCGCCAAAACCACCGATACCACCCATAACTTCAGGGCGACGAGTACGTTTTACCGCACCCTTAATACGATCCACAAGCGCGTTGCCTGCATCAATATCTACACCAGCGTCTTTATAGCTAAGAGAAGAGTTGTTACCACTCACAGGGAAGTCCTCGGTATTAAGTTGGATATGAAAACGGCGCTATTCTAACAGTGCTTAAACACAGATAGCAAACGTTTGCGTCTGTTTTTTTCTTTAGTGATTTATCCTGATATCCCTGTAAAAATCATGTATAATCTGAAGGTTTGTTTAAATATTGCCAACTATAGCCGGAGATGGACATGAAAGTTGTTGAAGTAAAGCACCCTCTAGTAAAACATAAAATTGGTCTAATGAGAGAAGGTGACATCAGCACAAAACGTTTTCGTGAGTTAGCGACTGAGGTCGGTAGCCTACTTACTTACGAAGCAACGTCAGACTTTGAAACAGAAAAAGTGACCATTGATGGTTGGAACGGTCCGGTAGAAGTAGACCAAATTAAAGGTAAAAAAGTAACCGTAGTACCAATCCTACGTGCAGGTCTAGGCATGATGGACGGTGTTCTTGAGCACATGCCAAGCGCACGTATCAGTGTTGTTGGTATTTACCGTGATGAAGAAACACTTGAGCCAGTTCCTTACTTCAACAAGCTTGCTTCTAACATCGATGAGCGTATTGCGCTTGTTGTTGACCCAATGCTTGCAACAGGTGGTTCTATGATTGCTACGATCGATCTTCTAAAAGAGAAAGGTTGTAACCAAATCAAAGTGTTAGTACTTGTTGCTGCACCAGAAGGTATTGAAGCGCTAGAAAAAGCACACCCAGATGTGGAGCTATACACTGCTGCAATCGATGAGAAGCTAAATGACAAAGGCTACATCGTACCGGGTCTAGGTGATGCAGGTGATAAGATCTTCGGTACTAAGTAATTCTTTAATGTATTACTACGACTGAACAGAAAAAACAAAGGCTTGGTGAAAACCAAGCCTTTTTTATATCTATAATACGAGAAGAATAAAATGCGCCACTCAGTAAAGCAGCGCAGACGCACTATTTCGCGTTCTCTTCTTCCATTTGTGCGTTATCTACAACGTGGTTTTCACCTAAATCGTTTGGTAGCACAAGGTTAAGAATAATTGCCACGATACCGCATAGGCTCACACCTTGTAGGCTGAACTCGCCAATACCGAAAGCCATACCGCCAATACCAAATACAAGTGTTACGGCAACGATCACTAGGTTACGAGACTTATGTAAATCAACGTTATTCTTGATCAGTGTATTAAGTCCTACCGTGGCGATAGAGCCGAACAGCAGAATCATGATGCCACCCATGACAGGAACTGGAATCGTTTGAAGAATCGCGCCTAGCTTACCTACCAATGCAAGTACGATTGCAGTGATCGCAGCCCAAGTCATGATCACAGGGTTAAATGCTTTGGTTAGCATTACCGCTCCTGTAACTTCACTGTAAGTGGTGTTTGGTGGAGCACCCACCATCGAGGCTGCGATAGTTGCCACCCCGTCACCTGCGATTGTGCGATGAAGGCCAGGTTTTTTCAGGTAGTTTTTACCTGTAACGTTTGAGATAGCAAGCATGTCACCTACGTGCTCTACCGCAGGTGCGATAGCGACAGGAATCATGAACAAGATTGCGTTTATGTTGAACTCTGGCGCGGTGAAGTTTGGCATAGCTAGCCAAGCCGCTTGTGTTACTGGAGTGAAATCAACCACCCCATAGAATAGAGAAACAGAGTAACCAGCAAGAATACCACCAACAATAGGAACGAGCTTCAAGAAGCCTTTTGCAAACACGCTTAGTACAATGGTTGTGAGCAGTGAGACCGCCGAGATGATGATCGCAGCATCACCATTAACAAGCTGTGCAGCACCATCACCGGTTTTACCTACCGCCATGTTCACTGCTGTTGGAGCAAGGCCAAGACCAATCACCATGATCACAGGGCCAACGACAACAGGGGGGAGAATTTTATGGATAAATCCAACACCACGCACTTTGATCATCGCCCCTAGAGCCACATAAACCAGGCCCGCTGCCATTAAGCCGCCCATCGTTGCGCCGATACCCCAAGTTTGGATACCGAACATAATAGGAGCAATAAACGCAAAAGAAGAGGCAAGGAAGATGGGAACAGAACGTTTAGTCATTAATTGGAAGAGGAGAGTACCGACACCGGCACCAAAGAGGGCGACATTTGGATCAAGGCCAGTTAGCAGCGGCACAAGCACCAAAGCACCAAAAGCGACAAAGAGCATTTGAGCGCCTTGTAACGCGTTTTTCATAATAATTCCCTATTTTCAAGATACGCAGACAAATCCGGCGAATACTATCATCCTGCAATCGTTTGCAACGTTGCATGGATCAAACTTTCGATTGAATCTTTCCCATAAATAGCGTTTTTGAGAGTTAGTTGCTTGCAAATTGTCCTCTTTTACGTGTCTTGCGTGAAGGTGAAAAATAGACAGCCTAACTTGTTGAGATAGCTTAATAAGCAATGAGTTTATTATAAAAAATAGCACTGAAGCGCTGGTTGAGGCCCGAGTTAACAAAGCTGGTCATAATACAGACAATTTACTCAGTACTTACCTTGCTCAAGATTTGATAGTTGCTTATTATTCGGGTTCTTGTTCAGAGGATTATAAAAACTATGCGCTATTTAGCTCTCTTACTGATAGGTTGGTTGTCCCTACCAGTATATGCATTAACTCAGGTGGATATCTATCGTGCCGAAGTGGTTATCGACAGTGAGCAGAACGACGGTGAGTCTCTGGCTCGTCAACAAGGTATGCAGGATGTGATTGTTCGAGCGACCGGTTCTCAATCCTCTTTAAGCAATCCAGTGATTAAAAAGGCACTTGGTTCAAGTGCGCGTTACATTTCCCAACTGAGCTATGGGCAGGTTGATGGAAAAGCGAGCTTAAAAATGTTGTTTAACAGCGACCAAATCAGCTCGCTTTTAACACAAGCACAATTGCCATCTTGGTCGCCAAATCGCGCCAATATTTTGGTTTGGATGGTGGAAGAGCAGAGCTACGATCGTAATATTGCTTGGGAGCATTCCGACTCTTCAAACGTTGTAGCACTTCGCAGTGCTGCGAAATCGAGAGGCTTGCCGATCACGATCCCGGTTGGTGATTTTGATGATGTAACTGGTGTGAATGTTTCTGATCTTTGGGGCGGCTTTATTGAACCTATTGGCCAAGCCAGCCAGCGATACCCAGTGGATGCTGTTTTAGTTGTGCGCGCTCAAGGTGAACAAATTCGCTGGACGTTATACGATCAATCACCAATGAGAATTGTTGAAGCACAACGCTCTCCGCGTAACGGTTCAGCATCAGGCGCCAATGCCATTGCTGAGATGGTTGATGGCATCGCTGACTATTACGCGAGTAAGAGCGCAGTGGTAGTATCTGGAAAATCTTCAAAAGCGTTGGCGGTGAAAGTCCTTAATGTAACGTCTGCCACGGACTTCTTCCGTTTAGAGAATGCGTTAAAACAACTTAATTCGGTTGCGGGTACGGAAATTAAGCGTGTCCAAGGTGATGAGCTGACGCTCAACATCCATCTTTTGGCATCTCAACAAGCTTTTGAGAAAGAAGCTTCTTCTATTTCTCAATTAATGGTTTTTGAAGATCCTTTGGGTGAAGTTGATGCCCCAGCTTTAACTCAAGAAGCAGAGCCAATTGCTCCGATGAATGAAGCTAAAGATACAGCTATGGTAGAAAAAGTGCAGTCTGAAGTGCCTACGGATATCGCGGCGGAAGCAAAGGACGAAACGCAACCAACTCAGCCGATGATTGTGGAGCCTGTCCGAGAACAGTATGACTTGATCTACGAGTGGCGCTCGGCATCGTAATCGCATTGATAGCTTTCCAGGCGTGAAGCGCAAGGATCAAACACCAATGTGGTAAGCGTAAATAAGAGTCGCAATAGCGACTCTTTTTGTTTTCTAAATTCGTATTCGAACCAATGATCAGTGATTGACTGCGATTGGCGTTATTTATTGAATTTCGCTTTTTCTTCTTTTTCTACTTGAGAGAGGCGTTTCAACTTAAGACCTAGCTCTTTGCCTCTCGCTCTAGCAAACAAAATATTGCCAGCGAAACCGAGTGAAGTCAGGAGCAACTCTACTGCCGCAAGCCAACGTTCTCCGCCATCCACATAAAGGATGGTCAGCGCATGCAAGAAATACAGCATAAGAACAAAGTTAGCCCAAGCATGAGTGTAAGGCTTGCCGGCCAAAATACCAGGCAACGGAAGTAATAGCGGAATACACCAAGCAATAGCAAGTGTTGTGCTGCTGAGGTGAGGGTGAGGGGACAACGCAAGCTGCCAAATAGCGACCCAGGCCAATAAGGCTAAGTTGCCAAATAAAGCCAGGTAACGATAGGTTTTAGCCTGTGTACCGAGTGGTGTTTGGTCTAAAGAGTCAGACATCGATTAACTATCCTTGATTTTACTAACAGACTTTTAGTTTTAACGCTGCAGTTGCCAGCCTTTTGCCTAATTGTTGTGCCAGACGAATCTCTTCACTGCTGAGGGTTGCCTCATGGCCTACACTGCTGGCGCCATACGGAGTGCCTCCGGACTGCGTAGTGTGTAGCTCTGGTTCGGCATAAGGAATGCCCAAAACCATCATCCCGTGATGCAATAAAGGGGTCATCATGCTTTGTAACGTTGTTTCTTGACCACCATGCATCGAAGAGGAAGAGGTAAAGACACAAGCTGGCTTATCGATTAAGTCACCACTGACCCATAAAGATGTAGTCTGATCCCAGAAGTGCTTTAAAGGCGCAGCCATGTTGCCAAACCAGACGGGACTGCCAAACGCTAGACCGTCGCACGTTTTCAGTTCCTCTAGAGTAACAATTGGATCAGAAGGGGAGTGTGAGTGAGGTGACAATTCTTCAACTGTACGCAAAATTGCTTGGCATTGAGGAGTCGATTCGACTCCTCTTGCTATCTGTCTTGCCAGTTGTTTTGTCGAGCCGTGACGGCTGAAATACAAAATAAGGATCTGGCAATCCATTTATAGAATATCCAACACTTGCTCTGGTGGTCGACCAATTTTCGCTTTGCCGTTGGCAACTACCACCGGACGCTCAAATAATTTTGGATTTTTCGCCATTGCTTCGAACAATTGCTCATCGCTAACAGAGTCTTCGCCTAGGCCAAGTTCTTTGTATTCGCTTTCTTTGGTGCGCATCATTTCACGTACAGATGAAAAGCCAAGTTGTGCGTACAGCGCTTTTAGCTCATCTACGTTAAGTGGTGTTTCTAGGTATTTGACGACTTCCGGTGTAACACCATTTTGCTCAAGCAGTTCAAGTGTTTGACGGCTTTTTGAGCAACGAGGGTTGTGATAAATCACGACTGACATGGTTTTCTCCATTTCGTTATTGTAATGCCATGAATCGATCTCTTTGGATCATTAGTTGGTCAATACGGGCATCGTATCGAGCTTGCTCTAAGCTGCCCAACTTGGCCATTTTACTTGCTTCACTATAATATTGAATCGCTTTATTCCAGTTTGCTCGCAACGCCAAAATTTCCGCTCGCGCAGCCAACTCTTCATCACTACGTCCTAGTGCGTGGTAGCTCTTCGATATTAGGTGCCAGCCATTTGTATCTTCAGGATAATCATGAGTGTATCGCTGAAGAACTCGCGTGGCTTGATCGTTTTTATTGTCCTCAAGTAGCGCATTGGCATAGTTAATGGTCAATACTTTATTTTGAGGGTTCCGAGATAACGCTTTACGGAGCATATCGGTTGCTTTTTCTGGCTGCTTCTTATCGATATATAAATCCGTCATAGCATCCAGGTAGAACGGGTTACTTGGGTCCTGCTCCAGCAACTTTTTCAAAATAGGTTCCGCTTGAGACAAGCGTTTGCTGTCTAAATGTACGAGTGTTCGCCCATAGTCAAAAGCAGGTGTAATGTCCGCAGAGGCTTTCTTTTGAGTTCGCTCAAACCAGCCTAAAGCAGCTTGTCCGTCAATGCCGGCGTACCGCGCCACAATGCGCGCACGCGCTAGGTGATAGTCTATTGAAGGCACTACTCGCATTGGTGGATAGGTCCTTGCTCGCGCACGGCTATCGGTAATTCGATCTTCAGGTAGTGGGTGAGTCAGTAGCATTGGCGGCGGTTTACTCGCATAACGATATTCATCTGCAAGACGGCCAAAAAAACGTGGCATTGCTTGAACATCAAAACCAGCTTTTGCCAGTGTTGAAATACCAAAGCGATCCGCTTCTTTTTCATTCGCGCGAGTGTAGTTGATTTGGCTTTGCATGTTACCTGCGGTTGCCGCCGTAATTGCAGCCATCCCCGCTTCTGGTGAGGCAATCGAAAGCAGTAATGCGCCAGCGAGTGCAGCTAATGTGGCCGGAGAGCGACGTGCTTGCTCTTCCATGCTGCGCGCAAGGTGGCGTTGTGTGACGTGCGCAATCTCGTGAGCAACAACAGAGGCTAACTCGCTTTCTGAACGTGCATGAAGAAACAACCCAGAGTGCAACGCTACGTAACCACCAAAAAACGCGAACGCGTTAATATTGCGGTCGCGAATCATAAAGAAGTGAAACGGCGTTTTTACATCGTTCGCATTGGCTACTAATCTGTGCCCGAGAGCGTCAATATACTCATTGATAACAGGATCATTAACGATAGGTTTACTGGCTCTGAGCATACGCATATAGGCGTCGCCGTAAATCAACTCTTGGTCTATTGAGAGCGTGCCACCAGCAGCCGTGCCAATGTCTGGCAAGTCAATGCTATTGGCATAAGTTGTCGGCGAACTGATTGCAGCTGCAAGACATAAGCAAACTAGCGAGCGAGTGCGTTTTAACATACGTTTAAAAGGTTCTCCAAAATACATAAGCATGTGGTTAGAGGCTGAGAACCTCTCAACAGCGCCACATGCGTTTTGGTTATCCGCGAGGATATAAGCTAGCAATAAGACCGGAAATAAATGAATTGGTTTCGTAAATTATTTTATATCCGAGTCATTTCAGCATGTGGTTAAATCATGTCAGAAGTGCTAGCACCAGCTCAAAAAGCCGTTACAATACAACCCTATCATAAGTGCAGAGCAATACAATGGAATCCATGTTACTTGATTTGCGTGAACAACGTTGCCCTATGGCACTGTTACTTGCAAAGCGTCACGCTGCTGAAGTCTTTCAAGGAGAAACGCAGCAGTATCATCAACTTGTTATTCAAGTGGTGGATAACAGCTCTAAACGAGACATTGTGAACTATCTCAGTGCCCAAGGGTACTCAGTTGATTGCCAATCTACATCAGAGCACTACACATTGACTGTATTCAATAAGGAATCCGCATAAGATGTTTGAAATGGTTAGTCGTTGGTATAAACGACGTTTCTCAGACCCTCATGCAGTAAGTCTCGTCGCGATCTTGCTGTTTGGTTTTATCACCATTTACTTCTTTGGGCATTTGATTGCGCCATTGCTTGTCGCGATCGTTTTGGCTTATTTACTTGAATGGCCAGTCGTAAAAATGTGTCGCATGGGCGTGCCGCGCACTTTGTCGGTCATCATCGTGATCTTAATGTTCGTCGGATTGATGTTGATCGCTTTGTTTGGTTTGGTTCCGACGATTTGGACTCAGGTCGGTAATCTAATTAACGATATTCCAAACATGTACAACGGGTTACAAAAGTTTATTGTCACGCTACCAGAACGTCATCCTGAGTTAGCAAACTTAGAAATTGTAGAAACCGTGGTGACAAATGCCAAAAACCAAGCGTTGGGACTTGGTGAGAGTGTAGTAAAAGGCTCACTTGCGTCATTAGTCAGTATTGCGACGCTAGCGGTATACCTGATTTTAGTGCCACTACTTATCTTCTTTTTGCTTAAAGACAAAGAAGAAATGCTGAGAATCGCAAGCGGTATTCTGCCGAAAAACCGTAAATTGGCGAATAAAGTTTGGCATGAAATGAACGAGCAGATATCAAATTACATTCGCGGTAAAGTGCTCGAGATTTTAATCGTGGGTGGCGTGAGTTACGTGACTTTTGCCATTTTAGATCTTCGCTATTCGGCGCTGCTTGCCGTAGCTGTCGGTCTATCGGTGTTAATTCCTTATATCGGCGCGGCAGCTGTAACTGTGCCTGTCGCCATCGTTGGTCTGTTCCAATGGGGTCTTGCGCCTCCGTTTTATTGGTTGCTGCTTGCTTACGGTATTATCCAAGCGCTGGATGGTAATGTGTTGGTTCCTGTTCTGTTTTCCGAGGCGGTAAATCTACACCCAGTTGCCATCATTGTGGCAGTGTTAGTCTTCGGTGGCTTGTGGGGTTTTTGGGGCGTATTCTTCGCCATTCCGTTGGCGACACTAGTTAAAGCCGTATGGCATGCCTTACCAAGTACGGAAGAAAACGAACCAGTCGAACAAGAGTAGGCGTTACCAAAGAACAATGCTCAAAAGAAAGCCCAGCAGTTTGCTGGGCTTTTTGTTATTTGAGAACGGATCGCGCTTATGCGTTTTCGTTCAGGTAATTTAATACGACTTCGTGGTGATCTTTGGTTTTGAACTTGTTGAACACGTGTTCAATTACGCCTTCTTCATTGATCAGGAAGCTAATGCGGTGAAGACCATCGTATACTTTACCCATGAATTTCTTTTCGCCCCAAACGCCAAATTGGTCTGCAACGGCATGATCTTCGTCAGAAAGCAGGGTGAAGTTTAAATCATCACGCTCGATGAATTTGCCTAGGCGTTTTACAGGGTCGATGCTTACGCCAAGTACCACCACGTTGTGTGCATCGAGTTCAGCTTTGATGTCACGAAGACCTTTTGCTTGTGTAGTACAACCCGGAGTCATCGCCTTAGGGTAAAAGTAGAAAAGTACTTTCTTGCCTTTAAAGTCTTCAAGAGAAACGGTATTTCCGTCTTGGTCGAGCAAAGAGAAGGCTGGCGCTGGCGAGCCTGCTGTCAGCGTATTCATGGTGATTTCCTTTACTTTATAGTGTGTTTTTAATGAAATTCAGAGAACCTTGTACGTTGAGCGACTGACAAAGTTCATCGAAATCTTCTTGTAATTGCATTAAGTTACAATCTGCACTTACTGATGCGGTAATCGCAATGTGGAATTGGTCGGCATCAAGTTGAATTTTCGACTTACTGATAGTTTGCGCGCTGAGTGAGTCCAAACCAATCTGTTGATCCGCGAAGAACTTAGTAAACTTTTCAGTCAGACCTGGGCGGTCTTCAGACTCAATAAACACTTCCATTGTGTAGCTGTTGTCGAGCAATTCGTGCGCCGACGTACGCTTCATAATCGTAATCAGGTCATGCTCTTGGCCAAGTAGAGGCAATTGCGTTTCTACTCGAGTCACGCTACTGGCGTTCCCAGTTAGGAGCATGATCAGCGTAAATTCACTTCCAAAGATAGCGATACGGCTATCGACTATGTTACAACCGGCTTGAGTAACGAGGTGTACGACTTGGTTACAAATGCCTGGACGGTCCGTTCCAACTGCTGTAAGTACCAGATGTTGCTTCATAAATGAGCTTCTTGTCCTTTCTTCAATAGAGAGATGTTAGCACAGATATTGCGGAGAAATATCGAGTCAGTTCTTTTTTTAGTTTACAAAAAAGCAGGTTGGCTCTTGAGGTGAACGATTGGAGGCAAGCAGTAAACGAGGGAGTTGGGGGAATAAAACGTTTGCATGATGTGCTTGCGTATTGTTTGGTCTTTTTATTCACTCAGGTCTGACTTGGCGAGCGCAACCCAAGAGTATATTTTCCTGGCTTGTGCACTTCAGTATTTTCCAAATCACTGATAGATTCTAAAGTCACTCGAAAGCCCAACACGATTATCAATATTGCCGCTAATCAAACCAAATAGAGCAATTAAGTTGCTAGACCTCTAACAACTGATAATTATTCATTCATTTGTACTTTGTAAGCGAGTTTACGCTCTTGTGTTTTTCAATCGCATTACAGTACCATGCAGAAAGAGTTAAATGAGGGAGATAAACATGTTTTCAGGAAGTATCGTAGCGCTGATTACGCCATTCAAAGCAGATGGCGAAGTAGACTTTGACAGTCTGCAAAAGCTAGTAGAGTACCACGTTGAAGCGGGTACAGACGGTATTGTGGCAGTAGGCACAACAGGTGAGTCAGCGACACTGACCATTGAAGAGCATGTAAAGGTCGTTAATAAAACTGTTGAGTTTGCCGACGGTCGCATCCCTGTGATTGCTGGCACGGGTGCAAATGCAACCCACGAGGCAGTAACATTTAGCAAATTACTGGCTGATTCTGGTATTGCTGGCTTCCTGAGTGTGACACCGTATTACAACAAACCAACTCAAGAAGGTTTGTTCTTGCACTACAAGGCAATTGCTGAAGCGAGTGATGTGCCTCTAATTTTATACAACGTACCAGGCCGTACTGCTGTTGATATGCAGCCAGAAACAGTGGCACGCTTGTCAAAGCTTGATAATATCGTGGCTTTAAAAGATGCAACGGGCGATTTGGACCGAATTGCAATTCATCGTGAACTTTGTGGCGAAGATTTTATCTTACTAAGTGGCGATGATGCGACGGGTCTCGATTTTGTGAAACTTGGCGGCAATGGTGTTATCTCGGTAACGAACAATATTGCAGCTAAAGACATGGCAGACATGTTCCATTTGGCAAGTGAAGGTAAGTACGAAGAAGCAGAAGCGATTAACCAACGCTTGATGACTCTACACAAAAACCTTTTCATTGAAGCAAGCCCTATCCCAGTAAAATGGGCAGCGCAAAAGCTTGGTTTGATTGAAGAAGGTGGTTTGCGTCTTCCTTTAACCACACTTTCTGAACAATCGCAGCCGATCGTCGAACAGGCGTTAACCGACGCCGGTATTTATTAAAATTGAGCTATTAAGATTGAGTTACTAGGATTGAAGTTCATACTGGGGGCCAAAGCGCCCTCGGTGTTTTAGGAGTATAGATGAAGCTTTCAAGCCAGTTAGTGTTAAGTTCATTAGCTGTATTCGTATTGACTGCCTGTTCAGGTGGTGCCAATCAACGTCGTCAAGCAAAAGATGACTTCGACTATTTGAACTCCCCCAATTTGGGTGAGTGGAATGTCCCACAAGGCGCACAGCCACAGTTTTATCCGAACTATGAGATCCCTCAGGGTAACTATGCTGGTGGTGTAGGTAAAGATGTCGACATTCGTCCACCTCAACAAGTCCTAGAGCTTATTCCTGGTGCACGTCTGGACCGCAGTAGTGATGGTGAAGTGACACTTTGGCTACTTCGTAAAGATGAACTAGATAAAGTTTGGCAAACGGTACAAAACATGGTCGCGGCCAACGAGATTCCAGTTGAAAGCCAAACGGATTCTCGTATCGAGACGGGTTGGGTGACGTGGGATTCGCCAGACGAAGAGCTGGAAATTGGTAGCCGATATGAGATCGTACGTGCTGAAGCAAATGGTCGACACGGCTTTAAAGTGAGTCTTATTGACTGGCGTGAAGGCAATCAAGTGAAAGAAGTAACGGCGACCAACCGTGAGCGCTACAATGTGTTCATGACTAACTTGGTAACCGCTCGCTACGATCAAGAAGTACGTGAAGAAGCACAACGTAAAGCGCAAGAGTTGGTTAAACAGATCCCAATTACAATGGGTAAAGACCGCAGCGGGCTTCCTGTGATTGTCGCGCGTGCGCAATACAACATGCTTTGGCAACGTCTGCCTAATATTCTACCTAAGATGGGCTTTAAGATTGAAGAGCGTAGCCAGTCTCAGGGCACAATCACTGCGAAATATGCGTCTCCGGATGATGAATTCTGGAACGATATCGGCGTTAAACCAGTGGAGTTAGACGCTGGTAAGTACACATTCTTACTTGGTGATTTAGGCAACCGTACGTCTATCAATATTACGGATTCCTCTGGTAAGCCAGTAGAAGAAGAGTTTTTGAAATCACTAGCGCCTGTATTGGCTGCGACGGTGAAGCAGTAACCAAAGCGAACTTAACGCGATACGTTTACACAATAATTGAAAAGGGACCCAGTGGTCCCTTTTTTGATGCTTATATTCGGCGTGTCGGGATAAAGTAGGTGTTTAACTAACGAGGCTCGTCTTTGTTGCTCTCCTCGTCAGCGGAGCGCTGTTTATCCAACGTGTTCAGCTTATCTAAATCGTTCTTACGGCTTTTATCCATCTGACCAAACTTCATTTTTGCGGTGTATTTGAGTGCGGCAATGTTACCAATGACCACGCTCAACACTACAATGATAATGACCCAAGGGTTGGTGAGTATTTCTATCATAGAGCCTCCGGCGGCGTGATATTGTGAATAAATTTGGCAACGACGTTATCCAAATTATTCAGTATGACGTCAATCCCTGCAATGTTGTCGGTCTGATTTTGCTGAATCAGCTGGTTTCTAAGCACATCATGCGTCAATTGCGCGAGGCACTGTTGCCCGACAGTGCGGTGGCTAATGTGCCAAGGCTCAATCGAAACGCCACCTAAATCTTGCTGATAAGGGAAGAAGAAGCCGAATCGACCAAGGTTGGCTTTTAACCATTGGTAGAACGCTTGCTGGTGGCCTTCAAGGTACTCCCAAGGCTCCAGCTTGAGTTTGGTGTCAGTAGGCAATAAATTGCGCGCATAGACATCAAAATCGCAACCCCAATGATGACGACTTCCTCCAGGCAGTGCCGACCAGCGCAAAATGGCCATCAACTTCTCTTCGTCATTTAACTCTGCTTTGTTTAAAGGGCGGGAGTTGACGTCGAGAATTGGCAACTCACCAGAAAACTTCCCGTTCCAGATCGCTTTTTGGCGGTTGAAGTCACGAAAACCACTGGCGATTTCCATTTTAAAACCTGCTTCTGTTGCCGCTTCAATCATCTTTAGCAGATCGTCAGCTACTTCAGGGTGGAGTAGAAACGCTTTTTGACCCACTAAAGTGGATTGCAGATGAGAATCTGTGGTGCCGGTGAGTTGCTCTGGTGTCATGGTGTTCTCGCTGATTACTTCGCTAACAGGTGTTTCAACGTGTTCTCGTACATGTCAGTCAACTTTTCTAGATCGTCCACTTTCACGCATTCGTTCACTTTATGAATCGTAGCGTTAACAGGGCCTAACTCTACGACTTGACCACCCATTCGAGCGATAAAGCGACCATCAGACGTACCGCCAGTTGTAAGTAGTGCTGGCTTCGTATCATTCACTTCGGCAACAGCAGCAACAACTGCATCTAGCAGCGCGCCTGTATCGGTCAGGAATGGGTCGCCGTTGAATGTCCATTTTAGGTCGTAGTCCAGCTCATGCTTGTCTAGTGTTTCGGTAACACGCTGAACAATTGCGTCATTGTTAAGCTCAGTACTAAAACGTAGGTTGAACTGAACATGGAACTCGCCAGGAATGACGTTAGACGCACCAGTGCCAGCCGATACGTTCGGGATCTGGAAGCTGGTTGGTGGGAAATAATCATTTCCTTTGTCCCACTCGGTTGTTGCGAGTTCATGAATCGCGAGTAGAGACTTGTGCACAGGGTTATTGGCTAGGTGAGGATAGGCCACGTGGCCTTGTGTTCCTTTTACCGTCAAATCGCCAGTGATAGAGCCGCGACGTCCATTTTTCACCACATCGCCAACTACTTCGGTACTGGATGGTTCACCGACGATACACATGTCGATATTTTCGCCACGTGCCATCAACGTTTCTACAACACGAACGGTACCATTGATAAATGGTCCTTCTTCATCCGACGTAATTAGAAAGCCGATTGAGCCTTTGTGGTCTGGGTTCTCTGCAATGAAGCGTTCGACAGCAACGACCATAGCAGCTAGCGACCCTTTCATGTCCGCTGCACCGCGACCGTGTAGGTAACCATCAATAATAGTTGGTTCAAACGGATGTGTATCCCAGTGCTCCAGTTTGCCAGCAGGTACCACATCGGTGTGGCCAGCAAACGCAAATAGTGGCGCTTCTGAACCACGTCGAGCCCAGAAGTTCGTGGTATCTTCAAACACCATTACTTCAATTTCAAACCCGAGTGCTTTTAAGCGCTCGATCATCAAATCCTGACAACCTGCGTCTTCCGGCGTTACAGATTGTCTACTGATCAGATCTTTAGCAAGTGCCAATACTGGACTGTCTGTCATCCTTGAGTATTCCTTTATTTAAGAGTTGAAAATGGTAGCGTATTGATCAGCTTTAAAACCGATATGAAGTTGATCATTCACTTTTAAAATTGGGCGCTTGATCATCGCCGGATTTTCTACCAAAAGAGCGATCGCGTTTTCTTCGTTAAGCGTGTCTTTCTGTTCTTGTGTCAGTTGGCGGTAGGTCGTGCCACGTTTGTTGAGCACCTGTTCCCAACCTAAAGCGCGACAAAATTCGCTTACCATAGCTACATCAACGCCTTGCTTACGGTAGTTATGGAAGTCGTAAGCAATATCCTCAGCTTCTAACCATTTTTTGGCTTTTTTGATCGTATCGCAGTTGGGAATACCAAACATGGTAATCGACATAGTGTTTCCTTTTTTCTTTGTTCTATTTTTCACTGGCGTGGTTAAAACGCACTTAAGTTATTTGGGCTGCTATAGCATCCTATCAAGAAGCAATCAAACTGACAAAATGCGGTGGAAAATATTTTCAGATAGATTGAGATAACTGATGTTACGTAACTTATTTACGATGAATGCACTATAAATCGAATAAAAAATCGTCTAAATCAAATGGAAAAGTCGAGTTATTGATCAAACGCAACATCTCGCTGAGCAAAAACGAAATAATGAATCAGCACAATTTTAGGAGGTGTCAATGGAATTGAGTCCTGTTTTTGCAAGGCGGCTATATTTGGCCTTGTTGGTGGAAAACCTAGAAAGGCCGAATGTGCCAAAGTTGATCGAAAAAACGGGGTGGCCTCGTCGTACAATTCAAGATGTACTCAAGGCGTTACCTGGGATCGGCATTGAACTCATATTCGTTCAAGATGGCCGACGTCATAATGACGGCTATTATCAACTTTCAGATTGGGGGCCTTTTGATAGCCAATGGGTTCTAGAGCGGGAGAGAGATATCGCTAGCAGTCTTGGATTTCGTGCATAAGCCAGCAATTGCTGGCTTTTTTCATATTCAGGCGTCATCTATTGCAGCGGTAAGCGGAGCCCAGCACGCTAAATGAGGTGATAAAATCTTGCGGGGAGACCATAAAAACGGTATCCGCATCGATAGCCGCTGCATTGTTTTTTAAATCATTCATTGCACCTTGCATCATCGCGTCATTGGTCATGAAAATGTAGTTATACCAATGACCCTCGCTTCCGGTGACTTCGCCTTTGTATTCGCATCGATCAGGGTTGAACTGAGCGTCAATGCGAATATGAACATCTTGGCTTTGAGCATGAGTAAGGTGAGAAGGCATCGTGCAACCAGAGAGAAGTACGACAAAAAGTCCAAGTAACAGGCGTCTCATCAGCTATTTCCCCAATACTATGTAAGCAGCAAAGCCAATCCAGCTCAGAGCGAGCAGTATCCAAGGCAGTTTGCTTGATGCATAGTTTGGCGCATCGTTGGTGATGTTGTCTTGTTCGATAGCTTCTTCATGCTGACGTTGCTTTTCACGTTGCTGTTTTTTCTTTGCTTTATCGGCTTGACGATTGCGCTCTTTTTGCTGCTTCTTATATTGAGCGATGCCTTTTTCGATACCTTGAGCGATCAGCTTGGTTTGCTCTTTGGTTTGCCCCGGTTTCTGTGTGGATTTGGCAATTCTCATCGCTTCGGCTTGAGTTTCTTGAGAAGGCGCTGGGGTAGCTGGAGTTCTTTTTTTCATGTTTCTCATCAACGTCATTGTAAATCTTTGTTTAGTTTACCTGTGTAAGATGATGAAATGAACTTTAGTTCTCATCTTTGCTGGCTTGCAACTCTGAAATGATAGGTTAAAGTGGCGTTTTATCACATTAAGAAGAAGATGTTGTGCGCTACTCGTTTGACCAATATGACGCCCATGGATTTTTAAAAGCGCCGATTATTTTATGGTTTGGATGGATGTTTCTTGTGCGTTCATGGGTTGTGTTTGCGATGGCAGGCGTAAGTCGTGATAGTGGCAGTAAGCTACTCGCTATTGTTTACCCAGACTCAAGTACGCTGTATTTGGGTTTGGCGATGGGCATTCCAAGCCTGCTTCTCATGTGGTTGATGGGGCTCCGTCACCCCGATAGAGGATGGGTAAACAGAATTACTCGCTATGGTCGAGAGATCACTTTGATCTTGTGCGGTATCCAACTGACTCAGACCATGTATCATGTGTATCTGGAACATGGTGTATTCAACTGGGCAAACGCCCTTACCATTACCTTATTAGCTTGGTTTATGATCTATCTTCTAAATGGAAGATGGGTAAAAGACTGTTTTCATGTGCCACAATTGGAGCGCAATGAAGAACAGCCTTCGAAGAATTAAAAACAATAACTTCCCACACCGGGGCAAAGTATAGAGGAAACCTCAATGTCACAAGCTCAAACGGCGATCGTGCCAGAAGCAGGGCCATTTGCACTGTACACTCAACTTAAAGTGAACCAAAACCGTGAAAACGTATTGGATAAGCTGAAAGCACTACCAAAGTTAGTGGAAGAGTTAAATATTACCCAGCCAGGCGCGGCGCTGACCCTTTCTATCGCATTCACAAAATCGTTTTGGCAACACCTCAATGTAGACGCGCCAGAAGAGCTTATTGATTTTACTCAACTTGGCGAAGGAGACATCGTAGCGCCTGCAACGGATGTTGATGTGCTGATTCACTGTCACTCTACTCGTCACGACTTGCACTTTTATGTTCTGCGTAAGTTTCTAGAAGAGACGGCGCAAGATGTCACCATTGTGGACGAAACGTATGGGTACCGTTACCTTGATGCTCGTGATATGACAGACTTTATTGATGGGACAGAAAACCCGAAAGGGGAGGCTCGCGCTGATGTGGCTCTAGTAAAAGAGGGCCCATTTGCTGGAGGTAGTTATGTCATGGCTCAACGCTTTGAACATAACCTTGCCGCTTGGAATCGCTTGAATGTCAAAGCGCAAGAAAAAGTGATTGGTCGTACCAAACCAGACTCTATCGAGCTAGAAGACGTTCCTGCTGCATCACACGTTGGTCGCGTTGATATTAAAGAAGAAGGAAAAGGTCTCAAGATTGTTCGTCATAGCTTGCCATACGGGACGGTAACAGGGCCTCATGGTCTGCTGTTTATTTCTTACTGCAATACACTTCATAACATTAAAGTGATGCTAGAAAGTATGTACGGCGTGACAGATGGTAAAACAGACCAAATGCTTCGTTTCACAAAAGCGGTAACTGGTGCGTACTTCTTCGCTCCATCACAAGAAATGCTAGCAGAGCTAGCCATCAAGTAAGTTCTCAGACTTTATTTCTTAAGCCCTCCAATTGGAGGGCTTTTATTTTCTTCTTTTCTATTCCACAGACTTTTTCAAAAAAGACTAAACCTTTCGATTATTTGGTCGATAAGTATCCAAAGCCTTAATTTATTTGGAGTCTGTGTCTCTTGGCTATCACCGTTAATACCAATGTTGCAGCACTTGTCGCACAACGTCATTTGACCAGTGCAACTGACATGCTGAACCAATCCATGGAGCGTTTGTCTTCAGGGAAGCGTATTAACAGCGCAAAGGATGACGCTGCGGGTCTGCAAATCTCCAACCGCTTGCAATCACAAATGCGTGGTTTAGATGTTGCGGTTCGCAACGCGAATGACGGCATTTCCATAATGCAAACCGCCGAAGGGGCGATGAATGAGGTGACCAATATCATGCAACGTATGCGTGATTTGTCGCTACAGTCAGCCAATGGTTCAAACAGCAAAGCGGAACGCACTGCACTGCAAGAAGAAGTGACGGCACTTAACGATGAGCTAAACCGCATTGCTGAAACGACCTCCTTTGGTGGGCGTAAGCTGCTCAATGGCAGCTTTGGTAAGTCGGCATTTCAAATCGGTGCAGCGTCAGGTGAAGCTGTGCAAGTTGAATTAAAGTCGATGCGCAGTGATGGCATTGATATGGGCGGCTTTAGTTACATTGCAAACGGACGTGCAAGCTCTGATTGGAAAGTAAAAGACGGTGCGAATGATCTTAGTATGTCATTTACGAATCGTTTTGGTGAGACGGAAACCATTCAAATTAATGCCAAAGCTGGCGATGATATCGAAGAGCTTGCGACTTATATCAATGGTCAAACTGACAAAGTCACGGCATCGGTGAATGAAGAAGGTCAGTTACAGCTATTTATGGCTGGAGAAGAAACTTCAGGCACTTTATCGTTTTCAGGTGACTTAGCGAGTGAACTGGGGTTACAGCTAAAAGGTTACGATGCGGTTGATAACATCGACATTACGTCTGTCGGTGGTGCGCAACAAGCCGTGGCCGTCCTAGATACTGCGATGAAGTACGTTGATAGCCATCGTGCTGAGTTAGGCGCGTATCAAAACCGCTTTAATCACGCGATCAATAATCTGGATAACATCCACGAAAACTTAGCCGCTTCCAACAGTCGTATCCAAGACACTGACTACGCGAAAGAAACCACGCAAATGGTGAAGCAGCAGATCTTGCAGCAGGTCAGTACTTCTATTCTTGCACAAGCAAAACAAGCGCCAAACCTAGCATTAACCTTACTTGGCTAATGATCGACCTCGCTCGAATTTAACGCAAAACCTGCCTGTATCGACAGCTCGAAAAGAAGCTTTAGCGAAAGTTTGACGTTTTTTTGCTTTTTTATCTGCTTCATCACGATTCCTTCTCCAAATGAACTTTTTTCAAAAAAATCCAAAGAATTCCCTAAAGAAATCAGTTTGAGCGCCGTTAATAAAAGTAACTTTGAGAGAACTACTTGGTTTTCCGAGACGTCGGAAACCGCTATACCGGAAAATCAATTGGAGAAATCACCATGGCAGTGAATGTAAACACTAACGTATCAGCGATGACCGCTCAGCGTTACCTAAACAACGCAAACTCAGCTCAACAAACTTCTATGGAGCGTTTGTCTTCGGGTTTCAAAATCAACAGCGCAAAAGATGACGCTGCGGGTCTACAAATCTCGAACCGTTTGAACGTACAAAGCCGTGGTTTGGATGTGGCGGTTCGCAACGCGAACGACGGTATCTCAATTGCACAAACCGCTGAAGGTGCAATGAACGAGACCACTAACATTCTTCAACGTATGCGTGATTTGTCTCTGCAATCAGCAAACGGTTCAAACTCGAAATCAGAGCGTGTGGCGATTCAAGAAGAAGTGACCGCGCTAAACGACGAACTAAACCGTATCGCAGAAACCACGTCTTTCGGTGGTAATAAGCTACTAAACGGCACACACGGTGCGAAATCGTTCCAAATTGGTGCGGATAACGGTGAAGCCGTAATGCTTGAGCTAAAAGACATGCGTTCAGACAACAAAATGATGGGCGGTGTGAGCTACCAAGCTGAAAGTGGTAAAGGTAAAGACTGGAACGTTGCTGAAGGTAAGAACGACCTAAAAATCAACCTAACGGACAGCTACGGTCAAGAGCAAGAAATCAACATCAGCGCAAAAGCAGGTGACGATATCGAAGAGCTTGCGACTTACATTAACGGTCAAACTGACCTAGTGAAAGCCTCAGTAGACCAAGACGGTAAACTGCAAATCTTTGCTGGCAACAACAAAGTCGAAGGCGAAGTCGAGTTTTCAGGCGGCCTATCTGGCGAGCTAGGTTTGGGCGAAGGTAAAAAAGTAACAGTAGATACTATCGACGTAACCTCAGTTGGTGGCGCACAAGAATCTGTTGCTATCATCGATGCGGCACTGAAATACGTAGACAGCCACCGCGCAGAGCTGGGTGCATTCCAGAACCGTTTCAACCATGCAATCAGCAACTTGGACAACATCAACGAGAACGTGAACGCGTCGAAGAGCCGTATCAAAGATACTGACTTCGCGAAAGAAACGACTCAAATGACCAAGTCACAAATTCTATCGCAAGCGTCAAGCTCAATCCTTGCGCAAGCGAAACAAGCGCCAAACTCAGCGCTAAGTCTGCTAGGTTAATTTCAAACCTAAGACGAGAACCTCATTGGCTCGTGGTGAGAGATGAGCGAGTAAACCCAGCTTCGGCTGGGTTTTTTTCTGTCTTTTTGGGACTCAGAATTTCTGCGAATCACGACATTAGAGCTTCGTCACATTTCAGTAAGCCAAAGAAAATAATCGCAAAAAATTGAAAATTTCTTCTAAAGGATATTCATCGGTCGCCGTTAAAGGGACTGAGAGAAATGAGATGTACCTAAGTGAGGTGAGAGACACGACGGTACATTCACTAAAGCCTTAAGGAGATCAATTATGGCGATTAACGTTAATACTAACGTTTCTGCGATGACTGCACAGCGTTACCTAAACCAGGCAGCTGACGGTCAACAAAAATCAATGGAGCGTTTGTCTTCGGGTTATAAAATCAATAGCGCGAAAGACGATGCTGCAGGTCTACAGATTTCAAACCGCTTGAATGCACAAAGCCGTGGCCTAGACATGGCGGTGAAAAACGCAAACGACGGTATTTCTATTGCACAGGTTGCTGAAGGTGCAATGAATGAATCTACCAACATCCTACAACGTATGCGTGACCTATCGCTTCAATCTGCGAACGGTTCTAACTCAAAAGCAGAACGTGTTGCGATCCAAGAAGAAGTAACAGCGCTAAATGACGAGCTAAACCGTATTGCTGAAACTACCTCTTTCGGTGGTAACAAGTTGCTGAACGGTACATACGGTACGCAATCTTTCCAAATCGGTGCAGACTCAGGTGAAGCAGTGATGCTGTCTATGGGTAGCTTGCGCTCAGACACTTCTGCAATGGGTGGCAAGAGCTACGCAGCAGAAGAGGGTAAAGATGCATCTTGGACTGTTGGTGAGAAAACTGAGTTCAAAATGAGCTACACCAACAAACAAGGTGAAGAGAAAGAGCTATCGATCAGCGCAAAACAAGGCGACGACATTGAGCAGCTAGCAACGTACATCAACGGTCAAAACGATGATGTAAAAGCGTCTGTTGGTGAAGATGGCAAGTTACAAGTATTTGCTTCTTCTCAAAAAGTTCAAGGTGATGTTGAGTTCTCTGGCAACCTAGCGGACGAGATCGGCTTTGGCGGTCCGAAAGACGTAACAGTGAAAGACATCGACGTAACAACAGTAGCAGGCTCTCAAGAAGCTGTGGCTGTTATCGACGGTGCCCTGAAGTCAGTAGACAGCCAACGTGCGTCACTTGGTGCTTTCCAAAACCGCTTCAACCACGCAATCAGCAACCTAGACAACATTAACGAGAACGTTAATGCGTCTAACAGCCGTATTAAAGATACTGATTACGCGAAAGAAACCACTGCGATGACTAAGTCGCAAATTCTTCAGCAAGCAAGTACTTCAATCCTGGCTCAAGCGAAGCAGTCTCCATCTGCAGCGCTAAGCTTGTTGGGCTAAGTGGTTGACCCAGCCTGAGGTAAACATCTTAGTGCTGGGGCACCAAAGCGATAGGTTCTATCGTTAGCCCATAAGGTGGAAGGGAGATTGTAATGGATATATCCTCCTACGCATCGAACATCCAGCCTTACGGCACGCCAAGTGGCACAAAGTTTGCAAATAAAAATGGCAATGATATAGGCACGTCTAGCCCAGCAAATTCAAATGGTGAGGTTTCGCCGCAAAAAGCGAAAGACACCGAATACGACTTCTCTGTTCAAGCAGCGATCGAGATGGCAGAAAGCCGTCAAGAGCTGAACAAAGAAGAACGTGAAAAATTGGTCGCGCAAATGAATGAGTTTGTGACGTCCATAAACAAAGGAGTCGCGTTTCGAGTGGATGAGGAATCCGGGAGAGATGTGGTGACGATTTACGAAGCCAAAACGGGCGACGTGATTCGTCAAATTCCTGATGAAGAAATGCTAGTGGTATTGCGTCGCCTAGCTGAGCACACAGCCAACAGCGGGTTGTTGACTGAAAAAGTGTAAGTCGTTTTTAGAGGTGATTTGATGAGTTTAGGCCCTTTGGGGATGTCTGGCGGCATGGATATCAATTCCATGGTCAGCAAAATTGTGGATGCCGAACGCGTACCAAAGCAGCAACGCATTGACAACGAGCGCACGACAATTAATGCCAGTATCAGTGCCTATGGGCGACTCAGAGAATCACTGGATACGATGAAAAATCTCATGGCGAACTTTCGTCAAGAGAAAGCGTTTGCCGTTCGTACTGTTGAAACGACAGACGACAATATCGTATCTGCTACGGCAACCACAGATGCTATCGCTGGCAAATATGCTATCGATGTGTTGCAGCTTGCCCAGAGCCACAAAGTCGCTTCTGACGTACTGCCAGAAGACGCAAAGTTTGGCCCTGGTAAGCTGCAGATTTCGCTTGGTGATGACACCTTCAACGTGAACGTTCGTTCGAGCTCCAAGCTCGCAGATGTCGTACGCGGCATCAACGGCTCAAAAGACAACCCCGGTGTTCGAGCATCTCTCATTAACGACGTTGAAGGACCACGCCTTATCCTTGCCTCAAATCTCTCTGGTAAGGATCATCAAATCAGAGTCAGTGCGGAGGCCGACAAAGGCAACCCTCTAAAATATTTCGAGTATCAAACACTTGAAGACCGTGTTAACGCGCTTGAAGAAGCTCGTTCAGCGGCGGAAGAAGTGTTAGGTCCTCTTCAATTCTCCGAGCAACCAGTGGAACTGGATGCAAACGGCAATCCTCTACCTCCAGAAGAGCAAAAAGCGGCAGAAAATGGACAAGATGATGGCTCCCAAGAGCCAATCTCTGCTGCGGGTGCAGAAGCCGCTAAAGCTGGGCAGGAAGCGATTGATGAAGCCAACCGACGCGCAAGTTTGCGCCCTGAAGACCGAATTCCAGGGTGGACAGAAACTGCGTCAGGCACTTTGCTGGATTCTTATGAAGAGCCAGAGCTCGAACTCGACGAGAAAGCAATAGAGAAGGCACCAGATGTACCGGGTTGGAGTAATGCGGCATCAGGCACATTAACCGACTCTTACGTTACGACGAAAGAGGCCAAGCAGCTTCTTGAGCAAGAAAAAGCAGAAATTGAGCAAAAAATTGCGAGTGAAAAACAAGCGCTAGACGCAAAAGTTGAACGTGGTGAATTGACCGAAGAGCAAGCGAAACAAATTCATCGCGCTAAGCTGGATCCTCAAGAACGCGAACGTTTAGAAAAAATTGATGAAGCAGAAGCGAAAATCGCAAAAGCGCAATCTGCTTTTGAAGAATACCTTGGCATGACAGAGGTACAAGCAGGGCAAGATTCAGAAGTTCTGCTTGATGGAGTAGCAAAGCTTTCTAGTCACAACAATGTGATTGAAGATGCCATAGAAGGTGTTGATTTAACACTTAAAGGCAAATCAGAACCGAACAAGCCACCTGCTGAAATTGGCGTCGAATACGACCGTCAGAGTGTGCGTAACGACATCGAAAACTTTGTTGCGGCGTACAACTCGTTTTATCAAACGTCTCAAGCGTTGGCGAGTGTGGATCCAGTCACTGGTCAAAAAGGACCGTTGTCGGGTGACAGTACCGTACGCAGCGCAGACTCACGATTAAAATCGGTATTTTCCACTCAAATTGATAAAGCGCCTGAAAACCTAAAGTCATTAACTGAATTTGGCATTACTACCACGCGTCAAGGCACCTTAGAAATCAACTATGACATGTTGGATCGTCAGTTGAACAACAACTTCAACGAGCTAGAAAAGTTCTTCGGTGGCAACACAGGTTTTGCTAAACGAGTCGAAGACGCGATTCATGGTATTACAGGCATTACAGGCAGCATTCGTACTCGAGAGAAAAGTCTCACAGAACAAAATTATCGTTTGAGTGATGATCAAGCGGCATTAGATCGCCGCATGGAAAGCCTAGAAAAGCGCACTCACGCGAAGTTTACCGCCATGCAAGATGCGACTGGCAAAATGCAAGGTCAGTTAGGTGCCTTAATGAGTGCGTTGGGTTAATAAATGCAAAAAGAACTCATAGATATTAGTGATATAGATCAACTAATTACGCAAGAATTGGAAAAAGTCGACTTTAGTACTGAAGAAATTCTTCGCTTGGTCGATATCAGGGAACGGTTATTGCAAAACCTGTTACCAATTATTCATCAAAATCCTTTGGTTAAGCAGGATGCAGAGTGGCAAGCGTTGCTTACTCGTACCAAAAGAATTGTCGAGCTGATGCAATCGGAAACGTCAAAGGTCGGAAAAGAACTTCATAAGTTTCGTTATGGCCAGCGTTCGCTTCAGCAGTACAAAAAATTTATTTAAAAGAGGATTACTATGCGCGGTTCTTTGCAAGCATACAAAAAGGTATCAGTCGACAGCCAGCTAAGCGCGGCTTCTCCGCACAAAGTCATTCAAATGCTTATGGCTGGTGCGATTGAGCGCCTTATTCAAGGTAAAGCGGCCATGCAAGCAGGCAACATTCCAGCAAAAGGTGAGCGTTTAGGTAAAGCGCTAGACATCATTATTGCGCTACGTAGCTGTCTATCGATGGATGACGGTGGTGATATTGCTTCAAACTTAGATTCACTCTATGAGTTTATGATCACGCAAATTTCAGCTGCCAACCATCAAAATGACCCTCAACTGATCGACGACGTTATCGACATTATCCGTGAGATCAAATCCGCTTGGGACCAAATCCCTACAGAGTTTCATAATCTTACAGCAGCTGAAGTCGGTATTTAATAACCAAAACAACGCGTTAAGATATTAGAGGAATATATTTGTCAATTGCGCAACGAGTTGTGTAGCAAAGTTTCTATCAAGCTCACACCTCTTTATTGCTTGGTTGCCTTATTTTTATATTCAAATAAAATAGAAGCCATTAGTAGCCCTAATGGCTTTTTTTGTTGCTGATTTTCCTATTTTGTCTATCGTAAATTGAGTGTGGTGGTTCTGCCTTCTTTTAGCACCCAATTGCGCAAATCAAGGTTTGGCCGCAACGCACCTAAAATAAAGGCAATCATTCTTACTTATGCAAGGTTTGGCAAAGCTGCTTGTAATTGATGATGACGCATCAAGTCGTTTAAATTTAAGCAATATATTGGAATTTGTTGGAGAAAATTGCGAAGCGGTCAGTTCTGATCAGCTCAGCGATGTTGATTGGTCTAGCGTATGGTCGTGCTGTATTGTTGGTAACATTCCAGCAGGTCAAGCGGCGAATACGGTTATCTCTCATTTAAACAGCGCCTACCACATCCCACTTTTAGTCATGGGCCGATTTCCGTTGCCCGTGGATGATCTTCCAAATTTTGTAGGTGAGCTAGAACTACCTCTTAATTACCCGCAGCTTAGTGAGGCGTTACGCCACTGCAAAGATTTTCTGGGTCGAAAAGGGGTCAATGTCGTTGCTAGTGCACGAAAAAACACGCTTTTTCGCAGCTTAGTTGGTCAAAGCAGAGGTATTCAAGAAGTTCGTCACCTGATCGAGCAAGTCTCAGACACCGAGGCAAACGTGTTGATCTTGGGTGAATCTGGTACCGGTAAAGAAGTCGTTGCGCGTAACATTCACTATCATTCGTCGTACAGCAGTGGTGCCTTTGTGCCCATTAACTGTGGTGCCATTCCACCGGAGCTTCTAGAAAGTGAATTGTTTGGCCACGAAAAAGGC
The DNA here is from genome assembly GCF_024744415.1 of Vibrio sp. RM-41-2B. Classification (NCBI taxonomy): domain Bacteria; kingdom Pseudomonadati; phylum Pseudomonadota; class Gammaproteobacteria; order Vibrionales; family Vibrionaceae; genus Vibrio; species Vibrio sp. RM-41-2B. The sequence continues at coordinate 150,565 of NZ_JAMQWD010000003.1, read as the reverse complement.
GCGTTTACTGGTGCGTTAACGGCACGTAAAGGTCGATTTGAGCTCGCAGACGGTGGCACGATCTTTCTTGATGAGATTGGCGATATGCCGATGTCGATGCAAGTGAAGCTACTTCGCGTATTACAAGAGCGCTGTTTCGAACGCGTGGGTGGCAATAGCACCATCAAGGTCAATGTTCGAGTTGTCGCGGCAACACACCGTAATCTAGAAAGTATGATTGAAGAAGGCACGTTCCGAGAAGACTTGTTCTATCGTTTGAACGTGTTTCCAATCGAGATGCCTGCGCTGAAAGAGCGCAAACAAGATATTCCATTGCTGCTGCAAGAGTTGATGACGCGTCTGGAAGCGGAGGGTGGCCAGCCTATCTGTTTTACCCCTCGTGCGATCAATTCACTGATGGAGCACAACTGGCCGGGTAACGTGCGTGAGTTAGCCAACCTTGTTGAGCGAATGATCATTCTGTACCCAAATAGCTTGGTCGATGTAAACCACTTACCAACCAAATATCGCTACAGTGATATCCCGGAGTTCCAACCAGAAAGTAATCCGTTTATTTCGGTTGAAGAACAAGAGCGTGATGTGTTCCAAGACATCTTCTCAGAAGACTTTAGTTTTGATGATCAAGACGATCTTGACCACAGCATGAACGCTCCGCAAGCGCTGCCGCCTGAAGGTGTAAATCTGAAAGAGCTGTTGGCTGATTTAGAAGTTAATATGATCAGCCAAGCGTTAGAAGCACAAGGTGGGGTCGTGGCACGAGCCGCTGATATGCTGGGTATGCGACGCACAACGTTGGTGGAAAAAATGCGTAAGTACAACTTACAACGCTAGGTAACGTTGAGATTTAAGACGATATCTAAATCATTTGGGCTATTTAGCATCGTTTTTCTGACACCAAAAACCGTTATCTGAGGGTGTCAACTTATTGTCGATGACTTAACGTAATGATAAATATAAAAAAATAGCTTGGTACGCTAATTGCTTACCAAGCTATTTTAGTTTTAGCGGCGATATTTCGACAGGCAGTAATGGATAACAACACCAACCAATCCCATTTAGATTCCGTAGAAAATCAGGTTGAGCGCTATAAGCAGGTGCTTGATGTGATGCCTGCCGGAGTGATTCTGCTCGACACGTACGGCATAGTGCGTGAAGCAAACCCAGAGGCGCACCGAATTCTTGAGATTCCACTGGTTAATGAAAAATGGTTCAACATTATTCAGGCGGTGTTTGATCCTCGTGAGGATGATGGTCACGAAGTTTCCCTGCGGAATGGTCGTAAAGTTCGATTAGCCATTTCGGCTTCTACGACAGGTCAATTGATCCTGATTACCGATTTAACCGAAACTCGCTTACTTCAAGCTCGTGTGAGTGATTTACAACGCTTGTCGTCGTTAGGGCGTATGGTAGCGTCGCTTGCTCATCAGGTAAGAACGCCGCTATCGAGCGCCATGCTATATGCATCCAATTTGGGAGCGCCAAACCTTCCACCAGCGACAAGGGATCGCTTTCAAACCAAATTAATGGATCGACTGCACGATTTGGAAAAGCAGGTTAATGATATGCTGCTTTTTGCTAAAGGTGGTGATAATAAAGTCATTAAGCCATTTACGATTGCTCAGTTGGTGGCGGAATATCAGCCGATGGTCGAAACCGCGCTAAAAAATAATGGTATTGATTACTGCCTAGAAGTGGAAGAAGAACAAACTGAGTTGCTAGGCAATGCGAATGCGATTGCATCCGCGTTGAGCAACCTTGTCATGAATGCGATTCAGATGTCTGGTAAAGAGTCGCAAGTCGATATTTTTTTCCGCCCGGTAAATGGTGAGTTGCGCATTTCAGTGCAAGACAGCGGACCGGGTGTACCTGAAGAACTACAAGCCAAAATTATGGAGCCATTTTTTACCACGCGTTCTCAAGGAACCGGGTTAGGGCTGGCTGTTGTTCAAATGGTTTGCCGTGCCCATGACGGTCGATTGGAACTTATTTCAGAGCAGGGTGATGGAGCCTGCTTTACCATGTGCATTCCGCTAGAGCGAGTGCAACCAGAAGCGCAATAAGCAGCTTCTGGTAATAACAATTACTGGAGAATCAGAATGGCGCAAAGCAAAGTGCTGATCGTAGAAGACGATGAAGGTCTTCGTGAAGCCCTAGTGGATACTCTGGCTCTGGCAGGGTATGAGTGGTTAGAAGCTGACTGTGCGGAAGACGCACTACTAAAACTCAAATCGAATACTGTCGATATCGTCGTTTCTGACGTGCAAATGGCAGGTATGGGCGGATTGGCTCTGCTCAAAAACATCAAGCAGAATTGGCCTAACTTACCAGTACTGTTAATGACGGCGTACGCTAACATTGAAGATGCCGTGTCGGCAATGAAAGACGGCGCGATTGACTACATGGCGAAACCATTTGCACCGGAAGTATTGCTGAACATGGTCAGTCGATATGCACCGATCAAAAGCGATGACAATGGTGACGCGGTCGTTGCAGATGAAAAAAGTCTGCGCCTACTTGCATTGGCCGATAAAGTGGCACGTACAGATGCGAATGTTATGGTGCTAGGTCCGAGTGGCTCAGGTAAAGAAGTGATGTCGCGTTATATTCACAACGCATCAAACCGTAAAGATGGTCCATTCGTTGCTATCAACTGTGCGGCGATTCCAGACAACATGCTGGAAGCGACACTATTTGGTTACGAGAAAGGCGCGTTCACTGGTGCGGTTCAAGCGTGTCCGGGTAAGTTTGAACAAGCACAAGGCGGCACAATCTTACTGGATGAAATCAGCGAAATGGACTTAAACCTGCAAGCGAAACTATTACGTGTTTTGCAAGAGCGTGAAGTGGAGCGCCTTGGCAGTCGTAAGAGCATCAAGCTGGATGTACGCGTGCTCGCGACCAGTAACCGTGATCTCAAGCAGTACGTCTCAGAAGGCAACTTCCGTGAAGATTTATACTACCGCCTGAATGTGTTCCCAATTGCGTGGCCAGCACTGAACGAACGCAAAGGCGATATTGCGCCACTTGCCAAGCATCTTGCTGAGCGTCATTGCAGCAAGATGGGGATGCCAGTGCCTCAATTTTCAGCCGTTGCGGTAGAAAAACTGCTGCAATACCCTTGGCCAGGTAACGTTCGTGAGCTGGATAACGTGGTGCAACGAGCTCTTATCTTAAGTGAGAATGGTGATATCGACGCTGAGCACATCTTACTAGAAGGGGTGGATTGGCAAGATGCCAACAGCTTGCAACATGTGGTGCAAAATGCAGAGATGGTGGTACCTAATGTTAAGCCAGTCGCTCAACCTGAGAGTGTGAACCGTCCGGTATCTGGCGGGGAAGGCTTGGGCAGCGAGCTGCGTGACCAAGAATACGCCATTATTTTGGAAACCTTGGTGGAGTGTAACGGCCGACGCAAAGAAATGGCGGAGAAACTGGGCATAAGCCCACGAACCTTGCGCTACAAACTTGCCAAAATGCGTGATGCTGGTATAGATATCCCAAATTAACATGTGCAATCGCCATAAGACAAAAAGTGTAAGCAAACCGCTAACTAATGTCTTATGGCACGTTAATTGCTGTGTTAATAATCAGTTTTGTTAATAGTCAATCTTTTGGCTTAGAGGTGCTAATGAAAGTTGATGGTATTCAGGCAGAAATGCGCGCCATGATGGTAGAAGCAACCAATACTGCTCCTACTGCAAGTGGGGCGAAAGTTGGAGCAGATTTTAATGATCTCCTAACTAAAGCCATCAATAACGTGAACACACTTCAAAAAGCATCCGGTGACTTACAAACCCGTTTTGATCGTGGTGATGCCGATGTTTCCCTTTCTGACGTTATGATTGCTCGTAACAAGTCTAGTGTCGCTTTTGATGCGACGGTTCAAATTCGCAATAAACTCGTTGAGGCGTATAAAGACCTCATGAACATGCCAGTGTAATTTAGGTAATAAGTGTGGCAGACAAGTCTACAGATTTAACCGTCACTGAAGGCGGCTCAGATGGTGCACTGGTAGCAAGTTCCGACGTAGATGTGGAGAGTCAAAATCCAGATCTAGAGGAGCGCAGTGCGTCAAAATTTGATATGGCAGTGGGTGACCTTGATTTACTTCGTCAAGTTGTACTTGTGCTGTCAATCTCCATCTGTGTTGCATTGATCGTGATGCTGTTCTTTTGGGTCAAAGAGCCGGAGATGCGCCCGCTTGGAGCGTATGAGACCGAAGAGTTGATCCCCGTTTTGGATTATCTGGACCAGCAAAAAATCAATTACAAGCTTGATGGTAATACCATTTCTGTTGAATCGAGCGAATACAACTCGATCAAACTTGGCATGGTTCGCTCGGGCGTAAACCAAGCCACAGAGGCGGGCGATGATATTTTGCTGCAAGATATGGGCTTTGGCGTATCACAACGTTTAGAGCAAGAGCGCCTTAAACTCAGTCGAGAACGTCAGTTGGCTCAAGCGATTGAGGAAATGAAGCAAGTTCGTAAAGCGCGAGTCTTATTGGCGCTACCAAAGCACAGTGTTTTTGTGCGTCATAACCAAGAAGCATCAGCGTCCGTATTTTTGACACTGTCGACTGGTACGAACCTCAAACAGCAAGAAGTGGATTCTATCGTTGACATGGTGGCGAGTGCCGTTCCGGGAATGAAAACCTCCCGAATTACCGTCACAGATCAGCATGGCCGTTTGCTCAGTTCAGGCTCTCAAGACCCTGCTTCTGCAGCGCGACGTAAAGAGCAAGAATTAGAGCGTAGTCAGGAACAGGCGCTGCGTGAAAAAATTGATTCAGTGCTATTACCTATTTTAGGTTATGGCAACTACACGGCGCAGGTCGATATCCAAATGGATTTCAGCGCGGTTGAACAAACTCGCAAACGCTTTGATCCCAATACCCCTGCAACCCGCAGTGAGTACGCATTAGAAGATTACAATAACGGCAATATGGTAGCGGGTATTCCGGGGGCGTTAAGTAATCAGCCTCCAGCGGATGCCTCTATTCCGCAAGATGTGGCTCAGATGAAAGACGGTTCTGTCATGGGACAGGGTTCGGTGCGTAAAGAATCCACGCGTAACTTTGAGCTTGATACCACTATCAGCCATGAGCGTAAGCAGACGGGGACGGTTGCTCGTCAGACAGTTTCTGTTGCGATTAAGGACCGTCGTCAGGTCAACCCAGATACGGGAGAAGTGACTTATACCCCGATGTCCGAATCGGAAATTAATGCTATTCGCCAAGTCTTAATTGGTACGGTCGGTTTTGACCAAGGCCGTGGTGATTTGTTGAATGTACTGAGTGTGAAGTTTGCAGAGCCTGAGGCTGAACAGCTGGAAGAACCACCAATTTGGGAGCACCCTAACTTCAGTGACTGGGTTCGTTGGTTCGCAAGTGCATTAGTGATCATCGTTGTTGTGTTGGTTCTGGTTCGCCCAGCAATGAAGAAATTGCTTAACCCTACCAGTGATGACGAAGACGAAATGTACGGACCAGACGGCTTGCCGATAGGCGCGGATGGTGAAACTAGCCTGATTGGCAGCGACATTGAAAGCAGCGAACTGTTTGAGTTTGGTTCAAGTATTGATTTGCCAAACCTTCATAAAGATGAAGATGTATTGAAAGCGGTTCGCGCTCTGGTGGCGAATGAACCTGAACTGGCTGCTCAAGTAGTGAAAAACTGGATGAATGACAATGGCTAACGATATCGTACCTCAAGATGACAACGCCGCGGGAATGCCAGTTGAGCTGGATGTCTCAACCATTACTGGCGAAGAAAAAGCAGCAATTTTGCTACTGAGCCTCAATGAACAAGATGCCGCTGGCATTATTCGTCACCTAGAGCCAAAACAGGTCCAGCGTGTGGGTAGTGCGATGGCTAAGGCGAAAGATCTCAGCCAAGACAAGGTGTCAGCCGTTCACCGTGCGTTTTTGGAGGACATCCAGAAATACACCAACATCGGCATGGGCAGCGAAGACTTCATGCGTAATGCGCTGGTGGCGGCTCTTGGTGAAGACAAAGCCAACAACTTGGTTGACCAGATCCTACTTGGTACGGGTTCAAAAGGCTTGGATTCCCTGAAATGGATGGACCCACGACAAGTGGCGAGCATCATTGTCAACGAACACCCGCAGATCCAAACCATCGTATTGTCTTATTTAGAAGCAGACCAATCCGCGGAGATTTTGTCTCAGTTCCCTGAGCGCGTGCGTTTGGATCTGATGATGCGTATTGCCAACCTTGAAGAAGTTCAGCCATCGGCACTGGCAGAGCTGAACGAAATCATGGAGAAACAGTTCGCGGGTCAAGCTGGCGCTCAAGCAGCCAAGATTGGCGGCCTGAAAGCGGCAGCGGAGATCATGAACTATCTAGACAACAACGTTGAAGGTTTGTTGATGGAACAGATTCGCGATCAAGACGAAGACATGGCGACGCAAATTCAAGACTTGATGTTTGTCTTCGAAAACTTAGTCGAAGTAGACGACCAAGGTATTCAGAAATTGCTGCGTGATGTACCACAAGACGTGTTGCAAAAAGCACTTAAAGGTGCCGACGATTCTCTGCGTGAGAAGGTATTTAAGAACATGTCGAAACGAGCGGCTGAGATGATGCGTGATGACATCGAAGCGATGCCGCCAGTTCGCGTGGCGGATGTCGAAGCGGCACAGAAAGAAATCCTAGCGATCGCTCGTCGCATGGCCGATGCAGGCGAACTCATGTTGTCTGGCGGTGCGGACGAATTCTTATAATCTCTATTGCTCCGCGATTATCCTATTGCGGAGCGCCCTCACTTCTTAATCGAATACATAATAGGTAACCCATGGCTGGCGAAAGAAAACGTGGATTTATCCGTCCTGATGAAGATGATTCGATGATCGAACCACAACGTTGGGGGTTGCCTGATTACGGCGAGCCCAAAGCCAAGCAAGCAAAACAAACCGCGTTTAACTATGACCCGGGTTGGGTACCGAACCTTGAAGAACCAGAAGAAGAGCAAGCACTTGAGCTAACCGAAGAGCAGATAGAGCTGATCAAGCAAGGCGCTTATCAGGAAGGTTTGTATCAAGGTCAAGAAGCCGGCTTTAAGCAAGGTTACGACAAAGGCAAAGAAGAAGGCCTGCAAGCGGGCCATGCTGAAGGGCTGGAGCTTGGAAAAGCCGAAGGCGTGACCGCAGGCCAAGAATATATTCAGCAGCAAGTCGAAACCTTTATGAATTTAGCGAACCAGTTTGCTCAGCCGTTAGAGCTAATGAATGCTCAGGTTGAAAAGCAGCTGGTGGACATGGTGCTTTGTTTAGTTAAAGAAGTCGTGCATGTCGAAGTACAAACCAACCCTCAGATTATTTTGGACACGGTTAAGCAGTCGGTTGAAGCGCTGCCAATATCAGGTCATCCCATTACCTTGCACCTGAATCCAGAAGACGTTGCGATTATTCGCTCAGCTTACGGCGAAGAAGACCTTGATTGCCGCAACTGGACGTTAGTTGCTGAGCCATCACTCAATCGAGGCGACGTCCAGATTGAAGCGGGTGAATCAAGCATTAACTACCGTATGGAAGAGCGCGTCAAAAGCGTGTTGCACAGTTTTTGTGGTGCAAACCGTCATCAAGAGGGTGAGTAATCCATGCAAGCATTGGCTGACCGTTTAAGAAACTACAAAGTTGAAGGCTTAACGACGCGCCCAGTTGCCTCTGGCAAACTGGTTCGAGTGGTTGGGTTAACGTTGGAAGCGACAGGCTGTCGCGCGCCAATTGGCAGTTTATGCTTAGTGGAAACCATGTCCGGTCAGATGGAAGCCGAGGTCGTCGGTTTTTCAGGTGATAACCTATTTTTGATGCCAAGCGAGCAAATTACGGGCATTTTGCCTGGCGCTAGAGTGACGCCATTAACCAGTGACGCTGGCTTGCCTGTTGGCATGGAGTTACTTGGTCGAGTGATTGACGGGGTTGGTAATCCGCTTGATGGACTTGGCCCGTTGTATACCGATCATCGCGCCTCTTTTAATGCTGAGCCAATCAACCCGCTGGCTCGAAAGCCAATTTCAGAGCCACTTGATGTGGGCTTGAAAGCGATTAACGGATTATTGACGGTTGGTAAAGGTCAGCGTATCGGTCTGTTTGCCGGCTCTGGTGTGGGTAAATCGGTCACGCTTGGGATGATGACGCGAGGTACAACCGCACAAGTTGTTGTGGTCGGTCTGATAGGTGAGCGTGGACGCGAAGTTAAAGAGTTTATCGAAGAGATTTTAGGTGAGGATGGACGACGTCGCTCTGTCGTTGTGGCTGCGCCTGCCGATGCTTCACCATTGATGCGTTTGAAAGGCTGTCAAACCGCCTTAACCATTGCAGAGTACTTTCGCGATCAAGGTTTGGACGTTTTGTTATTAATGGATTCCTTGACGCGTTTTGCGCAAGCACAGCGTGAAATCGCCCTTTCTGTTGGTGAGCCGCCAGCGACAAAAGGCTATCCGCCATCTGTGTTCGCCAAGCTACCTGCTTTGGTTGAGCGTGCGGGTAACGGAAGCGCCGAACAAGGCTCAATTACGGCGTTCTTTACCGTGTTGACCGAGGGCGATGATTTACAAGACCCGATTGCGGATGCATCGCGGGCAATTCTTGATGGTCACATTGTGCTGTCCCGTGAAATGGCGGATGCTGGTCATTATCCTGCGATTGACGTCGAAAAGTCGGTGAGCCGTGTTATGCCGCAAATCACCACTGAAGAACATGTTCTGATGTCGAAAGCCGTACGTCAGGTCTTGTCGATTTGCCGCAAGAACCAAGATTTGGTCTCGATTGGGGCGTACAAGCCGGGCACCGATCCTGCTATCGATGGCGCGTTTACATTGAAGCCAAAGTTAGACGAATACTTACAGCAGAGCATGAAAGAATCGGTGCCATACGATATGTGCGTCAACATGCTTAGAAACATTTTGGGCGGGTGATAGCGCATGAACAATGCGATGGAGTTCTTACTTGAGCAGACTAAAGAGCGTGAAGATCAAGCCGTACTTGCGCTGAACAAAGCGCGCTCTGAACTTGAAGATTATTACCGTCAGGTTGAGCAAATCGAAAAGTATCGCCTTGATTATTGCCAACAGCTTATCGACCGTGGTCAGGCTGGCTTAACGGCAAGCGAATATGGGCATTTAAATCGCTTTCTCACTCAGCTAGACGAAACGTTATCTAAGCAGAAACAAGCGGAAAGTCATTTCAAAGAACAGGTAGAAAACTGTCAAGAATACTGGTTAACAGTACGCAAAGAACGCAAATCCTATGAGTGGATGATCGAAAAGCGAGAGAAAGAGAAACAGCTTGCCGAAGCCAAACGGGAACAAAAGCAAATGGACGAGTTTTCAACGTTGCTTTACAGCCGTCGAGCGAAGCCTTTTTAATGTTTAAAAGTTGATGTTGCTTCCACTTATAATACTCATTTTGTCACTGCAGCAATGAGCTTGTTATTGGCGTAATTTTTGCAAATATCTTTGTAGATGATCATCCCAATAACCTAAATTTGCCACTGTGTGCAATTTAGCAGCGGCCTAGCGCTCGAAGCTGCTGATAATGAGAATTTCTATATGAATGTGAATTTGTCCAATGTTTCTGCGACGAGCAAGACGTCAGTGTCTGACTCTGCCGCACAAGCACCTACAGAAAACGCGGAGAACAAGGGATTTTTGGAAACCTTGACGGATGCGTTTTCAGGTTCACAAAAGTCAGAAAAAGTAGCAACGAAATCACTAAACGGTGAAGACCAAAACAGTGCCGAGATTAACAAGCTTTCGTCTGGCAAAGCTGATAGCCAAGAAGCGGTCACAGACGTGGCTCAAGCGAGTAGTAACGACGCCGAAGAGTTTCTGGCGCAAGAAAGCCTTCAAGAGCAAAGCCGCTCTGGCGACATGCTGACAGAGCATGCGAACACCATTCAAAGTGATGAAGCAAGCCTACTGGAAGCCAAACAAGGCGCGCACTCGCAAAATGATGCTGATGTCACTGAGAAAGTCGGTTCACTCTCGAACGCCCCTTCAGCTGCTAATGGCGCAAAAAGCGCGATGGGTGAAGGACAACAGCTGCTTGGTCGTATTGAACAAGCGAATCAAACCTTGAAAGCGAATAATGCATCCATCGATAGTGGCAAAGTTTTGCCTCAACGAGCGGGTTTAGAGCACTCGTTTAACGAGCAAACAACAGACATTGATGAACTTGCTTTGAATGAAATGCCATCAGCTCAATCGCTTGAACAAGTGCAGGCAATGGCTGGGCAACGCTTAGAGCCAATTTTAGATAAGAATGGTCAACCTATCGATGTCGATAAGCTCTCGTCTGAGTTTGCTACTTGGCAAGGTATGGCTAAACAAGTCAGTCACCCAACCGAGAAGGGCATGGTCAGTGGTGACGTTGCCAATGAACTATCGCCACTGGAGGTGGGTTTGGATGGCTCTAAAATTGATGCGCTTCAGCGTGTTTCCTTGGATGAACTCGAACTCATAGATACCAAACTGGCGCAGGGAAAACCACTGACTCAGCAAGAAACAGAGATCATAGAAGGGTTGAAAAAAGGGACGGTCATTGCCGATATTCCTGAGCAAGATCTTGCCCAGTTTGTTGCGCTTCCTACTGACGTTAAACAGGTTCTTGCAGAGCAGCAAGTACAACATCATTTAGCTCGTCAGGCTGCGCCTATGGGGATGTCTCAGCAAGCCCTTCATTTGGCGACTCAATCAGCTCAGCCACAAGCTGTTCAGAGTACAGATAAAGTCGCATTATCTCCGATGCCAGATGCGTTGGCCGCAGCTCATTTGCCGACGGCGCTTCAAGGCGTAAAGGACGGAGAGGTTAACCAGAAAGTTGTGAATGTCGCATTGACTGCTGGTGCACTTAAAGCGACAGCGGATAAGCAAGATAAACCAGAACTTCAACATGGTTTAGCAGGGCAGCTTCAGGCGATGGCGGGTCAACAAGGAACAAACGTGCAGCAACAAGCGCGTATTGATGCCGCGCAGCAAGCTCAGCTTCCGTTGCAACTGACCAAAGAGTTGGCCAATGAGCAAGTGGCGGAAAAAGTGCAAATGATGATGTCGAAGAACCTAAAAAACCTCGATATTCGTCTTGATCCACCAGAATTAGGTCGTATGCAAATTCGTATGACGATGAACAACGATGTGGCTAATGTGCATTTTACGGTGAACAACCCGCAAGCGCGTGACATCATTGAACAGACACTTCCTCGCTTGAGAGAGATGTTGGCGCAGCAGGGCATGCAACTGGCTGATTCTTCTGTTCAGCAACAAAACAGCGGGCAGCAGCAAGGTAGGTATACTGCTGAGCAACATGGTCAAAGCGCTCAAGGCAGCGGTTTTTCTGGACAATCAGAAGAGAGCTTTGATGCTGACGTCAATCTGGATTTGAATGTGGCTTCAAAGCGTGATGGAATTAGCTTTTACGCATAACAGGCCGTTTAAAGGCAATAATACAAGGTTACCAAACGACTTCCTTAAGTATCTCGGTAACCTAAAAGAACAATAAGAGACAACAATGGCAGAAGAACAGTTACAAGGGGCCGATGCGCCGAAAGGAAAAGGTAAGTTACTTATCATCATAATCGCTGTTGTGGTATTGCTACTTGGCGGTGGTGCAGCAGCATTCTTTCTCATGGGCTCTGATGAACCAGCTCAGGCTGAAGCGTCTCAACAGGTTCAAGCGAAGGCATCTGATGCCTCGCCCATTGCCTACGTGAATCTTCCTCAGGCATTTGTATTTAACGTTACTGGGGACCGTCGCGACAGACTGGTACAAATTAAAGCGCAGTTAATGGTTCGCGGCGCAGAGAATGAAGAGTTGGCGCGGTACCATTCGCCACTGATTGAGAGCTCTTTGTTATCAACGTTTGCTTCGGCGACGGTTGATCAGTTGCGTTCTCCAACGGGACGAGTGGAATTGCGCGATCGTGCTTCCGAAGATATCAAAGCAGCGCTAAACGCTGCGGTCGGTAAGCCAGTGATTGAAAAAGTACTGTTTACAGATTTTGTTATTCAATAGGTAAAACGTGACCGATCTATTAAGCCAAGACGAAATTGATGCGCTATTGCACGGAGTTGACGATGTTGATGACGTCGATGAACCGATAGAAAACGACAACGAAGGTGCCGTCAATTTTGATTTCTCGTCGCAAGACAGGATTGTACGTGGTCGAATGCCGACGCTCGAACTTATCAACGAGCGCTTTGCACGACACATGCGTATTAGTCTGTTTAATATGCTGCGTAAAACGGCAGAAGTGTCGATCAATGGCGTGCAGATGATGAAGTTTGGCGAATACCAAAACACATTGTACGTGCCAACCAGTTTGAACATGGTGCGTTTTCGTCCGTTAAAAGGTACAGCGTTGATCACCATGGAAGCTCGCTTAGTCTTTATTCTGGTAGAAAACTTCTTTGGTGGGGATGGTCGATTCCATGCCAAAATCGAAGGGCGCGAATTTACCCCAACGGAACGCCGCATCATTCAGCTGCTGCTGAAGATTGTATTTGAAGACTACAAAGAAGCGTGGTCGCCAGTGATGGGGGTGGAGTTCGAATATCTCGACTCTGAAGTAAACCCAAGTATGGCTAACATTGTCAGCCCGACAGAAGTGATTGTCGTGAGTTCTTTCCACATTGAGGTCGATGGTGGCGGCGGCGATTTTCATGTCGTTATGCCTTACTCCATGGTTGAGCCGATTCGTGAACTGTTGGATGCAGGTGTTCAGTCCGACAAGATGGAGACAGACGTCCGTTGGAGCTCAGCATTACGTGAAGAGATTATGGATTGTCCGGTTAACTTCCGCGTTAACTTGCTTGAAAAAGACATCTCTTTGCGTGACCTCATGGAATTGCAACCGGGTGACATCATCCCGATTGAAATGCCAGAACATGCGACAATGTTTGTGGAAGACCTGCCGACCTATCGCGTAAAAATGGGCCGTTCGGAAGACAAATTAGCGGTGCAAATTTCTGAGGAAATTGAGCGCCCACATGTAGTCAAAACAGATTTAGCTTTCTTGGGCAAAGACATCATGTCTGAGCTTGAGAATGAAGACGATATAGACGATTAAGATACCTTATTGAACAGACATGCTTTGGCATTAAATAAGGCTTAACACAGGATAGAAAAATGGAACCAAGTGACGATCAAAAGCTAGCAGATGAATGGGCAGCCGCTCTTGGCGAAGACCCGTCTGCACCTTCTGTTGACGTAGATGAAGTATTGGCCGCGCCACTGGAAGAGCTAAAAGACACTTCAAGCCCAATTACCGAAGATGAGCGCCGTAAACTCGACACCATCATGGATATTCCGGTGACGATTTCGATGGAAGTCGGTCGTTCACAAATCAGCATTCGGAACTTATTGCAGTTGAACCAAGGTTCGGTTGTTGAGTTGGATCGTCTAGCGGGCGAGTCATTGGACGTATTAGTCAACGGTACACTGATTGCGCATGGCGAAGTCGTGGTCGTGAACGATAAGTTTGGTATCCGTTTGACGGATGTGATCAGCCAAACTGAACGAATTAAGAAGCTACGTTAAGATGAGCTGCTCAATCAAAACGCGATTGACGCAAATCACTGGAGCACTGAGCTTAATGCTGAGTGCTCCTTATGCATTTGCTGCCGCACCAAATAATCTGGATCTTGCGACGACACTGGGCTCGCTTGTGCTTGTGATCGGCGTGATTCTTTTGTTGGCTTGGCTACTTAAACGTATGCAAGTGCCGGCGATGGGACAACAAAAAGGCTTGCGTATTGTGAGTCAGTTGCCAGTGGGCACCAAAGAAAGAATCGCCGTAGTTCAAGTGGGTGAAGAGCAGTTTTTGGTTGGAATTACCAGCCAATCAATCCAAACGTTAGCCAAGTTAGATAAGCCACTGAAAGAGGAAGAGTTGGCGACCAATGCTTTTGCGACTCAATTTAGCCAACTGATCAAAAAACATGACAAAGGGTAACCCGATTCGTTTGCTCCTGAGCACGTTGTTGCTTTTCGTCGGCGTGCTGTTTTCTTCATTTTCGTTTGCAGAGGCAGAGGAGTCTGCTCTGCCTGACAACTTGGCCGATGGAAGTAGCGTCACTGTTCAGGCGATGCAAAGTGATACTGGCGCCAGTCGTGCTATGTCCGTTTCTAGTGGTGGTGGCATCCCTGCGTTTACCATGACCACAAACCCAGATGGCAGTGAAGATTACTCGGTTACACTGCAAATTTTAGCGTTAATGACCATGCTTGGCTTCTTGCCTGCCATGGTGATTTTAATGACGTCGTTTACTCGAATTGTGGTGGTGATGTCGATATTGCGTCAGGCAATGGGTTTGCAACAAACGCCGTCTAATCAGGTCATCATTGGTATAGCGCTGTTTTTGACCTTTTTTGTTATGTCTCCTGTCCTGAACGAAATCAACGATAAAGCCGTTCAGCCTTATTTGAATGAGCAAGTCACGGCTCGAGAAGCATTTGATGCTGCACAAGCGCCAATGAAAGCGTTCATGCTTAAACAGACCCGAATCAAAGACTTGGAGACGTTTGTAACCATGTCAGGAGAGCAAGTTGAGAACCCAGAAGATGTGTCGATGGCGGTGTTGATTCCGGCTTTCATCACCTCGGAGCTAAAAACTGCATTCCAGATTGGCTTTATGCTCTTCTTGCCGTTTTTGATTATTGACCTCGTGGTAGCGTCGGTACTGATGGCAATGGGTATGATGATGTTGTCACCAATGATTGTTTCGTTGCCGTTCAAGTTGATGCTGTTTGTATTGGTCGATGGCTGGAACTTGATACTTTCGACACTCGCGGGCAGTTTTGCCCTTTAGATAAGCGCAGATAGAGGATAAGACATGACACCAGAAATGTTTGTCGAGCTTTTCCGTGAAGCACTTTGGATGGTGCTTATCATGGTCTGCGCCATTATCATCCCAAGTTTGCTTATTGGCCTTATTGTTGCGATTTTCCAAGCTGCGACTTCCATCAACGAACAAACATTGAGCTTCTTGCCGCGTTTGATTGTCACGCTTTTGGCTCTAATGCTATTTGGTCACTGGATGACGCAAATGTTGATGGAATATTTCTATGGCTTGATTGAGCGCTTACCTCAGGTGCTTTATTAGAGGCGCCTATGGAGTACCCCACTAGCGTTGTCTTAGATTGGATCGCAAACTATTTCTGGCCCTACGTTCGTATCTCTTCCATGCTGATGGTGATGACGGTAACTGGGGCTCGATTTGTCTCACCACGAATCCGCCTTTACCTCGGGTTAGCCATCACTTTTGCAGTCATGCCAGCGATCCCTGCAGTGCCTCAAGACATTGAGTTGCTCTCGTTTCGGGGTTTTATGACCATTGCCGAGCAAATGATCATCGGTATTGCGATGGGCATGGTCACTCAATTTATGATTCAAACCTTTGTCTTGTTGGGACAAATATTGGGTATGCAGTCAAGTTTGGGTTTCGCTTCTATGGTTGATCCCGCAAATGGTCAGAACACGCCATTGCTTGGTCAGCTATTCATGTTTTTGACGACAATGTTTTTCCTTGCCACCGATGGGCACTTGAAAATGCTGCAACTGGTAGTGTTCAGCTTTAAAACCTTGCCGATTGGTTCCGGCTCGCTCAACGCGGTTGATTTCCGTGAAATGGCAGGCTGGCTTGGTATTATGTTCCAAACGGCACTGAGTATGTCTCTATCTGGCATTATTGCACTACTTACCATTAACTTGTCGTTTGGTGTAATGACCCGTGCTGCACCACAGTTAAATATCTTTTCGCTTGGTTTTGCATTTGCGTTGATGGTGGGTCTATTACTGTGTTGGTACATACTGGCTGGCCTTTACAGTCATTATGAAATGTTCTGGACGGTGGGTGAGGCGCAGATTTGTCGACTCATTCGCTTGGAGTGCTAAGAATTGGCAGAATCAGACGGTCAGGAACGCACCGAAGAAGCCACGCCCCGGCGGTTACAACAAGCCAGAGAAAAGGGGCAGGTTGCTCGGTCTAAAGAACTTGCATCAGCATCTGTACTGATCGTTGGCGCCATTTCACTGATGTGGTTTGGCGAGGCGTTAGCACGCTCACTGTTTTCCATCATGAGCCGTTTATTTGATCTTCAACGAGAAGAGATTTTCGATACGGCAAAGCTATTTGACATTGCTTTAGGGGCGATGACCGATTTGTTGTTCCCTCTATTTTTGGTGCTAGCTACGTTGTTTACTGCCGCCATGATTGGTGCTGCGGGTGTGGGAGGAATCAGTTTTTCTGCTCAAGCGGCTATGCCAAAGCTGTCAAAAATGAATCCGCTTAGCGGTTTAAAGCGGATGGTCGGAATGCAAAGCTGGGTAGAGTTGATCAAATCAATTCTTAAAGTGGTTTTGGTTACTGGTGTCGCGATCTATTTGATCCAAGCATCGCAGGCGGATCTGATTCAATTAAGTATGGATGTGTATCCGCAAAACATCTTCCATGCTTTAGATATTCTGCTGAACTTTATCTTGTTGATCAGCTGTTCGCTGTTGATCGTGGTTGCTATCGATATTCCATTTCAAATCTGGCAGCACGCTGATCAGTTAAAAATGACCAAGCAAGAAGTCAAAGACGAATATAAAGAAACCGAGGGTAAGCCAGAGGTCAAAGGACGCATTCGTATGTTGCAAAGGGAAGCGGCTCAACGTCGAATGATGGCGGATGTTCCTCAAGCTGATGTTATTGTTACTAACCCAGAGCACTTCTCGGTAGCGCTTCGTTATAAACAGAAGACAGACCGTGCGCCGGTAGTGATCGCTAAAGGTACTGATCACATGGCAATGAAGATTCGAGAAGTCGCCCGAGAGCATGACATCACAATTGTACCAGCTCCGCCACTTGCTCGTGCGCTGTACCATACTACTGAGCTAGAACAAGAGATCCCCGATGGATTATTTACTGCGGTGGCTCAGGTTTTGGCATTTGTATTCCAGTTGAAGCAATACCGAAAACGAGGTGGACAGCGCCCCAAAATTCAGGATTACGATTTGCCAATCCCGCCAGAACACCGGCACTAATGCTAAAAGAAGCCTAATTCTAAAAAGATTAATTGAATCAGATATTAAACTCTACTTGAGTGTTTAGTCATTATTTTGGCGTTAATTATGGTACATAGCTTGCTTAAAACGCCTTAATTATCAACCATACCTAAACTTTTAGGCCAAAGCGGTCGCGTATTAATAGTAAGAGCTAACGTGACGCTTCAATCGATTGAGATCTCTCGTAGTATGAAGTTAAGCCTGCCATTTGCAGATAAATTGCCACGAATCCCTCAGCGTGAAATGCCAGCTATTGGCGCACCGGTGATGGTTTTGGCCACCTTAGCGATGGTGGTGCTCCCTATTCCAGCCTTTTTGCTGGATATGTTCTTCACCTTTAACATCGCGTTGTCGATGGTGGTGTTGTTAGTGACCGTTTACACACGTCGTCCGTTGGACTTCGCCGCTTTTCCGACGGTACTGCTGATCGCGACTTTGTTGCGTTTGGCGCTGAACGTTGCCTCGACACGTGTCGTCTTACTGCATGGTCATGAAGGCGGCAACGCAGCAGGTAACGTAATTGAAGCGTTTGGTAATGTCGTTATTGGTGGTAACTACGCGGTCGGCTTAGTGGTTTTCCTTATCTTAATGATCATCAACTTTATGGTGGTGACCAAAGGTGCAGGTCGTATCTCTGAGGTAAGTGCTCGCTTCACCCTTGATGCGTTGCCAGGTAAGCAGATGGCGATTGATGCGGACTTAAATGCCGGATTGATAGACCAAGAACAGGCAAGAGTTCGTCGTTTTGAAGTGACCAAAGAAGCGGATTTCTACGGCTCGATGGATGGTGCCTCGAAGTTCGTAAAAGGTGACGCGATTGCCGGTATTTTGATTCTGTTTATCAACATCATCGGCGGTCTGTCGATCGGTATGGCGCAGTATGGATTGGGTTTCGGTGAGGCAATTGAAATCTATACTTTGCTGACGATTGGTGACGGCCTAGTTGCACAGATTCCATCGCTATTGCTGTCGATTGCAGCGGCGATGATGGTGACACGTCAAAACACCGATGAAGACATGGGTGAACAGCTGGTCTTCCAGATGTTCGACAACCCAAAAGCACTGATGATTACCGCAGCTATTCTCGGTGTGATGGGCATCGTACCGGGCATGCCACACTTTGCGTTTTTGAGTCTGGCGGTCGCGGCTGGCGCGGCGGCGTATTTCATCGATAAACGCCAAAAGCAGAAAGCGAAAGAACCGGCTTTACCAGCGAAAGCCGACGAAGGTGCAGAGCCTTCATCACAACGCGAACTATCTTGGGACGACGTCCAGCCAGTCGATATTATTGGCCTAGAAGTGGGTTACCGCTTGATTCCGCTAGTGGACCGAGACCAAGGTGGAGAACTGTTAGAGCGCGTAAAAGGTGTGCGTAAAAAGCTATCGCAAGATTTTGGGTTCTTAATCCCTGCGGTTCACATACGTGACAACCTTGAACTGACGCCAAACAGCTATCGAATCACATTAATGGGGGTTGCGGTGGGCGAAGCTGAGATTCGTCCGGATCAGGAGCTAGCGATTAACCCAGGTCAGGTGTATGGCATGATTGATGGCGAGCCAACCATTGACCCTGCATTTGGACTGGAAGCCGTATGGATTCGCGAAGATCAGCGTGAGCATGCTCAGGCGCTAGGGTATACGGTTGTTGACTCATCGACAGTATTAGCGACGCACCTGAGCCAGTTATTGACTAATAACGCATCGCAGTTGATTGGTCATGAAGAAGTAGAGAATTTATTAGAAATGTTAGGACGCAGCGCGCCTAAGTTGGTTGAGAACTTTGTTCCTGATCAGTTGCCTTTAGGTGTGGTGGTGAAAGTCCTACAAAACTTGTTAAACGAGGCCATTCCAATCCGCGATATTCGCACGATTGTTCAAACTTTGGCTGAGTACTCAAGTAAGAGTCAAGAAGCTGACATATTGACGGCAGCAGTTCGAATTAGTCTGAAACGTCTAATTGTTCAAGAAATCAATGGTATAGAGCCTGAGCTGCCAGTGATTACTTTGATACCTGAACTGGAACAAATATTGCATCAAACTATGCAAGCATCAGGAGGCGAATCCGCGGGGATTGAACCAGGGCTCGCTGAACGATTGCAGTCTTCACTAAGCCAAGCGACACAGGAACAAGAATTGAAAGGCGAACCTGCCGTTCTGCTTACTTCCGGTGTATTACGCTCGACGTTGGCGAAATTTGTGAAGAACACAATACCTAATCTCCGGGTACTGTCTTACCAAGAAATCCCGGATGAAAAACAGATCAGAATTGTGCAAGCCGTGGGTAACTGATCTCACGCATCATTAATGGATTCATAGTTTGAAAATAAAGCGATTTTTTGCCAAAGACATGAGAACGGCGCTGCTCCAAGTGAAAGAGGAGTTAGGCGCGGAAGCGGTGATCATGTCAAACAAGAAAGTGGCTGGTGGGGTGGCGATTGTTGCGGCGATAGATAGTGAATCTAACCCGTCTCAAGCAAGCGCAGCATCACAACAAAATCGCGGTGCTTCTCAATCGAATCGCTATAACGAACATCGTCAAATGTCATCGTCTTCTGCAGATCGTTATCAAGATCGTCATTTAGATGAAGATAAAATTAGCCTGAACAGTAATAACAGTAACAACGAAAAAACAGGCTCGATGACGCAGCGATTCGCTAACATGCTTAAGCAATATAGTGGTGGTGCAGCAGATGCTGACGATCATGTAGCGGAAAATGAAGATTCGCTCTCTGCTTTATTGCAACGCCAGAATAAGCATCGCGACGGCTACAACCAAGAAAAGCCAGCGCCATATCAACCAGATTCACCTTTGGCGAAGTTAATCGCACAAGATAATCGATTTGAGCGTCCAACGCCGAAGTTGGATCCGACACGCTATGATCGCCGCCGTCCAAGTGATGAGCGAGAAGAGTCTGCCGATGAGCTGGAGAGTATGCGCGAAGAGATGACGTCAATTCGTCGTCTTCTAGAGCATCAAGTCTCTGGCCTAATGTGGCAGGAAGTGGAACGTCGTGAGCCGCTCAGAGCAATGCTGATTAAGCGCTTAGAGCGTATGGGCGTTTCTCCGGAGTTAGCAGACCAAATGGCTTGCTATATCCCGGAAGATACTAAACCAGCGCGAGCGTGGAAAGCGTTGTTGTCGCTGGTGGCGGATCAAATCAATATTCCTAAACAGGACATTTTAAAACGTGGTGGTGTGGTCGCACTGTTAGGTCCGACGGGGGTGGGAAAAACAACCACCGTTGCGAAGCTCGCAGCACGTGCCGCCATGGAATACGGTGCCGACAATGTAGCCCTTGTGACAACTGACACATATCGCATAGGTGCACATGAGCAGCTCTCAATTTACGGAAGAATCATGGGTTGTCCCGTAAGAGTTGCTAAAGATTCTAACGAGTTAGCCGATGTTATATATCAGCTAAGAAACAGAAGACTGATTTTGGTCGATACGGCAGGGATGGGGCAACGAGATGTCAGGCTTTCTGAGCAGCTCGATACTCTAATGCAAGAGAGCGGAGAAGTGATTCACAGCTACCTTGTTTTGCCAGCTACCGCACAACGTCGCGTTCTACAAGAAACGCTGGATCACTTCCGACGCATACCACTTTCGGGTTGTATTATGACGAAGCTTGATGAGTCATTAAGTCTAGGCGAATTCATCAGTGTAGTGATTCAAAACGCAATGCCAGTGGCTTACATCGCTAATGGTCAGCGCGTGCCAGAAGACATTGTGATAGCGCAACCAAAATATATGCTTGCGAAAGCAAATGAACTGTTAGAGAAGTCGACAGAGAACGAACCTCACTTTTGGAACAGTGACAGTGAAGGACTCTAAGGCGGCGGACTACTATGACTGAGAATATGATACACGATCAAGCAAGCGGCCTCCGTCGCTTAACACAACCATCGTTGACCAAAGTGATTGCTGTTACTGGCGGCAAAGGTGGTGTGGGGAAATCAAACGTAACACTGGGTCTGGCGATTTGTATGGCTCGCCAAGGCAAGAAGGTGATGGTTCTCGACGCTGATTTAGGTCTGGCCAATGTGGACGTGATGCTCGGAATTCGTGCAAAACGCAATCTAGGACATGTCTTAGCGGGTGAATGTGAGCTAAAAGATGCGATTGTCGAAGGGCCTTATGGTATAAAGATAATCCCTGCAACTTCTGGCACGCAGAGCATGACTGAGCTTTCTCACGCTCAACATGCTGGACTCATTCGAGCATTTGGTAGTCTTGAAGACGAAATGGATGTCCTGCTGATAGATACCGCCGCAGGCATTTCTGACATGGTAATCAGTTTTTCGCGAGCAGCTCAAGATGTCGTTGTGGTTGTGTGTGATGAACCAACTTCAATCACAGATGCATATGCGTTAATTAAGCTGTTAAGTAAAGAACACCAGGTCCAACGCTTTAAAGTTGTAGCAAATATGGTCAGAAGCTACCGAGAAGGGCGAGAATTGTTTGCAAAGTTGACGCTAGTCACAGAGCGATTCTTGAATGTCAGCCTTGAACTCGTAGCATGTATTCCATTAGATGATAAAGTACGACAGGCTGTAAAAAGACAAAAAATTGTCGTTGATGCGTTCCCTCGCTCACCTGCCGCTTTAGCTATTAGCTCACTAGCAAACAAAGCGTTAACGTGGCCACTACCGAAAACACCAAGTGGACACTTGGAATTTTTTGTGGAAAGGTTGCTAAATCGTACCGAATTCGCAGAGGACCCTTTTGGTGAATAAAGCGATAACCTATGACCAACATGGCAAGTTTAATAGCCAGCAAGCGTTTATAGAGCGCTACTCAGTGTTGGTTAAGCGCATTGCTCACCACCTATTAGGCCGTTTACCGCCGAGTGTTCAGGTAGAGGATTTAATTCAGGCCGGCATGATCGGTCTTATCGAAGCTCAGCAGAATTATGATGGTTCTAAAGGTGCGAGCTTTGAAACTTATGCAGGTATCCGTATTCGCGGTGCAATGTTAGATGACATGCGCAAAGGCGATTGGGTACCGCGTTCTGTTCATAAAAATAATCGAGAGATTAACCAAGCGATTGCGGAACTGGAAGGCGAATTAAATCGAGATCCTACTGATTCTGAAGTAGCCACGCATCTCGGTATGACACTGGATCAATATCATAGTGCTCTGACCGATATCAACTGCTCAAAATTAGTCGGTATTGAAGATTTAGGCGTTTCTGATGATGTGATTTCACCTGCAGATGAAACTGATGACAGTAACCCGTTCAAAGGGGTTGCCGATGAATCATTTCGAAAAGCACTGGTTGAATCAATAAAACAGCTTCCAGAGCGTGAAGCTTTGGTACTTTCGCTTTATTATGATGAAGAACTCAATTTGAAAGAAATTGGCGATGTGTTAGGCGTAAGCGAATCTCGCGTAAGTCAAATACTGAGTCAAGCGATGCAACGTTTGCGCACCAAGCTCAGTGCGTGGACACAAAATGACTAAAAACACTGATTTTACGATTCAGTGGAGGCAATTTTGAATAAAAACATGAAGATCCTTATTGTTGATGATTTCTCAACAATGCGCCGTATTGTTAAAAACCTGCTTCGTGACTTGGGTTTCAATAACACTCAAGAAGCGGACGATGGTTTAACCGCATTACCAATGCTGAAAAAAGGTGACTTCGATTTTGTTGTAACTGACTGGAACATGCCAGGTATGCAAGGCATCGATTTGCTTAAACACATCCGCGCGGATGCAGAACTTAAGCATTTGCCAGTTCTAATGATCACGGCTGAAGCGAAGCGTGAGCAGATCATTGAAGCTGCTCAAGCAGGCGTAAACGGCTACATTGTTAAGCCATTTACTGCTGCAACATTAAAAGAAAAATTAGATAAAATTTTCGAGCGTTTATAACTCTCTCTTTTTCTCTTTGTTATTCGAGTCGTTCATACCAATTATTAAATACCTATTAAATGACTCGTTTAGCGTTTTTAAAGTGATAAGAAGAACTAAACGTAAAAGGGTCTATTCAGAATGATCTCACTAGAGCAGGCGAAGTCACTCGTTCAAATGCTAGAAAACGGGGAACAAGACCAAGCCAATATGCTTGTTGCCTCGATCTACGAAGGTGCCGAGAATCCAATGCTGCAAGAAATTGGAGCCTTAACTCGAGACCTTCACGAATCACTCAAGCAGTTCAGTCTCGATCAGCGCATGACCGAAATTGCGAAAGACGAAATCCCTAACGCAAGGGATCGTCTTAATTATGTGATCGAGAAGACAGAGCTAGCAGCCAACAAAACGATGGATGCAGTCGACTGCTGCCTTCCTATCGCTGACAACCTGCATGATTGCCTTCAGAAAGTTCGTCCTCAATGGAATGAACTCATGCACGGGCGCATCGAATTAAGCGAATTCAAAGCACTTTGTCACCGAATCGACGAGCTATTAGTTCAAGTCGAAGGTGACAGCACTGAGTTGCGTGGTCAATTGACCGAAATTCTCATGGCGCAAGACTTCCAAGACCTAACTGGCCAAATTATTCGCCGCGTAATTACGTTGGTAAATGAAGTAGAAGGCCGCTTAGTGGAAATCCTAACCGTATTCTCTGGAAATAAACCTGAAGAACACATTCAAGTTTTGTCAGAACCGGCAGATAAAAAGAATACACAAACAAGCGAAGCCGAAGGCCCGATTCTTCATCCAGAACTGAGAGAAGATGCGGTTTCATCGCAGGACGAAGTCGATGACTTGTTGTCCAGTCTTGGATTTTAAAGGTAACGTATGAGCTACGATTTAGACGAAGATATTCTTCAGGACTTTCTCATTGAGGCTGGGGAAATTCTCGAACTGCTTTCTGAGCAGTTGGTTGAATTGGAAAATAACCCAGAAGACAAAGACTTACTTAATGCAATTTTCCGCGGGTTTCACACCGTAAAAGGCGGTGCTGGCTTCCTGTCTTTGGCAGAGCTAGTCGATACTTGTCATGGTGCGGAGAACGTGTTCGACGTTTTACGAAACGGCCAACGCACGGTCACGCAAAACTTAATGGATACGATGCTAAAAGCGTTGGATACGGTCAATACCCAGTTCCAAGCCGTTCAAGATCGTGAACCATTGGAAGCAGCGGATCCTGCCCTTCTTGAAGAACTTCATCGTCTATGTAAACCTGAATCAGAAGATGAAGTCGCTGCAACCGTGGTTGAAGAGCCAGTGGTTACTCCTGAACCTGTCAGTCCTGAGCCTGTTATTGAAGAACCTGCCGCGCCAGCGTCAAGTGTCGGCTCTGTTGATGAAATTACCCAAGACGAATTCGAAAAGCTGCTGGATGAACTTCATGGTAAAGGCTCAGCTCCAGGCGCTTCAGAACCTGCGACACCAACAACGCCATCAGTGCCCCCTCAATCAAGTGCGCCATCAGTTGAAAGTGGCGATATCACTGACGATGAATTTGAACGTCTACTTGACGAACTTCACGGCGTCGGCAAAAGTCCATCAGCGGCAGAGGCTGCAGCATCTGCACCAGTAGAACCTCCTAAAGCGGCAGAACCAGCTGCGCCAGTTGCATCGTCAGCAAATCAAGATAGTGACTTAATGACGGACGAAGAGTTCGAAAAGTTACTCGATGAGCTACATGGTGCGGGCAAAGGTCCTACGCTAGAAGAACTGGATATGGCAACGAAGCCGGCATCAGCAAACGTAGAGGAAAGCCCTGCGAAACCTGAGCCTGCGGTTAAGCCAGCACCAGCACCAGCAGCGCCAACTCCGGCTCCAGCACCAAAACCAGAATCTAAACCTGTCGCGGTGAAAGAAGAGGCGAAAGCGCCAGCGGTTAAAAAGCCTCAGGCCGAGGCAACCGTTCGTGTCGATACCTCGACGCTTGATACCATCATGAACATGGTAGGTGAGCTTGTATTGGTCCGAAACCGTCTATTAAGCCTTGGTTTGAACAGCGACAATGAAGAAATGTCCAAAGCGGTCGCCAACCTTGATGTCGTAACGGCGGATCTGCAAGGCGCGGTAATGAAAACGCGTATGCAGCCAATCAAGAAAGTATTTGGCCGTTTCCCACGCGTTGTCCGTGACTTGGCGCGCAACCTAAATAAAGACATTGTGTTGGAAATGCGCGGTGAAGAAACCGATCTCGATAAAAACCTTGTAGAAGCATTGGCTGATCCATTGATTCACTTGGTTCGTAACTCGGTTGACCACGGTATTGAAATGCCAGACGACCGCGCGAAAGCAGGTAAATCACGCACAGGTAAAGTGATTTTGTCTGCATCGCAAGAAGGGGATCATATTGAGCTATCCATCGTAGATGATGGCGGCGGTATGGACCCGAACAAACTGCGTGGTATCGCGGTTAAGCGCGGCATGATGGACGAAGATGCGGCGGCCCGTTTAACAGACAAAGAGTGCTTCAACCTTATCTTTGCGCCAGGTTTCTCAAGTAAAGATAAAATTTCTGACATCTCTGGCCGTGGCGTTGGCATGGATGTGGTTAAGACGGCGATCAACACCTTAAATGGTTCAATCGATATCGATTCTGAGCTAGGTAAAGGCACTAAGATCACCATCAAAGTACCACTGACGCTTGCGATCCTACCAACACTGATGGTTGGTGTTGGCGGTCATCCGTTTGCGCTGCCACTGGCATCGGTGAGCGAAATTTTCCACTTGGATCTGAGTCGCACAAACGTGGTAGATGGTCAGTTGACGATCATTGTGCGTGAAAAATCTATCCCGCTATTTTACTTACAGAACTGGTTAGCATCCAAATCACAAAACGTCGAAGAGCGTACTGGTCACGGTCATGTGGTTATTGTACAGATCGGTAACCAGCGCGTTGGTTTTGTTGTGGATACGCTTATTGGTCAAGAAGAAGTGGTTATTAAGCCACTCGATAATCTATTGCAAGGCACTCCGGGCATGGCTGGTGCAACAATCACTAGCGATGGCCATATTGCATTAATTCTAGATGTGCCTGATTTACTTAAGCGATATGCTGCGGCTTCACGCCTTTAAGCAAAGCTGACGTTATTAAAAGGAATAAGATGGCGATTAAAGTACTAGTCGTTGATGATTCGAGTTTTTTTCGACGTCGCGTGAGCGAAATCATCAACTCAGAATCGCGCCTAGAAGTGATTGACGTTGCGGTAAATGGCAGAGAGGCGGTTGAGAAAGCCAAATCTCTTAAACCGGACGTCATCACGATGGATATTGAAATGCCAGTGATGGATGGCATTACCGCTGTACGTGAAATTATGGCAGCGGCTCCAACGCCAATCCTAATGTTTTCGTCCCTGACTCATGACGGGGCGAAAGCCACGCTTGATGCGCTAGATGCGGGCGCATTGGATTTCTTACCGAAAAAGTTTGAAGACATCGCACGTAACCGCGAAGAAGCGGTGTCACTGCTTCAGCAACGAGTTATTCAGATTGCTTCGAAGCGCGCTTTTATGCGTCGACCAATCACTCGCGCTGCTGCGAGTACCAGTGCGGCAGCTCGTCCACTAGGCTCAAGAACGGCTTCGCCAGCGACTCCAGCTCCTGCTCGACCGGCTGCGGCAAAGTTCCGAGCCTCCGGTAAGAAGTATCAACTGACCGCAATTGGCACGTCTACTGGTGGTCCGGTTGCTTTGCAAAAAATTCTGACGCGTTTACCGATGAACTACCCGCATCCGATCGTATTGATCCAACATATGCCAGCAACCTTTACTGCTGCATTTGCCAGCCGTTTGAATACCTTGTGTAAGATTCAAGTGAAAGAAGCCCAAGACGGCGATGTCTTACAGCCTGGTGTGGCATACCTTGCTCCAGGTGGTAAGCAAATGATGGTGGATGGTCGAGCGGGGGCTGCTCGTCTTCGTATCATTGATGGCGGCGACCGCATGAACTACAAACCATGTGTGGATGTGACTTTTGGTTCTGCAGCCAAAGTGTACGGTGACAAAGTGCTCTCTTTAGTACTGACTGGCATGGGTGCAGACGGTCGTGAAGGTGCTCGTATGTTGAAGTCTGCAGGCTCAACTATTTGGGCTCAAGATGAAGAAAGTTGTGTTGTTTATGGTATGCCCCAAGCTGTTGCTAAAGCAGGCATTTCTTCAGAAGATTTACCGCTTGACCGCATTGCAGAACGCATGTTGGTGGAAGTTGGCCTAGCGTAGGATTCATCATGATTGTTTGGAGTGTAGCTAACCAGAAAGGTGGCGTGGGTAAAACCACCTCAACAGTGACATTAGCGGGTTTGCTGAGTCAAAAAGGTCATCGCGTACTGATGGTCGATACTGACCCTCACGCATCACTGACTACCTATCTTGGTTATGATCCTGACGCAGTAACTTCGAGCCTGTTTGATTTATTCCAGTTGAAGACATTCTCTCGTGAAACGGTGAGGCCGTTAATCCTAGAGACAAAACTGGAAGGGATGGATATCATTCCCGCGCATATGTCCCTTGCGACGCTTGATCGTGTCATGGGGAATCGCAGTGGGATGGGGCTGATCTTAAAACGAGCTCTACAAGCGGTCTCACAAGACTATGATTATGTGTTGATTGACTGCCCGCCAATTCTTGGTGTGATGATGGTGAACGCACTGGCCGCCAGTGACCGAATTTTGATTCCCGTTCAAACCGAGTTTTTGGCGATGAAAGGCTTGGAACGCATGATGCGCACGTTAACCATTATGCAAAAGTCTCGTCCGGGTGGTTTCAAAGTGACTATCGTTCCAACGATGTATGACAAGCGCACCAAAGCGTCTTTGCAGACATTGATGCAACTGAAGAAATATTACCCAAATCAAGTATGGACCTCTGCGGTGCCGATTGATACCAAGTTCCGTGATGCTAGTTTAAAGCATTTGCCAGCATCACATTTTGCATCTGGTAGTCGTGGTGTGTTTGCGTATAAACAGTTACTGATTTACCTGGAGAGGTTAGCGTTCGATGAGCAGTAACGACGTGCTTTCCAGTGAACAAGCGCTTGATGACTACTTTAATGCGCTACTGGGTGATGAGGCTGAAGCAACGACTCTTGAGGAAGAGCTTGACTTGCTGGCTCAAGAAATATCATCTGCAGAGCCAGAGCCAGAGCCAGAGCCAGAGCCAGAGCCAGAATTGCAGTTTCAATACTCGGAGCCGGAAACTTACCAGTTTCAAGAAGCGTACCCGCCAGAATTGGAAGCCCCAAATCTGGAAGATGTGCAAAGGTTATTAAGTCAGCTTGAAGCAAGCAACCCTGTAGCCGAGTTAGATATTGATAGTATTCTTGAACAAAATACGATTGATATTGCAGCAGAAATAAAAGCGGCTGAGCCAGACGTACAAACCGTTAGTGAGGCGCCCGAGTTACAAACAGTTGAAGAGATACAAGACTGGGTGATTGATGCGCCAGTTTTTGAGGAAACTCAGCCAGAACTGGTTGAACCTCAATCGGTGATTGAGCATGATGTCAATATAGAATCGAACGTTGATACCGAGCTCGAGACACAAACAGGTTCCGAAATACCAACTGACTGGGAAAGCACGAAGCGAAGTGAAGATTTTCAAGTGCTTTACTTTGATGTGAATGATGTCACGTTTGCCGTACCGCTTGATGAGTTAGGTGGTATTCATCGCATCAGCGAGCTTAACCATTTGATAGGAAAGCCCGCCTGGTATTTGGGGCTACAAACAAATCGTGAGCAACAGTTTGATGTCGTCGATACCGCGAAATGGGTGATGGCAGATAAGCTTCGCGATGACAGTTACAAAGATAATTACCAATACGTTGTCATGCTTGGAGAGAGCATGTGGGGGCTGGCCAGTAACCAACTAATGGGGACGGAAACGCTCAATATCGACAAGGTTCGCTGGCGTGAACAGGCGGGTAAGCGCCCTTGGCTAGCGGGCATGGTAAAAGAAAAAATGTGCGCCTTAATTCATGTCCAGGCGCTCATTGACATGCTAAACGCCGGTTTAGATGTCAAATCACTGAATTAGATTTAAGTCGGGAACGACATTAACGAGGATTAACTATGTCTCAAGCTTTTGAAGTAGAAGTGAAGAAAGATGCATCGAATGACGAAGTTCTTCAGTGGGTGACGTTCCAGCTAGAAGAAGAAACGTACGGCATCAACGTAATGCAAGTTCGTGAAGTACTTCGTTATACTGAAATTGCACCCGTTCCAGGTGCGCCAGATTATGTTCTGGGTATCATCAACCTGCGTGGTAACGTGGTTACTGTTATCGACACGCGTTCGCGTTTCGGCCTGATGGAAGGCGAAGTTACAGATAATACTCGTATTATTGTGATCGAGTCAGAGCGTCAAGTGATTGGTATTTTGGTAGATAGTGTGGCAGAAGTGGTTTACCTACGTTCTTCTGAAATTGACACGACGCCTTCTGTTGGTACTGATGAAAGCGCGAAGTTCATCCAAGGTGTGAGCAACCGTGACGGCAAACTTCTTATCCTTGTGGATTTGAACAAGCTCCTAACGGATGACGAATGGGACGAGATGGCTCACCTATAATGGGCTGAATAATGATGGCTGAAGAGACTCTTTTATCTGTTCCATTCCTTGCGGGTGGCGTCGCTTTTATCGTGTTGGTGTTGGTTGTTTTGCAACTGCGCATTCGCTCGGGGTTGCAAAAGCAAGTAGACCAGCAACGAGCACAGTCTCGACATGTAGATAAAGAAGTACAAAAGTTGAGTAAGCAGTTACTCGAAGTGCGTTCGGTTGTCGTTGGTCTTGGACAAAAAGTAACGGAACAACAAGACATTATTCAGCACCTAAACGAGAGAATTCGTGAACTCGAGCACGCTGATACTGATGGTCGCTTGTACAGTCGAGCTTCTAAAATGGTACAGCTTGGTGCAGATATCAATGAGCTCATTGAAGAGTGTGAACTGCCAAAAGCTGAAGCGGAATTGATGCTTTCACTACAGAAAAAACTGGCGGGAAAAGAGAAAATTCCACCACTAAGCGGTCAGCCATCAGATGATGCAGAATACCCGACGCGTGGACGTCGTCGACGCTAAAGGTTTTAAAGCGATAAAAAGAGGCGATAAGCCTCTTTTTTTGTGTTCGGTTACTAATTATCTTTTTGCAATACAGCCCTAGGTTACCTTGAGCTCTCTTCATTCTTAGCACTCGCTCCCCAAGTTAAAATGAGAGCTTATAACTACTTATAGTTAATTTTATTAAAGTGTGACGATTAATTAACAAAAATACATGAACTTACATACATCCCAGCCCTCTTATCCTGTTTTGTCATAACTAAGCTGTGCTAATATAGCGCTTCGTTCATTTTTTAGTTGAAGCTCTATGTTAGAAGTATCTAACCTGACAGCGATCCGTGATGAGAGGGTCCTGTTTGAAAACCTGCAGTTTGAAATTAAGCCTGGTGAATTGGTCCAGATAGAAGGGCGCAATGGTACTGGCAAAACTACGTTACTACGTATTGTGACAGGTTTAGGTGATAGAGAAGAAGGCATCATTAAGTGGAAAGGAGAAGAGGTTGAAAAATCTCGTGATGTTTTCCATCAAGATCTGCTGTTCTTAGGGCATCAAACTGGAGTGAAACGAGAGCTTACCGCACTAGAAAACTTACGTTTTTACCAATCTATTCAAAATAACCGCTCTTCTGACGAAGAAATCTTCACTGCTTTAACTCAAGTTGGTTTAGCTGGTCGAGAAGATGTGCCTGTAGCACAGCTTTCCGCAGGTCAGCAACGACGAGTGGCACTAGCAAGGTTATGGCTCAGTAAGCAAATTTTATGGATTTTAGATGAACCGTTGACCGCCATAGATAAGCAAGGCGTCAAAGTGCTTGAATCTTTGTTCGCAAGTCACGCTGATAATGGCGGTATTGTCGTGTTGACTACGCATCAAGATATGTTTTCGGACAGCCCGAAACTTAGAAAAATAAAGTTGGGTGATTGATATGATTCCATCTATGACCACCATCATTCGCCGCGAGCTATTGATAGCATTTCGCCGTCAGGCAGACATTCTGAACCCGCTTTGGTTCTTTATTATTGTTATTACTCTGTTTCCTCTTAGTATCGGGCCTGAACCAAATTTGTTAGCACGTATTGCAGCGGGCATTGTTTGGGTTGCCGCATTGCTATCTGCCTTATTATCATTAGAGCGTCTATTTCGTGATGATTTTCAAGACGGTGCATTGGAACAAATGATGCTAATGCCGATTCCATTGCAACTTGTAGTGGTTTCAAAGGTCATAGCACATTGGTTGTTAACAGGGTTACCTCTGATCCTAATTAGCCCATTATTGGCGGTTTTACTTTCGCTCGATTTCAATACTTGGCTATCTGTTGTACTAACCTTGATGATCGGTACACCGACACTAAGTTTTATTGGAGCTATTGGTGTGGCTTTGACGGTTGGGTTGCAAAAGGGGGGCGTTCTTTTGAGTTTGCTTATTCTTCCGCTCTACATCCCAATTTTGATTTTCGCAACATCAGCAATTGATGCCGCCGCGCTTGGTATGGCGTATAACGGTCAACTAGCAATTTTAGGTGCGATGCTAATGGGAGCGATGACGTTAACGCCTTTTGCCATTAGTGCCGCATTGAGAGTTAGTGTTAACTAACTCAATAAAGTGCCAATGAAGCGGCGCTTGATCAAAGAATTATTATTAAAGCACTGCTACGGTCTCAGCCCTTTAGACAGTGTCCCTGAAGTAAGAGTGAGAACAAAACATGTGGAAATGGCTACATCCTTATGCCAAGCCAGAAACCGCTTACCGTTTGAGTGGTAAGTTTCTGCCTTGGTTTTCTGTATTGGCCCTCGTATGCTTATCGGTTGGTACGGTTTGGGGGCTTGCATTTGCGCCTTCAGATTACCAACAAGGTGACAGTTTCCGAATCATCTATATTCACGTCCCATCAGCTATTTGGTCTATGGGCGTTTATATGTCGATGGCGATTGCGGCATTTATTGGCTTAGTATGGCAAGTACGTCTATCTGATATGGCGGCGCTTGCGATGGCGCCGATTGGTGCGGTATTTACCTTCATTGCTCTACTTACTGGTGCCGTTTGGGGTA
This sequence comes from Vibrio sp. RM-41-2B, assembly GCF_024744415.1. Lineage (NCBI taxonomy): Bacteria > Pseudomonadati > Pseudomonadota > Gammaproteobacteria > Vibrionales > Vibrionaceae > Vibrio > Vibrio sp. RM-41-2B. The sequence goes on along the minus strand of NZ_JAMQWD010000003.1, from coordinate 118,485 downwards.
AGCCAATGTGGGGCACTTGGTGGGTATGGGACGCCCGTCTTACTTCAGAATTGATTCTTCTATTTCTCTACCTTGGTGTTATTGCGCTTTATCACGCGTTTGACGATCAGAAAACAGCCGCAAAAGCGGCGGGTATTTTAGCGATCGTAGGCGTCGTGAACCTACCTATCATTCACTTTTCCGTAGAATGGTGGAACACGCTTCACCAAGGCGCGACGATCACGAAATTTGAACAACCTTCTATTTCATCCGACATGCTTTGGCCGTTATTGCTAAACATCTTTGGCTTTGCGTTCTTCTTTGGTGCAGTGACGATGGTACGTTTTCGTAACGAAATCATCAGTAAAGAAAGTCACCGCCCTTGGGTGCGCAAACTCGCAACAGAACAAACTCAGTGAGGTAATTGATTATGCATTTTGAATCTCTGAGCGACTTTTTTGCCATGGGTGGCTACGCATCATACGTATGGAGTGCGTTTGGTATTACTTTCTTATCCATGCTGATTCTTCTGATCACTAGCCTTCGCCGCGGTGATGCATTATTGAAAGAAGTGAAAGCAAAAATTGACCGTCAAGCTCGTATCGACGCAGCGAAGAACATGGAGAACACCTTATGAACCCGAGACGTAAAAAGAGGCTAGGTATCGTACTAGCGATCTTTATCGGTATTAGTGCCACCATTGGTTTGATACTTTATGCGCTTAACCAAAATATGGACCTTTTCTACACTCCAACGGAATTGGTTAATGGTAAGCCAGATGGCACCAAGCCAGAAGTAGGCCAGCGTCTGCGTATTGGTGGTATGGTGGTTGTGGGCTCGGTTCGTCGAGATCCTAATTCTTTGAAAGTGAGTTTTGACCTGCACGATGTCGGTCCTAAAGTGACGATTACTTATGACGGTATTCTTCCTGACTTGTTCCGTGAAGGGCAGGGTATTGTGGCTCAAGGTGTACTGAAAGATGCCACGACAGTTGAGGCATTTGAGGTCCTAGCGAAGCACGATGAAGAATACATGCCACCAGAAATTGCAGAAGCGATGAAGAAAACGCATGAACCGCTTCAATACAGCACCGAACAGAAACAAGGAAGCGGCCAATGATTGCTGAAATCGGTCACTTTGCTCTCATTCTTTCGCTTGCAATGGCTGTGCTGCTGAGCGTATTGCCATTGTGGGGAGCATCGAATAATAACACCATGCTCATGAACACAGCGCGACCGCTATCTTGGTCTATGTTCCTGATGCTGTTGTTCTCTTTCGCCATTTTATTTTGGGGATTTTATACCAACGACTTCACGTTACAGTATGTAGCGAGCAACTCGAATAGTCAGCTTCCTTGGTACTACCGTTTAACCGCAGTATGGGGTGCACACGAAGGTTCACTGTTGCTATGGGTTTTAATCCAAGCTGCTTGGACTGTCGCTGTAGCGACATTCAGTCGTGGTATGCCACAAGAGTCGGTTGCACGTGTACTTGCCGTAATGGGTATGATCTCAGTAGGTTTCCTACTGTTTATTATCTTAACGTCAAACCCATTCTTACGTACGTTGCCTTTCTTCCCGGTTGACGGGCGTGACTTGAACCCTCTGCTTCAAGACCCTGGTTTGATTGTTCACCCGCCAATGCTTTACATGGGCTACGTTGGTTTCTCGGTTGCCTTCTCTTTTGCGATCGCATCCCTAATGACTGGACGCCTTGATACGGCTTGGGCCCGTTGGTCTCGTCCTTGGACAACCGCTGCATGGGTATTTTTAACACTCGGTATCGCACTAGGCTCTTGGTGGGCTTACTACGAACTTGGCTGGGGTGGCTGGTGGTTCTGGGACCCAGTAGAAAACGCATCATTCATGCCTTGGTTAGCGGGTACCGCATTAATGCACTCTCTTGCCGTGACAGAAAAACGCGGCACATTTAAAGCGTGGACGGTACTATTGGCAATCTCTGCATTTTCGTTGAGTTTGTTGGGCACATTCTTAGTCCGTTCCGGTATTTTAGTATCGGTGCACGCGTTCGCGTCTGACCCGTCGCGCGGTATGTTTATTCTAGGTTTCTTAGTTTTCGTTATCGGTGGTTCTTTACTGCTGTTTGCCGTGAAAGGGGCGGCAGTGCGTGTACGAGGTAACTTCGACTTAGTCTCTCGTGAAAACGCGCTCTTAGCCAACAACGTATTACTTATCGCAGCACTTGTTGTGGTGTTAGTGGGGACACTGTTGCCGCTCGTACATAAGCAGCTTGGTTTGGGGTCGGTTTCTATCGGTGCGCCATTTTTCGACATGCTGTTTGCGTGGTTGATGATGCCATTTGCTTTCCTACTTGGTATTGGTCCACTTATCCGTTGGAAGCGAGACAATTTATCTAAACTTGTGAAACCAATGCTCGTTTCAGGTGTGCTTGCTTTTGCTTTGGCCGCGGTATGCGTATACCTGTTTGCCGACTTCTTCTCAACCATGGCTTACATTGGCTGGGTAATGGCGATTTGGATTATTGCAATGCATGGCTTTGAACTATATGAGCGTGCAACGCACCGTCATAGCTTTAGTGAAGGCGTTCGCAAGCTGCAGCGTAGCCACTGGGCGATGATGTTGGGTCATGTTGGTCTGGCGGTATCTGTTATCGGTATTGCGATGGTACAGAACTACAGCATCGAGCGTGATGTACGTTTAGCACCTGGCGAACATTTCCAAATTCAAGGTTATGATTTCTACTTCTCAGGCCTGCGTGATAAAGATGGTCCAAACTACGATGGCTACATCGCGGATTTTGAGATCACACATGATGGCAAATACGTGAATACGCTTCACGCTGAGAAGCGCTTCTACCGTACGGCTAAGTCTATGATGACCGAAGCTGCCATTGACCGTGGAATTAGTCGTGACTTATACATTGCAATGGGTGAACGTTTAGACGACAACCGATCTTGGGCTGTTCGTATTTACTATAAACCGTTCGTTCGTTGGATTTGGGCTGGCTCTTTGATTATGGCGTTAGGCGGTGCACTAGCGATTTCAGATAAGCGTTATCGCTTCCGTAAATCTTCAAAGAAAAACGCGAAGTCAAAAGAGCAGGAGGCATAACATGAATAAGAAAATCTTATTTATTCCGCTCGTCGCTTTCATGATTTTGGCGGGCATTTTCGCAACCCAGTTAATGCGCAACCAAGAGGGCGATGATCCAACGAAATTGGAGTCGGTTTTGGTTGGTAAGCCAGTTCCTGAGTTTCACTTAGAAGACTTAGCTGAACCTGGAAAACAATACGACCAGTCAATTTTTAAAGGTGAGCCGTTGCTCTTGAACGTTTGGGCTACGTGGTGTCCAACGTGTTATGCAGAGCATAAATACCTAAACGAATTGGCGGGTAAGGGCGTTAAGATTATCGGTATGAATTACAAAGATGATCGTAACAAAGCGGTAGGCTGGTTGAATGATCTCGGCAACCCTTACTTAATTAGCCTATTTGATGGTAGCGGTATGCTTGGTCTTGACCTTGGCGTTTATGGAGCACCAGAAACATTCATTATTGATGCAAATGGTGTGATTCGCTATCGCCATGTGGGGGATGTTAACCCACGTAATTGGTCAGAAACACTGGAGCCGCTTTACAACAAATTGGTTGAGGAGGCGAAGCAATGAGAAAGCTGATCCTTGCAGTTTTTGCTGCCATGACATTATCTCTTGCTGCTCACGCTGCCATTGAAGTATACGAGTTCGATAACTTGGAACAAGAACAGCAGTTCAAAGAGCTAAGCCATACGCTCCGTTGCCCTAAATGTCAGAACAACACGATCTCGGATTCTAACGCTGAACTTGCTCAGGACTTACGCCATAAGGTGTACGAAATGACCAAAGAAGGTAAGTCCAAAGATGAGATTGTTGATTACATGATCGCCCGTTACGGTAACTTCGTGACTTACAACCCACCATTTACGGTCGCGACTGCGATTTTGTGGCTAGGGCCACTCGCTGTAGTACTGGGTGGTTTTGGTTTGATTGTGCTGCGCAGCCGTAAATCTAAAGTTAAGGCAAAAGCGAGCAGTGACGAGCAATGGGATGAGCAAAAAGAAGCTCGTTTAAAAGCATTGCTTGAAGAAGAGAACAACGGAGATAAGAAGTAATGACACTATTTTGGATTTCCACCGTTGCTCTTACGCTTATTGCTTGTGCGCTGGTGGCTTTGCCGCTGCTTAAACAAAAAGCGAACAATGATGATGTGTTACGCGATGAGCTCAACAAGGCATTTTATAAAGACCGTCTATCTGAGCTTGCAGAAGAAACCGACGAAGGGCTGGTTGAAAGCGAAGACGAACTGATTTCTGATCTAAAGCAGTCTCTCCTTGACGATATTCCGGGTGATAAAGCGCAAAAAGAAACCAAGGTTTCACCAATCGCGGTTTTAGTTCCATCGGTAATTCTGACGGTGGCGTTGAGCTATGGCTTGTATTACAAATTTGGCGCGTCAGACGATATTGTTCAATGGCAAGAAGTGTCTGCAAATCTACCTGAGTTATCGAAAAAGCTGATGTCGGCTTCTTCTGAGCCGTTGAGTGACGATGAAATGGCGGATTTGACCCTTGCCCTTCGAACTCGCTTACATTACCAGCCGGAAGACTCGACAGGTTGGTTACTGCTAGGTCGTATTGCGTTAGCAAATCGTGATGTCACCACGGCTATCGATGCGATGGAAAAATCATATCGCCTAGAGCCAAAAGACCCAGATGTGATGTTGGGTTATGCACAAGCTCTGATGCTGTCTCAAGAGGAAATGGATCAAGCGACGGCTCGCTCATTACTCGGCAAGCTGATGCAGCAAGACTATGTCGATCTGCGTGTGTTTTCTTTGTTAGCGTTCGATGCGTTTGAGCGTCAAGACTTCCCGGCAGCCATCAAGTACTGGGGAATCATGCAGCAAATGATTGGTCCAGAAGATAGCCGCTACGAGATGTTGTCACGCAGTATTGAGAGTGCTCGTAAGCAAATGGGCGAAGCGGTTTCACCGGATAAGAGTGTTGCTGTGACAATTAATGTGGTACCAAATGCTCAGTTGGATCCAAACGCAGTTCTGATTGTGTCAGTACATCGTTCAGATGGCTCCCCAATGCCTGTGGCTGCTGCTCGTTATCCGCTAGGCACTTTCCCTCGCACAGTCGTATTAGATGATGGCAATGCCATGATGCAAGGACAAAAGTTATCTTCACTCGATAAGCTAATCGTCCGTGTGCGTATAGATTCTGACGGTAACGTAGCAACGCGTGATCAAGATTGGCACGGAGAAAGTGACGTCGTTGAATTTGGCGCACCAGTAGACGTGACCATTGATCAGCAATATTAATCGTTAGCGTCTGTCTCTGAAATATGACAACGGGGTAGAGTCTGTTGCCTTTAGTGGTATGACTTTAAACGATCGAGTAGAATACCGAAGGCCAGCGATTGCTGGCCTTTATTTATTCCCATATCTGAGTCATCTTTACTACGTATACTGCTCAACATACGTACAACGGTTCATTGGGTGACTTAGGTACATTAATAGTCGTTATGGAAAATAAAATGTATAACAAGGGTAAATCTACCTTCTTGTTACTGCTTGCAGTTGGACTGGTTGGCTGTTCAAGTGCGCCTGATGAAGCAGTAACAGGACAAGAAACAAATCAAACGACTTCTGATGTGTATGACCCGTTGGAAGGCTTTAACCGAACCATGTGGGAAATCAACTACGAATATTTAGATCCGTATTTGGTTCGTCCTGTATCACTTGCGTATGTGGAATACACGCCAGTTCCTATTCGTTCCGGTATCGCTAACTTCTTGTCGAACTTAGATGAGCCAGCCAGCATGGTTAATAACTTAGTCATGGGTAACGGCACGAAAGCCGTGGACCACTTTAACCGTTTTTGGATTAACTCGACGTTTGGTATTTTCGGTTTATTCGATATTGCAAGTGCCGCGGGTATCACGAAGTACGACGAGAAAGCGTTCAGTGATGCAGTAGGCCACTATGGTGTTGGAAATGGCCCTTACTTCATGATTCCAGGTTATGGCCCGTATACCTTACGTGAAGTGACAGATACCGTAGATAGTACGTATTTACCCCTCTCTTACCTCAACTTCTGGGCGAGTTTGGGTAAGTGGGCGTTTGAAGGCATGGAGAAGCGTGCTTTGTTAGTACCGCAAGAAGCACAGCTAGAATCGTCGCCGGCTCCATATATTCTTACTCGCGATGTTTATATTCAGCGTCAAAACTTTAAAGCAGAAGTTGAAACGGTGGAAGAAGTTAACATCGAAGAAGAAGAGTATTTAGACGAATACCTAGAAGACTTTTAAGCGCTGTTCTTTACAATATACAAATAAAAAAAGGCTTAGCTGATGCTAAGCCTTTTTTGTATTTTTGCTGTTTGGTTAGAAACGGTAGTTTGCTTGAACACCGATTAGCCAAACATTACCCGTAGTTTCGCCTACGAATTGGCCGCCGACTTGTTCTGCAGCGTCGTCTGACTTGTAACCACGAGACTCAACGATTGGTGCGTCTTTCGCGAAAATATAGGTGAAGCCAGCGTCTAGGCTGAAGTCTTTTGTCCAATCGTACGTTGCACCAATACTTAGCCAAGTACGGTCAGTTTCTGGAATAGTGATCGTACGGTTTTTGTCGCTTACCGCTGAAGTATCGTACGCAATACCAGTACGTAGCGCTAGCTTAGGATCAAGCTGGTAAGTGGCACCAACAGCAAAGCGGTAGTTATCTTCCCAGTTTTCTACTTTAACCATATGCGTGCCAGCGGTATCTAGACGTGCTTCCAATTTCTCGAAAGAGCTCCAATCCGTCCAGTTAAAGCTTGCGTGTAACGCAAGTTGGTCTGTTACTTGGTGGAAACTTGCCAGCTCAGCTGTTGCAGGCAGGTTTAGGTACATATAGCCGTTGTCACGCAGCTGTGGAAGCTCAGAAGTACCGAAGCCAAAACCTAGACCTTCAGCATGGCCTTCAAGCTTCAGTTCAACTTCAGATTTGTACGCGAAGCCGATACGGTTATTTTCATTGATCTGCCATGCAGTACCAACTTGCCAGCCCCAAGCGGTATCGTCACCTTCCATGTATTTTAGAGCGGTACCTTGAGGAACACTGATAGGATCGCCAGTTAAAGGGTGCTTTCCTACAACGTTATTCTTAGGAGCTGCTGCGCCAAAGCTGCCTTCGCCGATGATGTAACGGATACCACCACCAACGCTGATTGATTCATTGACTTTGTAAGCTGCATTTAAGTTCGCTTCCATTGTCGTTACGCTTGCTTCGTTACCGAAGTGCGATGCACCAAAGCCTTTCCCTAAATCGGTTTCCATGCCGTAGTTGGTGCCAAATGCCAAACCAATCGCGAATTTCTCATTGTATTGGTGTGATAGGTAGAAGTTTGGAATGATTGCATCATGGGCGAAATCATCTGAAGATGCAGAAGAAGTACTACCGTGGAAGTTTACATCACCTTCAATATCAATATTTGGGTTCACATAGATTGCACCAACGGACACTTGAGTGTCTTCCAAATAAGTTAGCATTGCTGGGTTACGCCATTGTGCACTTGCGTTGTCAGCCATTGCTGCTTCACCAGCATATGCTCGACCTAGGCCTGTTGCAGAATATTCAGCAAGTTGGAAACCTGCTGCGTTAGCCATGCCCGTTGTGCCAAGTAGGCTTAATGCCACTGCTGTTGATAGAAGAGTCTTGTTGGTTTTCATTCGAATGTTCGCTGATTTGTTTATAACGTGGGACGAAAGTTTAAAGGTAGAGTTTTTACTTTAGAAATGAAAATCCAACATAAGTAGTCATTTGGAATATTATTCTTTCAAGTGTTACTTGGGTGGTTTAATTGTCTGACTGTGAAAGGCTTGTAAATGGGATTCAGCGAACAGCTGTGCGTCCTAATTGTGAGATTTAGATACACGTGTTCACTCAAATTGAGTGGGCAATAAATCGCAGATATGAAAAAAGGCTGGAAATCCAGCCTTTTATATAAAGTATTTTTCTACTAACTAACAGCGAAGCGCTTAGAAGCTACGACTGTATTGTAAGCCGAATAGAATTGCGTCAGCATGAGTTGTTGCTGTTACACCGGTAGAAAGACTAGGAGCTAATTGAGTATTCTCATTAACTTTTACATCTTCACCTAACAAGTACGTGAAGCCAAAATCGATGTTTGAGCTATTATCAATATGGTAAGAGAAACCTGTGGAGAACCACTGGCGATCTGAGTCTGGTACCGAGATAGACGTTACTTTATCTTGAGCGCTTGTGTCGTACATGTAACCAGCACGAAGTGTCCAGTTGTTGTTTAGGTAGTAAGTACCACCAATTGCGTAGTGCCAGCCATCTTGCCATTGATAGTCTTTCGAGTAACCACCTTTAAGTAAACCCTGATTTAGGTTCTCAAAATCAATTTGGTCAAAATCTTTCCAACCGATGTATTGGATGCTGTAGTGTACAGCAAACTTAGTGTCTTGGATTTTGTGGAAACCAGAAAACTCGGCCATATCTGGTAGAGGTAGCGTGATTTCCTGACCTTTGTCGTCTTTCGCCGTAAATTCAGGGCTGTAACGATACGCTAGACCAAAACGGTTGTTTTCATCTAGTTCGTACACAGTACCAACGTTGAAACCAACAGCCCAACCATCAGCTTTATCTACGTCCAGAATTTTTTGACCGCCAACCCCTGGGACTGAAGAGCTAGTTGTACGCTTCATTGTGCCTTGGCCGTAGATTAAATCTAAACCAGCACCAAAGCTCCATTGTTCGTTTAAACGGTAAGAACCCGCAAAGCCAAAGTTGAAGCTTTTTACATCCGTAAGACCACCGTACTCGGTTGCGGTGTAGTTATCTGAAAATTCAGTTTTAGTGCCGAAATTAGAGTATGCGTTTACGCCCCATGCAAACTTGTCATTTACTGGAACGATTAGGTGAATGTTTGGAGCTATTGACGTATCACCCACATCATCAGTGTCAGCAACATTTACAGTACTGGAACCCAAAGGAGTATTAACGTTATATTTCGCATCTTTCACTTCAATCATTGAAGTAATGCTTTCGAAACCTAGCGAAAGCTCCATTTTATCAAATAGAGCCATTGCTGCTGGGTTACGAGCCATTACTGCGGCGTTATCTGCGATTACTGCATCACCAGCAAATGCACGGCCGATGCCAGTTGCTGATTGAGCGTTGATTTGGAAACCCGCTGCCATCGATTGACCTGAGGCAAAAGCTACCGTTACTGCTAGGAGAGTCTTTTTAAACAGACGCGTGTTCTGAGTCATTTGTTTTTCCTTATTAGATTCGTCTCTTTGGACGATAAATTGAGCTTTTGCTCAGTGGCGCAGATAGTAGTATCAATCGTTGCTTGGACAAATCCGACCATTGGATAAAATTGAATAAAAATTGCAGAAATGATGTCTAAAAGACGGGAAATTGCACTTAAAATGCGTAATTTAGAGTTTAAGCTCTAAATGCTATAGCGATGGTGAATGTTTTGTGTTCTATTTATACAAAAATGCCGCTAAATAAGATCATTTAGCGGCATTTAACCTTTTGAAGGCTGGAAATCGTCGAAGTTATTACATCGGTTTAATCATTGATGCAAGAGTCGTAGCGATAGCATCAATATTTTCACCTTCTTCTCCGACTAAAATCAGGCTTGAACTCCCGACGGGCTGAACGATTCCGGTCATGCCATCCTTATTAAAGTCGGTACTTTGTTCGCTAGGAATACCAGTAATAAATAACGTTACTTTACCTTTTGGACCTTGGAATACCATATGCACCGCATTGGATTCGCCAAAACCGCAGTGGTTTAGGTAGTAAACGTGATATGGAAAGTTTTCACTAAACTGGTAATGAAATGGCGACATTTTCGCATTAATTTGCGAGCTCGGTACATCCTCATCAAGATGACGAACAAAAGGTTCTTCATGAGTAACGTGTTTCATCGCGGTATCAGCTAAACTGGCTTGTGCTGGAGATACCAAAACATTTCCCCAGTTTACTTGACCAACTAATAATCCTGCGGTGAACGCAATAGAAGCGGCAAGTGCCATTGCTTTGCGCACAAAGTTTGGTCTGACGACCTTCTCTTCATCAAGTGCACTCGACGTCTGACTAAATAAAATCTTATCAGCGAGATCTTCAGGTACATCCACATTCATGGCTTGTTTAATTTTTACGTCGAGATCCAAAACGTCATCAACAAACTTATTGTTGGCGTCGCTACCAGCTAAAGCTTGCAGAATCTCTTCATCCTTTTGTTTTGGATCCGACAAAATACGACGACGAAATTCTAAATCATCCATTCTTTTGTCCTCTCTTAGTATCTTGAGAATCCAACATCTCTTTGAGTTGATTACGAGCGCGAAATAATCGAGTCATCACTGTATTTTTATTTAAATCAAGAATGTCGCCAATCTCTTCTCCGCTGAAACCACCGACAACTTGGAGAAATAAAGGTTCGCGGTATTCAACGTCGAGTTTCATGATCTGTGCTTGCAGCCATTCTTGCTGATGATGTGGGTCATCGCTGACTTTAGCATCATTGCCGTAATCATCGATATCAACTAAATCAAATTGTTTACGTTCGAAGCGGCGCGCATTTTCTCGTCTCAATATGGTGATGAGCCAAGACTTGGCTGCTTTTTCATCCTGGAGACTATCGAGTGACTTCCAGGCTCTAAGACAGGTTTCCTGAACTAGATCTTCCGCTATCGCTTTATCTTTGCACAACCAGTATGCGTAGCGATATAAGTCACGATGGTACCCTCGGACGAGCGCTTCGTATTTTCTTTGCTTGTCCATATCAGAGTTGACCGGACTGTTGGAATTTTTCTTTCCAAACATTTTTAATATGGCCACAGGAGCCTCCATCCTCGCTCTGTGAGTTTCTTATTTGTTCTGAGCATGACTTTACTTTTCAATAGCCTCGCGGTTTCGGTTGAGCGTGTGTCGTAGATAACCTCTGACACAATAAGCTATGTGGTTACTTAAAAGTGTATACGCAAATGCCAAATATCATCGAACATGAATTGGTAAAGATTGTTAACAATATCATCATTAGTAATCAATGGTTTGGATAAGTTCATTCGATGGGACATAAAAAGAGACTGTTAGCGGTGAATTTTTGAATAGGTTTGCATCGCTGAGCCTTTTAGATGTGCTTAAAGCTCGTAAAATCACTATAAAATTGATCTATTTCAAAATATCAAGCAGTGAAGGGGTTATAGTACATCTTGTCATCTCGTTAGTCATTGCGACTAACATGTTGAGCAAGATGACACTTCCTTTTGAAGGCTGACTTTACTTTCTCCTAATCAGGAAACTGATTAATTTTCAATTGGCGTAAGTTAATTGTTTTATAGATATTCCGACCACACAGTTATGTGTGGTTTTTTTTTGCTTCGATTTTACCTTCCATATACCTCTTACCGTTTTAACTCTCTATAGTTAATCATTATTAATCGCATAAGAATCAAAGAGGTAGAGTAATTGATCTACTTGCTTCACGTTTATTTAAACGCATGTTTGATAAATTTAACAAATTCATTACAATGCATCAGGTCAGACCTCTTGTATTTAAGGAGAAACAATGGGCAAGCAGGAAGTAAAAACACGCAATGGTGAGCGTGTCGCTATTGTCGCGGGGCTTCGAACTCCCTTTGCTCGTCAAAGCACGGAATTTAGCCAAGTGCCAGCGGTCGATTTAGGGAAAATGGTAGTAAGCGAAATGCTTGCTCGAACAGATATTGATCCGAAGTTAATCGAACAAGTGGTATTTGGACAAGTAGTACAAATGCCTGAAGCGCCAAACATCGCACGAGAAATCGTGTTAGGCACCGGTATGAACATTCATACTGATGCTTACAGTGTGACTCGTGCGTGTGCAACGAGTTTTCAAGCGGCGGTCAATGTCGCAGAAAGCATCATGGCGGGAACCATCGATATCGGTATTGCTGGTGGTGCAGACTCTTCTTCCGTCCTGCCTATTGGCGTATCTAAGAAACTGGCCGCTAATCTGCTTGCTCTAAGTAAGACAAAAACAATGGGTCAGAAGCTTAGCATCCTCAAAAACTTGAGCTTTAAAGACCTTATGCCAGTGCCTCCTGCAGTAGCCGAGTACTCGACGGGCTTGTCGATGGGACAAACTGCGGAGCAAATGGCAAAGACGCATGGTATTTCTCGTGCAGAGCAGGATGCGCTAGCACATCGCTCTCATACGCTGGCTTCCCAAGCTTGGAAAGAAGGTAAGATCCAAGGTGAAGTGATGACGGCTTTTCCCGAACCATACAAAAAATGGATTTCGGAAGACAACAATGTCCGTCACGACTCAACCGTAGAAGGGTACGCGAAACTTCGACCTGCCTTTGATCGCCAGTATGGCAGTGTTACGGCAGCTAACAGTACGCCACTGACTGATGGTGGTGCGGCAGTGATGTTGATGCGCGAAGGTAAAGCGAAAGAGCTTGGCATGGAGATTCTTGGCTACATACGTGGCTACGCATTTTCAGCGATCGGTGTGGAAAAGGACATGCTGATGGGACCGACGTATGCCACAGCGAAAGTGTTAGAAAATACAGGCTTGGAACTGTCTGATCTGACGTTGATCGACATGCACGAAGCGTTTGCTGCGCAAGCATTGGCGAATGTGAAGATGTTTGCTTCAGATAAGTTTGCTCAAGAAAATCTAGGTCGTTCGAAAGCGATCGGTGAAATCGACATGGATAAGTTTAACGTGCTTGGTGGCTCAATCGCTTACGGTCACCCATTTGCTGCGACTGGTGCGCGTATGATGACGCAAACTCTACGTGAACTGAAACGCCGTGGCGGTGGTATTGCATTGAATACCGCATGTGCTGCTGGTGGTCTTGGTGCGGCAATGATTCTGGAGGTTGAGTAATGAGCGAGCAAAAAGCATTTAGTCTAAAGGTTGATGAGCAAAATATTGCTTGGTTAGCGATTGATGTTCCTAATGAAAAAATGAATACGCTGCAGGCGGCTTTTGCTGATGAAATGAAAGAAATCTTTGCTCAGCTAAAAGACGCCAGTGGCATCAAAGGGATGATCATTCATTCCCTAAAGCCGGACAACTTTGTCGCGGGGGCCGATGTTCGCATGCTAGAAGCGTGCACGACCGCAAGTGAAGCAGAAGCATTAGCGAGGCAAGGTCAAGAGCTATTCCAGCAGCTTTCGGACTTACCATATCCTGTGGTTGCCGCTATTCACGGTCCATGTTTAGGCGGTGGCTTAGAGCTTGCTCTTGCATGTGATTATCGTGTTTGTACGGATTCAGATAAAACGCGTTTAGGCCTGCCAGAAGTACAGCTTGGATTGCTGCCAGGTTCCGGCGGTACGCAGCGTCTGCCACGTTTGATTGGCCTGTTACCGTCGTTGGACTTGATCCTGACGGGTAAACAACTTCGTGCGAAGAAAGCTAAAAAACTGGGCGTTGTGGACGCCTGTGTGCCTGACACCATTTTGCTCGACGTAGCAAAACAGTTTATCGACAAAGGTAAAAACAAGGGTACGAAAAAGCTATCCACGAAAGAAAAAGTGATGTCGGGTAGCGGGTTAGGGCGCAAGTTTGTGTTTGAACAGGCAGCGAAGAAAACCAATCAGAAAACCCGTGGTAACTATCCAGCAACGGTCGCGATTTTAGACGTTATTCAGCATGGTTTAGAGAAAGGTTTCGCCCAAGGACAAGAGCTTGAAGCGAAACGCTTCGGTGAGCTTGTGATGAGCTCTGAATCAAAAGCGCTCCGTTCTATCTTCTTTGCGACAACGGAAATGAAGAAAGAAAATGGTACGGATGCGAAACCCGCGCCAGTTCATAAAGTTGGCGTGCTTGGCGGTGGCTTGATGGGCGCAGGAATCAGCCATGTGTCTGTTGCAAAAGCGAAGGTGCCTGTCCGCATCAAAGACGTCAGCAACGATGGCGTTCTAAACGCACTCAACTACAACTACAAGTTATTCGAGAAACAGCGTAAACGTCGCATTCTATCAAAAGCCGATTTGCAAGCGAAAATGTTGCAACTGTCTGGCGGTGTCGACTTTACCAGCTTTAATCATATTGATGTCGTAATTGAAGCCGTTTTTGAAGACTTAGATCTTAAACAAAAAATGGTGGCGGATATTGAAGCGAATGCCAAGCCGGAAACCATCTTTGCGACCAATACTTCTTCGTTACCAATCCACAAAATTGCAGAAAAAGCGGAGCGTCCAGAAAACGTAGTGGGTTTGCATTACTTCAGCCCGGTAGAAAAAATGCCGTTGGTGGAAGTGATTCCGCATGAAACGACATCAGATGAAACCATTTCAACAGTCGTTGCACTTGCTAAAAAGCAAGGTAAAACCCCGATCGTAGTGAAAGACAAAGCGGGCTTTTACGTGAACCGCATTCTTGCGCCATACATGAACGAAGCGGCGCATATTCTGCTGGCTAACGAACCGATCGAAAAGATTGATACGGCGTTGCTTGATTTTGGTTTCCCTGTCGGCCCGATTACCTTACTGGATGAAGTCGGTGTCGACATTGGCGCGAAAATTATGCCGATTCTAGTCAACGAGTTAGGTGAGCGATTCAAAGGCCCTGACGTGTTCGATATCTTATTGAATGACGGTCGCAAAGGACGTAAGAGCGGGAAAGGTTTCTACACTTACAAAGGTAAGAAGAAAGAAGTCGATAAATCCATCTACAAGCTGCTTAAGCTCGATCCTGAATCTAAGCTGAGCGATAACGATATTGCGTTGCGCTGTGTACTACCAATGCTGAATGAAGCGGTACGTTGTTTGGATGACGGCATCATTCGCTCGCCACGTGATGGTGATATTGGTGCAATATTTGGCATTGGTTTCCCTCCATTCTTGGGCGGTCCATTCCGTTATATGGATCAGTTTGGCATTAAAGAACTGGTTGAGAAAATGAATGAGTTTGCATCGAAGTATGGCGATCGTTACGCACCGTGTGATGGTTTGCTTACTCGAGCTGGAGAAGGAACCACATTCTATTAAACGTTGCTTCGGTAAAGAAAAAGGCTTGCCAGTGGCAAGCCTTTTTCATAAATAAGAAATAGTTACTTCTTCTTGTCTTTCTTATCTTTATTGTGGCCTTTACCTGGGTTGTCGTCCCCGTGAACGCTGCTGTTGCCTTTGTTGTCTTTATCTTTCCACTGTTTTGAAGAGCAATCATCTGATTTGATAGAAACATTGTCTCCGCTTAGGCGGACACAGTCGTTACTTAGCTCAAAGCCATCACCTTTCACCGAGATTTCAGCGTGTGCAGATGCCAGTGGCAGTAAAATAGCCGCAAGTAGTAGTGCTTTTTTCATGATTACCTCATTAATTTATTTTTAGTGTGGTAATTAGAGCATAAGCCGCAATGGCGTAATTTCAATTTTCTGCCAATTATGGTGTCGATTCTATTTATGAGACCCACAATCTCATTGGTTTGTAGGTATATAGTTATTAATCGATAATTTTATTACTGCGCAATTAGATCATCCTAAGCCGCAATCTTTTGGCCTAAGTTGGAACTCTTCAATCGATCCAATTTCTTGCCCTAAGTGGATGCGCGGAGCGTCCGAATGCGATTGCCCTTGAGAGTGCATGACCAATCGGTTTGCCGTGCGAGGTTTCAACTCATTAACGACAAAGCGAATCATGTCTGCTCGGGTCAATTTCTTCAGTTCAGCAAGTACCTTGTCACGTTGGTTAAACTCGGTGTCTTTGTTTCCTATTGCAACCCAAAGACGCTGAGCACGACCTCGCAGTGTGGTGTCCGGCGTCGCTATTTGATTCCACAAGCCGCGCTTACTGCTATGCCACTGGTAATCGTTCAGTTCTAACAGCACCATATAAAAGGCATTTAAGAACTCATCGATTGAGGTAACCAGCTCGGCAGGCGCTGCATTGGGTGACTGCACATAAAGCACAATACCCGGATGACGGTTAAGTGGCATATTGCCAGTGCCCACCATGTAACCTAATTGCTGTTTTGTGCGGATCTCGTGGAAAAATGTTGCCGACATGAGATGGTTCGCCAATGAGTATAGAGCAATGCTACGAGGCTCAATATCCTCACACTGGTGGTAAATAACGACCGCCGAATCTTGCTGGTTACAATGTACTTCACGTTGAAAACTGCCGTTTTTTCCCAGCATGATGAGTGGGCGGAGCGCCTCTTCATAACGCTGCTCTTTTACTCTTAGGGCATCTTTTAAGGTCGTCGCCATGTCATGCGCTTGTTGACGCTGCCAATCTCCGTAAACAAACATTTCAACGTGCAGTTCTGCAAGAATTGATTCTACGAATACCGAGAGTTCATCGACTTCGATTTCTTCTAGCGCTTCGACTAAGGTTGCGAAAGGCGGGTTATTGGGTTGAAGTAGCCCTGTAAGTGCGTTAAACAGCTGCGAAATAGGACGATCTTGTGAAGCATTTCTCCAGTTACGTAACAGTTGCTGCTTGATGGTTTCAAAGCGTGCAGGGCTGAAATCTCGAGAAGCAAAACGGTGCAGGATCATTTCCAACAATTGAGGCAGTTTTTGGCTGAACCCTGAGAGGGTTAAGGTAACCCCGCCTTGGTGAGCATACATGTTGTAACCCATCCCTGCGATTTCCGCTTGATAGGTTTCTTTTGCTAGCGAATCGAGGAACATCTCGACACATAGGCGAGTTTTGACAATGTTCTTCGGTGATGCAACAGCATGAGAGCTGTCGATAGCGACATATACAACGCCTTTTGGCACGCGAAATTCATCATCTTGTAAATGCCAAAGTCGGAAGCCTTCGAGATCTTCAATTAACTCTGGTAGTGAACCACCATTTTCGAACGGCATGGGATCGAGATCGTAGCAAATATAAGGGTTCTTTTCTGGTAAGACGAACTGCCAGCTTGGATCGATTTGTTGATAGAAGCGGCGTTGCTCATCACTAAAAGGCGTGACGGAATACGGAGTAAAGTACCATTCGGCAGTACGGTTGTATTCCAGTCCTTTTGCAATCAGGGTTACGCGAACATTATCGATGGTTAAGTATTGCAGCAACGAACGCTGCAGTTGTTCATCATAGCCCGCCATTTTGTAGTCGCCATAAATGGTATCGTCTGGCTGATAATGCTGCATATTGATAACAAGATGGCTAACCAAATCCATTGGTCGAGATGGCTCCTGGAAACGAAACGCCGACTCAAGCACCGCTTGTTTTTCGAGATAGCGCCATTCATCTAGCCCGTCTTGTTTGATCATCGAGAGGTATTGAAAAACCGCTTGGATGATGTCGTCAACGTGGTTGAGACCCTGTGGGGTGAGTGTGCAGCTAACCGTAAAATCTCGATAGTTGCTACCACTAGCGCCGCCGCCCGCAGAAAGCGACGTAATCCAGCCCTCATTTTTTAGCTGGAGCATTAAGCTGCCTTCGCCTTCATAGCCGAGTAAATGCGCGAAGTAAGAGAGTGGTTTAACGCCGTAGTGCTTATCCATTCCCGGCATTGGGAAGGTGAGAATGAGTTTTCGAAATTCTTTGATGGGTTCAACTTGAACTAAAATCCCGGTACTTTCTTTGGTGCTAATGGGGACATCAATCGATTTTCCACGAAGGTGGTGGTTTGGGATATTGGCAAACATGGCTTCTACCCACGCTTGCTGTTCATCGAGCGACTGCGGCCCAAAGAGCGTCAACGTCATGAGATCGGCAGAGTATTGAGAGTGGTGAAACTCGACAATTTCGTCGCGGATGGATTTACCATCTCGGTCACCTAATGTATCTAGGTTGCCGACTGAGAACTTAGAGAAAGGGTGATCTGGATTGATGACTTCTTTATTGACTTGATACAGGCGGCGAGAATCGTCATTAAGTTTGAGTTTGTATTCGGAGTCGACAGCCTGGCGTTCTTTGTCTAAAGCTTCTTCGTTAAACAATGGTGCGGTAAAGAATTGGCTAAATCGATCTAAGGCATTTTCAAAGGCATTCGGAGTAACATCAAAAAAGAAACAAGTGTGCTCAGTACCCGTCCAAGCGTTATTTGTTCCTCCATGCTGGCTAATATAGCTTTGAAACTCGCCCACTTTAGGGTATTTTTCCGTACCCAAAAAAAGCATATGTTCTAAATAGTGTGCCAGACCTTGGCGATCGTTTGGGTCGTCGAAGTGTCCAACGTTCACTGCTAGAGCAGCTGCTGACTGTTGAGCTGTCTCGGAATGAATCAGCAGTACACGCAGATCATTGCTCAAGGTAATGTAGCGGTATTGATTTGAATCGTTAGGACTTAGATGCACGATGCGTCTCCAGATTTCGCATTACAGTAATTATGAACCCCTAGCTAGGGGGCGCAAAGTTTGCGTTTCGACAAATACTGCTTGCCGTATTTTTGTTATTCGTAGACTTCTGCACAGGCCCATCGCGTTTGCGTATGGGGAAGAACTGTTTGAATGAATGCTCTGAACTCAAAGCACAGTTAAATACTGTGATGAACTGAGTACATTCTTTTTAATAGATTGTTAAGAAAGTCGCTATCTTTAGCAAGCGAATTGGTATAATGAACAGATAATTATATCAGTATTTTTGTTTCGTCATTATTAAAGTTAGCCCCGTCTATCTAATAAAGATAGCAGTCAACCTTTTGGTAGCGTTAGCTATCCCTAGGAAATAACATGAAAATATTCATCATGCGTCACGGCGAAGCCGAGCATTTTGCAGATTCAGACGCAGCACGACAATTGACCCCAAGAGGCAGAGTCGAATCAGAAGCGGTTGCGAGAGCCTGTAAAGAACAAGGTTTTGCGCAATTCGATAAAGTGTTGGTGAGTCCGTATATTAGAGCTCAACAAACTTGGCAAGAGATCAGCGAGTATTTTGCTGCAAAAAGCATCGAAACTTGTGAAGATATTACACCTTACGGTCAATCTGAGCATGTATTTGATTTTGCAAGTGCATTGATTGAAGTGGAAAAACTAGACTCGCTTCTGCTTGTCTCTCATTTGCCTTTGGTTGGTTATCTCACTTCAGAGTTTGTAAAAGACATGGCACCACCGATGTTTCCTACATCAGGTCTAGTGTGTATTGAATACGATCTACAAACGCAAAACGGTGAAGTGCTGTGGCATATTACGCCATAAGCGTCGAAACCAAATAAGCATTTAAACATTAGATATAGAATGAAGAAAGGCAGGAAATTTCCTGCCTTTTTGTTTAATTGCTTCTACAGTGAGCTAGTTACTTTTCTGGAATAGAGAGCAAAACTAACAACGCACCATCACCGCCGAATTCTAGTGGCGCTTGGTGGAAAGCCATTACGTCTGGGTGTTGTGCTAACCAAAGTGGCGCTTTCTGTTTCAGGATGTGTTTACCAATGCCATGTTGCACACACGCACAGTGAATCTCGTTTTTGACGCAGTAGGCGATCATCGCACCAAGTTCGCGTTTAGCTTCTTGTTGTGTCATGCCGTGCATATCGAGGAATACGTCCGGTACATACACGCCGCGACGTAGACGTTTAACTTCATAAGTGGAGACGTCGTCACGTGCATAACGAGTTGGGCCTTCTTCATTTAAGAGAGGGACAAACTCGTCGGAGAAGTAAAACTCAGAATCACTCGCTTCCCGGTTGGAGCGCTTGATTTCTTTTTGCTTAGTATTTTTTTTTGGTTGCTGGATTATGGTATCCTGTCGCAACTTTTTTACGCCCTGTACTGCTTCCTGAAACAAGGCGAAATCGTCATCGTGTTCGGTGTCTTTTTTGCTCATTAGGTAAACAATTTCATTAATAAACTTTTATTGGCAGTATTGTAGCGCTTTTCGGAGGCAATTTTGGATAAGATTTTTGTAGAAGAAGCGGTATCGGAGCTGCATACCCTTCAAGATATGATTCGTTGGACGGTAAGCCGCTTTAACGCAGCGAACCTGTTTTACGGTCATGGTACTGATAATGCGTGGGATGAAGCGGTTCAGCTTATCCTGCCAACCTTATACTTGCCGATTGATGTGCCTCCGCACGTATTAAACTCTCGCCTAACGACCAGCGAGCGTCTGCGTATTGTTGAGCGTGTAGTAAAACGTATCAATGAACGTACACCAACTGCATACCTAACCAACAAAGCTTGGTTCTGCGGTCTTGAATTCTTCGTTGATGAGCGCGTACTTGTGCCACGTTCTCCAATCGGTGAGTTGATTCAAGCAGAATTCCAACCTTGGTTGGTGGAAGAGCCAGCGCGCATCATGGACCTATGCACAGGCAGCGGCTGTATCGCAATTGCATGTGCTCACGCGTTCCCTGAAGCTGAAGTGGATGCGATTGATATCTCAACGGACGCACTACAAGTCGCGGAGCAAAACGTACAAGATCACGGCATGGAGCAGCAAGTATTCCCAATTCGCTCTGACTTGTTCCGCGACCTACCAAAAGAGAAGTACAACCTGATCGTGTCTAACCCACCATATGTGGATGAAGAAGACATGAACAGCCTGCCAGACGAGTTCACACACGAACCTGAGCTTGGTTTAGCAGCCGGTACGGATGGCCTAAAACTTGTGCGTCGTATTCTTGCAAACGCACCAGACTACCTAACAGATAACGGCATTCTTATCTGTGAAGTTGGCAACTCAATGATTCATATGATGGAACAGTACCCACAGATTCCGTTCACTTGGATTGAGTTTGAGAACGGCGGTCACGGCGTATTCATGCTAACGCGTGACCAGCTGGTTGAGTGTGCCGAAGAGTTCAAACTGTACAAAGACTAATAGGGTCTTGCACTAAACGTCAAAACACCGAGCTTTATGCTCGGTGTTTTTTTATGCATAACTCGCCGATATTAACTCTTTACATCAAAACGTAATAAAGCCACTATGAATCCACGAAGAATTGGAAAGCAGTTGCGCTCTGGTTTGAGAGGGCGTAGCGATAAAAACTTGAGGAAGTAATGGCAGGAAACAGTATCGGACAACATTTCCGAGTGACGACATTCGGGGAAAGTCACGGTATCGCACTGGGATGTATCGTAGACGGATGTCCTCCGGGGTTAGAAATTACAGAAGCAGATCTGCAAATCGATCTCGACCGCCGTCGTCCAGGCACATCACGTTACACCACACAACGTCGTGAACCGGATGAAGTTAAAATTCTTTCTGGTGTTTTTGAAGGCAAAACCACAGGTACATCGATCGGTTTGCTAATTGAAAACACCGATCAGCGCTCAAAAGATTACTCGGACATCAAAGATAAATTCCGTCCGGGTCATGCTGATTATACTTACCACCAAAAGTATGGCATCCGTGACTATCGGGGTGGCGGCCGTTCGTCTGCTCGTGAAACCGCAATGCGTGTGGCGGCGGGGGCAATCGCGAAGAAATACTTGAAAGATGAGTTTGGTGTTGAGATTCGCGCGTACTTGTCACAAATGGGTGATGTTTCTATCGACAAGGTAGATTGGAACGAAATCGAAAACAACGCGTTTTTTTGCCCAGATGTGGACAAGGTAGAAGCGTTTGACCAACTTATCCGTGACCTGAAAAAAGAAGGCGACTCAATTGGCGCGAAAATTCAGGTTGTGGCAACTAACGTGCCTGTTGGTCTTGGTGAACCTGTATTTGACCGTCTGGATGCAGACATCGCGCACGCGCTAATGAGCATTAATGCGGTGAAAGGCGTTGAGATCGGTGATGGCTTTGATGTGGTAAACCAAAAAGGCAGTCAACACCGTGATACGCTTGCTCCTGAAGGTTTTGGCAGTAATCACGCGGGCGGTATTCTTGGTGGTATCTCAACTGGTCAAGACATTGTGGCTAACATTGCGCTTAAGCCAACATCAAGCATCACAGTTCCGGGTGAGACCATCACAAAAGAAGGTGAGCCAACTCAGTTGATCACCAAAGGCCGTCATGATCCTTGTGTGGGTATTCGTGCCGTACCAATTGCTGAAGCGATGCTAGCGATTGTGGTGATGGATCATTTGCTGCGTCATCGTGGTCAAAACCATGGCGTAACAACTGAAACACCGAAGATTTAAGAGCTTTGTGTCATTCCAGCGAGCTATAGCGAGACTAGGAATCTAATTTCAGCGCGATGAAAAGAGAAAGAAACATCTCTGACAACAGAGTGCTCGGATAATAGATCCTGAATCATGCTCCTTCGTCGCTGTTCAGGATGACTGAATATAAAATTATGCCACTCACTTAATCGCGGGTGGCACAATTTTATCAGGCAACCTTTTTTGTTTAAGTAGTTTTTGCTTAATGGAGTGAGCCTTCGGTTTCCAAATTGAAAGAAGGGAGACGCCACTTAAAACGTACCGCGGCCATACGCAGCATATAACCGGTGATCAGTGTAATGATAGTGGCTGTTACATCGGGAACATTAAATTCTAATAGCGCTAAGTACATTCCTGATGCGATAAGAGCGACAGAAGCGTAAAGTTCTTCATGCAGCACCAACGGTGTTTGGCGACAGATTAAGTCGCGGAGTAGCCCACCGAATACACCCGTTACTAGCGCTGAAACCATACAGATCCCAGGGTGTAAGCCCATGCCCATCGCAATCTTAGTTCCGATGATGCTGAACACGATCAAACCTAACGCATCAAGGCGGATGAATAGACCTTTTAGCTTAATCACCCATTTCGCTAAGCCTGTGGTAAGTACACCCGCAACACACGTGATTGCCAGGAACTCTGGGTTTTTTACCCAACCAAGAGGGTAGTGTCCCAGTAAAATGTCACGTACGGTGCCACCACCAATGGCCGTTGCACTGGCCACCAACATAACACCAAACCAGTCCATTTTTCTTCTACCAGCGCTCAACGCACCTGTCATGGCTTCAGCCGTGATACCAATGATATACAACACACTTAGCAACATAGGGAGACACTCAACGTAAAAAGTCACTACGTTCTACGTGAATCATCGTAGGCGCAGCAACAACACTTACAAAAGGTTTTATCATTCTTAAAAAGTGATTAAAACCAGCAACATGCCTGTAATCAAACCGCTTAAAAAACAGCAGTTTGAGCAGCATCAAAATAAGGCGAGAGTGTAGTAGCAAATGAGTACGCTGACGAATGAGAAATTATATGGAGAAAGCGATGTTCAGATAAATTCAACTAATAACCAAAACTGTGGGAGCACCTTTACCTTATAGATAAAAACAGCGACAATACGCAGCGCATGTCAAACTGAAGTACAAACTCGACGATGACCCACGAATACCAAGACCTTATCACCATTTTCAATGACACCTTTTTAGACCAATTTAATACGAAATTGGAGTTAGGTGGTGATGAGCCTATTTATCTTCCTGCTGATGATGAGCATCCTCATCATCGGATTATTTTTGCTCGGGTTTTTTATGCCTCCGCATTACACGAAATCTCGCATTGGTGTGTGGCAGGGCCAGAGCGTCGTTTGCTGGAAGATTTTGGCTATTGGTATGAACCCGATGGGCGCACGGAAGAAGTTCAAGCGGAGTTTGAGAAAGTTGAAGTGCGTCCGCAAGCTTATGAATGGATTCTGGCACAAAGTGCTGGCTTCCCTTTTACGGTGAGTTGTGACAATCTACACGGCGATTTTGAACCAGATAGGCTCGGCTTTATGCAGAAAGTGCATAAAGAAGTGTTGGGTATTTTGGAAGCTGGCTTGCCTTTGCGAGTGAGAATGCTTTCGGATGCTCTGCGTGCGTTTTACCAAACCAAGCCGCTGGAAGCGTCAGACTTTTGCGTTAAATAACCTCAAATAACCTCAGAGATACACCATGATTATTGAATTTGAAGAAAAACTACTGGAACTGATTGATGCTCGAATTGAAACAGCATCTGACGATGAATTGTTTGCTGGTGGTTATCTACGTGGTCACATCTCTTTGTCTGCGGCATCTTGTGAAGAAGAAGGCATTAGCGATATTACTGAACTGAAGTCACGCATTGAGAGCAGTTTGGAAGACGCTCGTACCGAATTAAGCCCAGCTGATCGCGCGATCGTCAGTGACTTGTGGCAAGAACTGCAGGCTCAGGCTTAATCTCCGAACGTCGTTCTCCATTTATCAGTCCAAGTCATTTACTACTTCGAAAAATTCGAACCTCTCCATAAAATTTTTGTGGTTGTAGCGAAACTGTTCAACTTTTATTCTGGTTAGCATAAAACGTGAACAAAGGATTACAACCATGAAAATTGTCGCATTTGGTGCTTCTACCAGCTCTACCTCAATCAATAAACTACTTGCTACTTACGCAGCAAACCAAGTCGAAGACGCTCAAGTGAACGTTTTAGACTTAAACAATTATCAAGTACCGATGTTTAGCGAAGACAAAGAGAAAGAAATTGGTCAAGCTGAAGGTGCTGTCGCATTTTTACGTGATTTGGCTGAGGCTGACGCTATTGTTGTTTCCTTCGCAGAGCATAACGGTTCATACCCAGCAGCGTATAAAAACCTATTTGATTGGGCGACGCGCATTGAGCGCAACGTATTCCAAAACAAGCCAGTCGTTTACTTAGCAACTTCTCCTGGTCCGGGTGGCGCACAGAGCGTTCTTGCAGCGGCAACAGGTTCCGCGCAATTTTTCGGAGCAGATGTGAAAGCATCGCTATCTGTGCCGAGCTTCTACGAGAACTTTGACGTGGAGTCTGGTGAGGCGGTAAATCCGGAAGTAGCAGAGCAAGTGAAACAAGCAATTGCACAGCTGAAGTAATTTCAACACGAGTGACTTAATGAGTTAGCGATTCCCGACACATACCTGCGTCGGGAATGTAAATGAGAGAATACTCTTACAGCTCGGTAATGGCTTTGCCTTTTCTTAGTTTACGAACCCACATTCGACTTGGATGAAGTTCGGTCAATACATCAACAGGTAATGGCAGCGGGTCTCCACAGATTTGCGAGGCCAACACTTCAGCTAACAATGGTGCAGAGCTCAGCCCACGAGATCCTAAACCTAAGAAGCAGAATAGGTTAGCGAACTGATGAACGGTTTCTACCTCTTCTGCTTTTTGATTTTGTAAGTTGGCGTATTGCGTTTTTATCGTCTCAAAGTCACCCACATTTCCGACAAATGGTAAGTGATCTCGGCTCACGCAGCGAATACCTTGGCGAGATCGATTGCCACTGATATCTACCTCTTTTGGCCATTCTTGGTTCGGTACGCACTTAACTAATTTTTCTGCGTTATCCTTCTGAGCGTTTTCATCAAATTCGTAGTCTAGGTGACAGCGATCGTAGCTTGCGCCTATGCACAGGTGCTGATTGTTTGGGTTAACAGGCGTCATGTAGCCGTCGTAACACAATACCGTTTTCAATTGACTCAGCGTTTCGGTTGCCGGAGCATGACTGACTTGCCCTTTCACCTGTCCCATCGGCAGGGAAGCGGTTTGGCTCAATGTTTGGAACTCATGGCCATTCGCAACCACAACGGTTGAGTGCTCAAATGTTTGACCACTCGCCGTTAGTAGCCAGAGCTGACGCTTTTCATCCCAATTTAATGCTTCAACGTGATGTTCAAACTTCGTTGAGAGTAACGATGTCTGTTCTAATTGTCTGGTTAACCCACGCGTTAGCTCGGCAGGGCACAACCATCCTCCCATAGGGTAGTGCACAGACGCCATATCAATAGGTAACCCGATAGTGTTCGCAGTTTCCTCGGCGGACAGCTTTTGAATGAGCTCTGGAGTGAAGTTACCCGCAAGCATTTTCTCCAGTTTGTCTGTGGATTTGTCATCCCACATCAACTGAGTTACGCCACACCAGTCATGATCAAAATCGATCTCTTGTGCTGCTTGTTCAACAAACTGACGTGCGAACAAAAATGCAGGAGCAAACACACGCGAAACGCCAGTATGGGGACCGTTCAACAATGGATACACGGCCCCTTGACGATTACCCGACGCTCCTTCGGCTGGTTGAGTGTCTTTGCAGTAAAGCGTGACGTTTTGGCCACGACGAACTAACGTTTTCGCTAACGCCGCGCTGGCTATACCACCACCAATGATGGCAATCGAATTAAGATTGCTAGATGCTGTGCGATTGAACCACGGGAGATGGTTCGACTGCTTTTCACGTTGCTCCATAGAGCCGGCGATCATTTCTCGCTTCGTGCCGAAACCTTTCACCTTCTTCATTGTAAAGCCTGCTTCGTTCAAACCGCGACGTACAAAGCCTGCTGCGGTAAACGTGGCAACTGTACAATCTTGCTTGGCTAGCTTTGCCATGTTGTTGAACAGGCCTTGGTTCCACATCTCTGGATTTTTACTTGGCGCGAATCCATCTAAGAACCAAGCATCAATCAAACCTTGTTCGTTGTATGGGACTTGCGGCATGCAGTCTTTAATGTCACCAAACCAAAGGTCGAGTGTGATTGCGCCGTCTTCTAAAACAATGCGATGACACTCCGGCACAGCGGCAGGGTAGTGCTTTTGTAACTTTTCCGCGTACTCAGCTAGCTCAGGCCAAGCTTCATGCGCCTTCTTTAAATCGGCTTTGCTTAATGGGTATTTTTCAAAGCTAATAAAATGCAGCTCTTTCAATGTTGCGTCCGGATGCTGACGACGAAACTCACTAAACCACTGGCATACTGCTAAGAAGTTTAATCCCGTGCCAAATCCTGTTTCACCAATGACAAAACGTCTTTGGTCAAATTCCTGCCATCTTTCTGGGAGATGATTTTGTTTTAAGAAAACGTAGCGTGTCTCTTCAAGACCGTTTACGTTAGAGAAGTAAACATCATCAAATTGGTCTGAAACCGGAGTACCAGCTTCGTTCCAACCAAGTTCTGCGTTTTTTATTGAAGTCATAATGGTGCAAATTTGTGATTTGGCGCGGTAAGAATGGGGCGATTGTACGAATTTATGGGAAAGCTGACCACTTTTGTTGACTATCTTAGTTATCATCTAGCGGATTTTTGAATTATAGGAATGTCATAATGAAACGAGTCGTAATCACCGGTATGGGTATTGTTTCAAGTATCGGTAACAACGTCGAAGAAGTTCTAGCGTCTCTTAAAGCGGGCAAATCTGGCATCACTGCATCTGAGCAGTTCAAAGAACACGGTCTTCGTTCGCAAGTATGGGGTGACCTAAAAATCAACCCGACGGAACACATCGACCGTAAGCAGATGCGCTTTATGGGTGATGCGGCTGCTTATGCATACCTATCAATGGAGCAGGCAATCGCAGACGCTGGTCTTACAGAGGATCAGGTTTCAAACGATCGTACCGGTATCGTTGCGGGTTCTGGCGGTGCTTCTGCATATAACCAAACGGTAGCGACAGACACGATGCGCGCAAAAGGCGTAAAACGAGTTGGTCCTTACATGGTTCCTCGTACTATGTCTTCTACGGTTTCCGCTTGTCTTGCTACGCCATTTAAGATTCGTGGTGTGAACTACTCAATGAGCTCTGCATGTGCTACTTCTGCACACTGTATCGGTCACGCGATGGAGCTTATTCAACTTGGTAAACAAGACATTGTTTTTGCTGGTGGCGGTGAAGAGCTTGATTGGTCTCAAACCATGATGTTTGACGCCATGGGTGCGCTGTCAACGAAATACAACGACACTCCAGACAAAGCATCTCGTACGTATGATGCGGACCGTGATGGTTTCGTTATCTCTGGCGGTGGCGGCATGCTGGTTATCGAAGAACTTGAGCACGCTCTAGCACGTGGCGCGAAAATCTACGGTGAGATCGTAGGTTACGGTGCGACTTCAGATGGCTACGACATGGTAGCACCATCAGGTGAAGGCGCGATCCGTTGTATGAAGATGGCGATGCAAGACGTTGACGGTGTGGATTACATCAACACGCACGGCACGTCGACACCAGTTGGTGACGTGAAAGAGCTTGGTGCGATCCAACAATTGTTTGGTGAGAACAGCCCAGCAATCTCTGCAACAAAAGCAATGACTGGTCACGCACTAGGCGCCGCTGGTGTGCACGAAGCGATTTACTCAACACTTATGCTAGACAAAAACTTCATTGCTCCAAGCATCAATATTGAAAACTTGGACGAAGCAGCTCAAGGTCTGGACATCGTGACAGAAGCACGTGATGCAGAGTTAACAACCGTAATGTCAAACAGCTTTGGCTTTGGCGGCACAAACGCAACTTTGGTTATTAAAAAGTACCAAGGTTAACTGAATTTGTTGGCGCGCCACGTGAGTGAGTACAGCGTCAACAATCCAGTTTCCAGAGCTTGATCAGTCACACTGATCGAACAGACGCAGACTCTATCCCATGGAGAGCGGGATAGGATCCTTTTGTTCTGGAACTTTGCCCGGCTATTTAGCCGGGCTTTTTCTTTTCTCAATTTCTGCTTTTTATGTTGCTTCCCGTTAAACGATTTCTTTGGAGCCAATCTCCTTGAGGTTTATTAGGGTTATTTCTTGAGATTTTTCGGGAAAAGGGCACAATCGTTTTAGTTTCGCATCTTGCGAATAAACGAACTCATACAAATGGATGTTAAAACGCTGGCGCTATGAAAATTATTGTTGATGAAAATATGCCGTACGCTGAAGAGCTATTCAGCCAACTCGGTGAAGTGATTCTAAAACTAGGTCGTACACTGACGGCTGATGATTTAGTGGATGTTGATGCCCTAATGATTCGCTCGGTAACCAAAGTGAATGCCGACCTGATCAGCAAAGCAAACAAGCTGAAGTTTGTTGGTACGGCAACAGCAGGTATGGATCATGTTGACCAAGCACTTTTAAAAGAGAAAGGCATTTTCTTCACTGCGGCGCCAGGGTGTAACAAAGTGGGGGTGGCGGAATACGCGTTCAGCGTAATGATGGTGCTCGCTCAGCAACAAGGCTTCTCGGTATTTGACAAGACGGTAGGTATTATTGGTGCAGGCCAAGTAGGTAGCTACCTAGAGAAATGTTTGAAAGGCATGGGAATTAAAGTTCTCATCAATGACCCATTCAAACAAGAGGCTGGTGATCCTCGTAGCTTTACTCCGTTGACAGAACTGATTGAAAGCTCAGACATCATTACACTACATACGCCAATCACCAGAGATGGTCCATATCCAACTCATCACTTAATTGATGAAACGGTTTTAAACTCGCTTCGTGGTGATCAGATTTTGATTAACGCCGCGCGAGGTCCAATCGTTGATAACGAGGCATTGAAGCAACGTCTTTTGAAAAACGACGGTTTTACCGCAGCGCTTGACGTATTTGAATTTGAACCAGAGGTTGATATGGAGCTTCTGCCTCTGCTAGCATTCGCAACCCCTCACGTTGCAGGCTATGGCTTGGAAGGGAAAGCTCGCGGTACGACGATGATTTTCAACAGCTACTGTGAGTTCTTAAATAACGAATTACGTGCGCATGCCAGCGATTTACTGCCAACCGCGCCTGTTCCTACTATGGTATTGGACAGAGCTTGGGATGAAGCAACACTGCATAACATCACGCAGTTAATCTATGATGTGCGTAGAGATGACGCTCTTTTCCGTCGTGAGATCAGTAAGCCAGGCGCTTTTGACCTGATGCGTAAAAACTACTGGGATCGCCGTGAATACAGCGCTGTCACGCTAGTGGGTAACAAAACATGTAACCTTGCTCCATTAGCAGAACTAGGTTTTCAGATTGAGGTAAGTCAATGAGCCAGCAATATAATGTTGCCATTTTAGGTGCGACCGGTGCGGTCGGTGAAACAATTTTAGAAGTGCTTCAAGAACGTAAATTCCCAGTGGGTGACATTCACTTATTGGCAAGTGAGCGTAGCGAAGGCAAGACTTATCGCTTTAATGGCAAAACGGTTCGCGTACAGAACGTTGAAGAGTTTGATTGGTCTCAAGCTCATATTGCGTTGTTCTCTGCTGGTGGTGAGCTATCTGAAAAATGGGCGCCAATCGCGGCAGATGAAGGTGTTATCGTTATCGACAACACTTCACACTTCCGTTACGAGTACGACATTCCTCTTGTTGTGCCAGAAGTAAACCCAGAAGCGATTGCAGAGTTTCGTAACCGTAACATCATCGCGAACCCAAACTGTTCGACCATTCAAATGCTGGTGGCACTAAAACCAATTCACGATGCAGTGGGTATTGAGCGTATTAACGTATCTACATACCAATCCGTATCTGGTGCTGGTAAAGCGGGCATTGACGAACTAGCAGGTCAAACGGCTAAGCTTCTAAACGGTCTGCCAGCGGATAAGAAGCAATTCTCTCAACAGATTGCGTTTAACTGTATTCCGCAAATCGATCAGATGATGGAAAACGGCTACACCAAAGAAGAAATGAAAATGGTGTGGGAAACACAGAAGATCTTTAACGATCCATCAATCACAGTAAACCCAACGTGTGTGCGTGTGCCGGTATTCTATGGTCATGCTGAAGCGCTTCACATTGAGACTCGCTCTCCAATCGATGCACAAGAAGTAGTTAACTTGCTTGAGCAAACTGACGGTATCGAAGTCTTCCACGGTGATGACTTCCCGACACAAGTGCGTGATGCGGGCGGTAAAGATCATGTTATGGTTGGTCGTATCCGCAACGATATCAGCCACCACAGTGGGGTAAACTTGTGGGTTGTGGCGGATAACGTGCGTAAAGGCGCAGCAACTAACGCGGTACAAATCGCTGAAGTCCTGATCCGCGATTACTACTAAGTCACTTACAGTTCATTTCAAAGCCTCGCACTGTGCGAGGCTTTTTTGTACGAACGGAACAAAATAGTGTGAGATTAGTACGAATATGGCGAGAGCCACACATTTTTTATTCTCAACGCTATAGTTTTGCATGTGATATCCGATATATTTAACCGATCACCATTTCAAATTGTATTTAGCACAAAACTGAGCCTTCTATGCGTCAAAATTATAAGCGTTTGTTAGCAGCCCTTGTGTTGATGAGCGCGACTCAGACATCATCAGTGGTTCAAGCCGAAGGAATTCGTCTTGTTGGACCGTCTGGTGAAGTGCAATCATCTCCGAGCTATGCTGAAGATATTGAGCGAGCATTACCTGCTCCTCCTGCAAATACTCAGCCGTCACGTTTCTTTGGTCCGACTGGTGAAAATCAAACACTATGGTCGATCGCTTCAGAATTACGACCTTCACGCGGTGTTACCGTTCAACAAACGCTTCTTGCCATTTATCGAATTAACCCTCAAGCGTTTGAGAACCAAAACATTCATGAGTTGATCCCAGGGAGTCGACTGCGAGTACCGTCTCTAGAGCAAGTGCAAAGCGCGACTACAGAGCAAGCTGTTGCGATTATGAAGGCGCACGAGGCTAAGTTAAAACAGCCGAAGCCGACAAATAGAGCCACGCCAGCGCAACGCGTCGCCGAGCAACCAAAGCCACAAATAAAAGTAGAACCCAAGCCTGTTGCTCCTAAACCAGAAACCACTGTAGCTGCGGAACCAAAACCGGTTCAAAAAACAATACCAGTTATTCCTGCGCCACCTGTGAACACCTCTCCGCAGGGTGAAAAGCAGGTCAGTGCGTTAAAAGACAAACTTCAAGGCTCACAAAGTGAATTAGAGTCATTGGAAGAGAAGAACCATCGTCTTCGCTTAATGTTGTCAGAAGTGCAAAGCGAAGTTGAAACCTTGAAAAATGAGCTGAATGACGAAGAACGCATTCGCTCGGAAGTCGAGAAACTGCTTGCTGAAGAGCGCCAGCGCCTTGCTGAGCAACAACGCATGCAGCCAAGTACGATTGACAAGATTTTGTCTAATGGTTGGCTTGTCGGCTTAGCGGCGCTTATTCCAGGTGCATTGCTGGCACTGTTGGTTGTGATGTTGCTTGGTCGCCGTTCTAAAAACAAAGAGGAAGAGCCTGCTGAGCAATCGCCACAGGAAACCGATCCATTAGCTGCGCCAATTGGTTTAGCGGCGACGGACGAGCTGGATGAAGAACTCACACTTGATGATGAGTTGTTCGCAGATGAAGATATAGATACTCAGGCTACACAAGAAGAGAAGCCAGACTTAGAAGAAGACGTCTTTGCCAACCTTGACGATGAAGAACTTGATTTCAATCTAGAAGGGGACGATGACCCATTTGCGGGTATCGGTGATGACGGCGATCTGGATGTTGGTCTGGATGAGTTTGAGTCATCAAACAATGGTATCCAAGTTAACGGCGAAGAAAAAGCGCTTGGTTTAGAAGAGATGGAGCGAGCCTTAGATGAGGTTGCTCCAGAACTAGAAGTGCTCGATGACGATGAGGCTGGCTTCGATCTTTCAGATGATACGAACGAGAAAGCAGACTCGCTTTCAGACGACGCGTTTGCGGAACTACTTGCAGCAGATGAACCGTCAGAAGAGTTACCAAGTGACACTGTCGATCAGGATATGCTTGATGACTTGTTTGCGGAACTTGGCAATGACGACTTCGACCTAGATACCGATGAACCTGAACTAAAACAGCCCGTATCGGATGATGATTTCAGCGCAGGAGAGGCATCTGATGACGATATCGATAAGCTATTAGCTCAATACGAGCAGCCTGTTACTGAGTCGACAGAAGTTGAAGGTGACGCCAGCGAAGACGCCGTTCTAGATGAAAACAGTACGGACTTACTCGATGAACTGATCGATTTTGACGAAGATGAAACAGACGACGAGTTTGACCCACTGAATGAGCTAGAAGCACTCTCTGGTTTTGAAGGTGATGACTCGATTGAAGAGTTAGATGCAGATAGCACAGATTTACTGGATGAACTCATTGATGACGTCACATCCGAACTTGATGAAGAGACAGAAACTGAGACTGAGTTAGATCCGTTTGATGATCTGATTCGAGAGGACGAAAGCCCTGCACAGAATAAATCGGAAGAGGAAGAGTTACTCGCTTCACTTGGTTTTGGCGAACCAGACGGCGACGAAAAACCATCTTCAATAGCCGAGTCAGAGCCCGCTCATGAAGAGCCGGAAATTGAGTCTGGTTTGGACATCGACGCTTTATTAAGTGACAGTCAACCAGACCCACAACAAACCGCGCCAGAGCAACCATTAACCGAGCCAGAAACTGCTTCAGAGCCATTTAGCAGCGATGAGTTTCTGGGTGATTTAGAGGACCTCTCACCAGAGAACGATCCTTTAATGAGCGAGCTAGACGACTTGTTTGAGTCAGACAGTGAAGAGCTTCAGCCTACAGAGCAAGAAAACGCGGACTTTTCTGCTGAACTGGATGCGCTATTTGATACTGAAGATGATTTAGCGCAGCAACAAGTTGAAGAGACGCAAGCTGAGATAGAGGAATCTTCGCCACAACAAGAAGAGGATGCCAATTCTAAGTCAGCGCAAGATGCATCAGTAGAGCCTGATGCTAAAGTGCCGCCTCAAGTTGAGACAGTAGAAGACGCTCCAGCGTTCACTCCGACACCAAATACAATAGAAAATGAATTTGGTGTTCCACAAGAAGAGGATTGGCTACTGGATGAGCCTGAACTAGAAAGTGAAACTCAACCAGAACAAGAACAAAACTCGGGTAACAAAAGTGAGCCAGAAAGTTCAGAACTAGCATCAGAAACTGAGTCGGCAACCAATGCAGAAGAAGAGTTCGATTTTGATGAACTCGATCTACCAGAGTTCAGTGAAGAAGACGCGCTGGCGTCCATGGCGGACGAACCTGCGTTTGATGACCCAGAGTCTATCGAGCCTGAGCGCTCTGAAGCTGAGTCGGCGACTGAAGCAGAAGAAGAGTTCGATTTCGATGAACTCGAACTGCCAGAGTTCAGCGAAGAGGACGCATTGGCGTCTATGGCGGACGAACCTGCGTTTGATGACCCAGAATCTATCGAGCCTGAGCGCTCTGAAGCTGAGTCGGCGACTGAAGCAGAAGAAGAGTTCGATTTTGATGAACTCGAACTGCCAGAGTTTAGTGAAGAAGATGCACTCGCATCCATGGCGGACGAACCTGCGTTTGATGACCCAGAATCTATCGAGCCTGAGCGCTCTGAAGCTGAGTCGGCGACTGAAGCAGAAGAAGAGTTCGATTTTGATGAACTCGAACTGCCAGAGTTTAGTGAAGAGGACGCATTGGCGTCTATGGCGGGCGAACCTACGTTAGATGAACCAGAATTTATCGAGCCTGAGCGCTCTGAAGCTAATTCGGCCACTGAAGCAGAAGAAGAGTTCGATTTCGATGAACTCGAACTGCCAGAGTTTAGTGAAGAGGATGCATTGGCGTCCATGGCAGGCGAACCTACGTTAGATGAACCTGAATCTATCGAGCCTGAGCGCTCTGAAGCTGAGTCGGCGACTGAAGCAGAAGAAGAGTTCGATTTTGATGAACTCGATCTACCAGAGTTCAGTGAAGAAGACGCCTTGGCATCTATGGAAGAAGAGCCAGAATTACCGAGCTCTGAGACTGCAGATATAGAACCAATCTCCGGTGAGGATGAAGAGCTAAGTTTTGACGACCAAGATCTTCCTGAGTTCAATGAGGAAGATGTTCTCGCATCAATGAATGAGAGTGCGCCAGAGACTCCTAATGTTGAAGCTGAGACATCGAGACCAAGTCTTCAAGCCGATAACGATCATGATGCTTTGTTTGAAGTCTTTGCGCAGCAAAACGGTTTTGATACTGAACCAGAAGTGCAGCCAACGGCGACAGAGGGTGAGCCGCTAAGTGACTTAGATGATGAATCTTCAATGGCTAACCTTCTTGCTGAAGACGCAAGTTCAGAGGTATTTGAAGGTCAGTTAGACAGTGACACCATCGCAAGCGCAGGTATGGATTTTGAAACCATGCTTGATGTTGGAGATGATTGGGATGGCTTTAAACCAGCTGCCGATAGCGTAAGTTCTGCGGAAGATGTGCCTGAGGACCAGCGTGATGTTTGGAATTCGAGTGACGCACTAAGTCAGCCAGAGATCGCGCAAGAAAACTGGGCAGAGCAAAGTGACTTGGATGACTTCGACCCAAAGAAAAATCAATTTATGACGATTGATGAATTGATGGCTCAGGTCGATAAAGAAGGTGGTGAGTTCGAAGAGGAAGATCTGAAGCTTGATGTCGGATTGAACGAGTTTCCAGATGTTATCGGTGAGATCGGCGATGTTGACGTAGATAGCAACGCTGAAGCTGCTGGAAAACTGGACCTTGCTAAAATCTATCTCGAGATGAACGATTCTCAAGGGGCGATAAAATTACTAGAAGAGGCGATTGTTTACGGTGAAGATGATATTCGCCGCGAAGCAAAGAGCCTGATTGATGCCATTAATGGCCGATAAATTGAAAAGGGTAGCGTTAGCTACCCTTTTTGTGTCTCGCTAGTATGGTGCAACCTCTACGTCATCCTTGTTGAAACTGGCAACTTGAGGTGACTTGAGTATATACTTCCCGCCCCATTTTAGAGTTCGAAGGTTAAGATGAGAATCGCATTAGGTATCGAGTACAACGGTACAAACTACTTTGGTTGGCAGCGCCAAAGAGAAGTGAAAAGTGTCCAAGAAGAGCTAGAGAAAGCATTGTCCGTTGTTGCTAATCACCCAGTTGAAGTGCAGTGTGCTGGTCGGACAGACGCTGGCGTGCATGGCACAGGACAAGTTGTGCACTTTGATACCAACGTTACTCGAAAAATGGTAGCTTGGACTATGGGCGCAAACGCGAACATGCCGAGTGATATAGCGGTTCGTTGGGCTAAGGAAGTCCCAGATGATTTCCATGCACGATTCTCAGCGACAGCGCGCCGTTATCGTTACATTATTTTCAATCATGCTTTACGACCTGGTATCTTAAACTCTGGTGTGAGCCACTATCATGGTGAGCTCGACGAGAAAAAAATGCATGAGGCAGGGCAGTATCTGCTTGGTGAAAATGATTTTACGTCGTTTCGTGCGGCGCATTGTCAGTCTCGTAGCCCATTTCGAAACTTGATGCATCTGAACGTTACGCGCCATGGGAACTATGTGGTTATTGATATTAAAGCCAATGCGTTCGTGCATCATATGGTTCGTAACATCACGGGTAGCTTGATAAAGGTTGGACGTGGTGAAGAGAGCCCTGAATGGATCAAATGGTTGCTAGAGGCTAAAGATCGCAAACTAGCGGGTGCGACAGCGAAAGCGGAAGGTCTGTACCTGGTAGATGTAGACTATCCAGAAGAATTTGGGTTACCTGAAGTGCCGATCGGTCCACTGTTTTTGCCAGATAATTTGAACTAATTTTACAAACTTATTTCAAAATATCGGTAGTGTTTACATTGAATGTGAGCGGAAAACATACGCTATTTATGATATCAAAAATAGGTACAACCAGTTTTTTATCTACAGTAGCTGCAAGATATGGTTTAATCCGTCGGTATTATGTCGAATTTATATCTTTCGCAATGAAGCGGAAGAGTTGAGAGAAAAGGTCTTCCATGAGTTGGCTTGAAAAGATTTTAGAGAAAAGCAACCTAGTAAGTTCACGCAAAGCTTCTATCCCAGAAGGTGTGTGGACTAAATGTACCTCTTGTGAACAGGTTTTATACCATGCTGAACTAGAGCGTAACCTAGAAGTTTGTCCAAAGTGTAACCATCACATGCGCATGAAAGCGCGTCGTCGTTTGGAAACGTTTTTAGATGAAGGCAATCGAGTTGAATTAGGTACCGAACTTGAGCCACAGGATAAACTGAAATTTAAAGATTCTAAGCGATACAAAGAGCGTATCTCTGCAGCACAAAAAAACAGCGGAGAGAAAGATGCGCTAGTTGTGATGCAAGGTGAACTGCTTGGTCTACCCCTTGTGGCGTGTGCGTTTGAATTCTCCTTTATGGGCGGTTCAATGGGTTCAGTTGTTGGTGCTCGCTTCGTAAAAGCGGTGGATGCAGCAATTGAAAACAATTGTGCACTTGTTTGTTTCTCAGCAAGTGGTGGCGCTCGTATGCAAGAGGCATTGATGTCTCTTATGCAAATGGCAAAAACCAGTGCTGCGCTTGAGCGTCTATCAGAAAAAGGTCTGCCGTTTATTTCGGTTCTCACTGACCCTACAATGGGTGGTGTATCAGCAAGTTTGGCTATGTTGGGTGATATCAACATCGGTGAACCTAAGGCGCTGATTGGCTTTGCTGGTCGTCGTGTTATCGAGCAAACAGTGCGTGAAGATCTTCCTGAAGGTTTCCAGCGTAGTGAGTTCCTGCTTGATCACGGTGCGATTGATATGATCGTTGACCGTCGTGAAATGCGTCAGCGTGTGGGTGGTCTAATCGCTAAGATGACTAACCACAAGTCTCCTTTGGTGGTTTCGGTTAACGAATCTCCAAATGAAGAGCCATATTCTGTACCAGAAGCGGACGAAAAAGGGTAAAGTATCAACTAACATAAAAACCAAAGAATTTAATGGTTAAAGTTAGATGACCCAAAACCCAATTCCTCAAGCCACATCTTCATTAGAGATGTGGCTTGATTATTTAGCAAATATTCATTCCTCAGCAATTGATCTAGGCTTAGACCGTGTCCAAGCGGTAGCAAACAAAGCCAATCTTACCAAACCAGCTCCAACCGTAATCACCGTTGCCGGCACCAATGGCAAAGGTTCAACGTGTGCGTTAATGGAAGCCATTTTACTCGATGCTGGCTATTCCGTCGGTGTTTACAGCTCTCCGCACCTGATTCGTTACAACGAGCGTGTACGTATTAATGGCGTCGACGTTGTAGATGCAAAGCACTGTGAAGCATTCGACTATGTAGAAAAGCAGCGTGGTGATATCAGCCTTAGCCTCTTTGAATTCGGTACGCTTGCTGCGCTACGTATTTTCCAAGTAGAGAAAGTTGACGTTGTCTTACTTGAAGTAGGACTTGGCGGCCGTCTAGACGCCACCAACGTTGTTGACCATGATGTTTCTGTTATTACGAGCTTAGCTATCGATCATGTGGATTGGCTTGGTGATGACATCAATGTCATTGGTTTTGAAAAAGCAGGCATTTACCGTCCAGGGAAGCCAGCAATTTGTGGTCAACCAACGCCACCGGCGACCGTGGCGGCTCATGCTGACGATATTGACTCTGAGTTCTTCCAAGTGGGTATTCAGTATGATTACCAACTGACTAATAATGGTTGGAAGTGGAGCAGTGGTGCATTTGCGTTAGAGGATTTACCTGTCCCATCGTTACCGCTACAAAATGCGGCAACAGCATTGATGGCGTTAGGAGCATCGGAATTGCAAATCACTGACATAAACATTGTCAATGGCTTGAATAATGCTCGCCTGGCAGGGCGTATGCAGGTACTGCATCACGAACCTGAAATAGTCCTTGATGTCGCTCATAACCCGCACTCTGCTGAGTATTTGGTAGAGAGAGTGAAGCAACAATATCTGGGTAAGAATATCCATATTGTGGTTGCAATGCTGCATGACAAAGACATTAAAGCAACCATTGAAGCGCTAACTCCAATTGCAACACAATGGTATCCAGCGTCGCTAACCGGACCGAGAGCGGCGACTGCTGGAGAGTTGTGCCAATACTTACCTGATGGGCAAGTTCATTTTGAAAACCCTGTTGACGCCTTTGAGAATGCAAGAAGCCACGCAAAGCAAGAAGACGTCATTCTGGTGGTTGGTTCATTCCATACTGTCGGAGAGGTATTGGAACATTGGCAATCAAAGAATAAATAAGCAAAGGTATTTTGATGGCAAGTAAATTCCAAAGTCGTTTAGTCGGCACCATCATTCTAGTCGCAGTCGGAGTGATTGTTCTTCCCGATGTGCTAGATGGTAAGAAACTGCACTACAAAGAAGAATTTGCCAGTATTCCTATCAAACCTGAACTTGATAGTGATGTGGAAAACTTCGAAATATTAGAGCCAGTGGAAGACGACATAGCGTTACCGGACTCTCCAGTTGAAGCGGTGGTGCAGGAGCAAGAGGGCGCCCAAGTGGCTGCTTCTGAGCCTGACCCAACGCCGACGCCTAAATCAGAGGTCATCAAACAGCCAGAGCAAGTTGAGGTGGCCACTCGTCCTGTGCAAGAAAAAAATCAATATGAAGATTCTGCTTGGATCATTCAGTTGATGGCGCTTAAGAATCACGAAAATGCGGTCGCGCTTGTCGCTGATTTGCAAAAGCGTGGCTATCAAGCTCATACAAAGAAAGAAAACGAGTTTACGAGAGTGATTGTTGGTCCTGATGTGTCAAAAAGTAAACTTGAACGACAAGTCAAGGAATTACAAAAAATTACAGGCTCAAAAGGTCAATTGCTTAAATTTAAGCCATTAAATCCATAAGAAAACGTTTGCGTCGGCATTTTTTCTGTTAAAATGCGCGCCAACTTAAGATGAAGAAAACATGAATTGGATAGATTTTATCATTTTAGGTGTGATCGGATTTTCAGCTCTGATCAGTTTAGTTCGCGGTTTTGCTAAAGAAGCTTTGTCTTTGGTGATTTGGTTTGGAGCGTTTTTTATCTCCAGCAACTACTACGCCAAATTGGCGGTGTACTTCACCAACATCGAAGATGACATGTTTCGTAACGGAGCGGCGATTGCGGCTTTATTTGTCGCGACCTTGGTAGTTGGTGCAGTGGTGAATTATGTCATTGGTCAACTGGTACAAAAAACAGGGCTATCAGGTACGGACCGAATTCTTGGGATTGTATTTGGTGGTCTACGCGGAGTCTTAATTGTTTCTGCGGTGCTGTTTTTTATGGATGCGTTTACTGCATTCCCAAGCTCGGATTGGTGGAAAGATTCACAGTTGATCCCTGAGTTCAGCCGTATCATCGCCCCATTCTTCGAGCATTTACAAGCAACATCAAGTTTTCTGTCTGGCACTATCTAGTAGTGCCAGCTACTGTCGCAAATCGAGGATTAGGACATGTGTGGTATTGTTGGAATCGTGGGCACAACGCCTGTAAACCAGTCTATTTATGACGCGTTAACGGTGTTACAGCATCGTGGCCAAGATGCCGCTGGTATTTGTACCATAGAAAGCAATCGTTTTCGTCTGCGCAAGGCGAACGGTTTAGTCAAGGATGTATTTGAAGCAAGACATATGCAGCGCCTGCAAGGCGAGGTCGGAATTGGTCATGTTCGTTACCCAACAGCAGGCAGTTCAAGCGCTTCAGAAGCTCAACCTTTCTACGTAAACTCTCCTTTCGGTATTACACTTGCCCACAATGGCAACTTGACCAACGCTAACGAAGTTCGTCAAAAGCTGTTTGAAAAAGATCGCCGTCATATCAATACCACTTCAGACTCCGAAGTATTACTAAATGTACTGGCGCACGAAATTGACTCAGTAAAAGGAAATGTCACGACAGAAGACGTATTCCGTGCAGTCACCAATGTGCATCGCACAATTCGTGGTGCTTACGCTGTGACTGCCATGATTATCGGTCATGGTATGATTGCATTTCGTGACCCACACGGTATTCGCCCTCTATGTTTAGGTAAGCGTGAAGTTAATGGCAGAGCGGAGTACATGGTTGCGTCTGAATCGGTAGCATTGGATGCCGTCGGTTTTGATTTTGTTCGTGATGTTGCACCTGGTGAGGCTATCTACGCAACGTTTGACGGTGAACTGTACACGAAGCAGTGTGCAGACAATCCTAAGCTGAACCCTTGTATTTTCGAGTTCGTGTATTTTGCTCGTCCAGACTCGTTCATCGATAAAATTTCGGTATACAGTGCTCGCGTTGAAATGGGTAAAAAGTTAGGCGAACGTATTCGTGAAGACTACGCAAATCTTGATATTGATGTCGTTATTCCTATCCCTGAAACGTCTTGTGATATCGCACTTCAAATCGCTCAAGCGATCGATATCCCTTACCGCCAAGGCTTCGTGAAAAACCGTTACGTGGGACGTACGTTTATCATGCCTGGTCAGCAACAACGTAAGAAATCTGTACGTCGCAAGTTGAATGCAATTCGTTCGGAGTTCAAAGATAAGAATGTGTTGCTGGTGGATGACTCTATCGTTCGTGGTACTACGTCAGAACAAATCATCGAAATGGCACGTGATTCTGGTGCGAAGAAAGTGTACATGGTATCAGCAGCACCAGAAGTTCGATTCCCGAACGTGTACGGTATTGATATGCCAAGTGCTACCGAGCTTATTGCTCATGGCCGAGACAACGATACAATTTGTAAGCAGATTGGTGCTGATGCATTGATTTATCAACGTCTAGAAGATTTGGTTGAGGCTGTCGGCCTTGGAAACCAAGATATTACTCAGTTCGATACATCCGTGTTTAACGGCGAATACGTAACGGGTGATATTGACCAACAATACCTAGACTTCTTAGATGGTCTTCGTAACGATGATGCGAAAACACAACTTGAAATCCAACAGGATTTAGCAAACCTAGAGCTGCATAACGAAGGCGCATAATAGGCGTTTTCTTGAGGCGTAAAAAAAACCAGAGCTCCGGCTCTGGTTTTTTGTATTCGCTATCGAATTAGTGAATGTTGTAAGCGATCACAAAGTCGATAAAGAGACGAACTTTCTCTGGCAGGTGATCTTTGTGGTTGTAAAGCATATAAATGTCGCGCGGGTTTGCACTCCAATCTGGCAGTATGCGTACCAAATCGCCGCTTTCGATGTATTCTTTGATCATGACATCTGGCATTAGCGTGATGCCTAAACCTTCGGAACAAGCACTGCGTACTACATTTAGTGCATTCGCCTGAAAGCGACCACGATCAACGTTTACTACAGACTCGCCTTTGCTATTAATTAAGGTCCACTTGATAAGAGGGTAGCCTTTTAGCAATGAATGGTTAGAGAGCTCTTCTGCGTGGTTTGGTGCCGGATTCGAGGCAAGGTAGTCAGGACTTGCGACAAGAATATCCTTCACTTCGCCAATCTTGCGTGCGATCAGGCTAGAATCACGTTGGGGCCCCACTCGAAAAATGACATCCCATTCAGTAGGGTCAAGCTTGTCTGCATTATTTTCTGTCGTTAGTTCGATATTGATGTCCGGATACTGCTTCATAAAGCTGTTGAACATCGGCATCATCATGCGCTTAGTTAAGTTATAAGGCGCCGATATCTTAATCTTGCCTGATGCTCCTCGGCAGTCGTCAGTGATTTCCTCTGCTGCCGTGGTTAGCCTTTGTAGCAAAGGGGAGCACTCATGGTAAAAACGTTCCCCGGCTTCTGTAAGCGAGAGTTTGCGAGCGTGACGGTTCAATAGTCGAAGATTGACAGAGTCTTCTAGCGCTTGAATGCGTCGGGTGATGGTCGCAACCGGGATCATGGTTTTTCGCGAAGTTGCGGTGTAGCTCCCATTTTCGACAACCAGTCGAAACAGGTTTAAGTCATCTAATTTCATATTTCCAGACACATTAAATTACCGATTACGGCTAATTTATAATTAACTTTGTGATCAAAGCTTGCTTTAAGTCAACATGTTGCATCATTTGAACACAGCAACCCTGTTTGAGTAAATACTGTTATACCCCGTAATATTTGTATAAACGCCGTTTTCAAGCTACGTTTTATAACAAGGCGGAACGGCCTCAAGTCTTGCTGCGCAACGTTTCGCCGGATGTAAACACAACAAAAATAATGACTTAATAATAAATCTGTTTTTTGACTTAGCTTTGTGAGGTGTAAAGGTATGTTTAAGACTCACAGTCAAACGGCAATGGTCTCGGCACAGGAAGTGGTTAATCAAAAACTAATTATGTTGGTGGATGATGATCCAATATTTCGTAAAGTAACCAATGCTTATTTAGAAAGTCAGGGTTTTAAAGTAGTAGAAGCTGAAAACGGCCTAGAGGCGCTTCAACAACTCAGGGAATGCCAACCCGATCTTATCTTGTGTGATTTATCGATGCCGGTATTAGATGGCATTGAATTCGTCGAAGAAGTCAGTCTTGAATATCCATACTTGCCGCTTATCGTGGTATCCGGCACGGATGAAATGTCCGATGTCGCGAAAGCGTTGCGATTTGGTATTAAAGATTTTCTTCCTAAACCGATAGGTAATTATGAGCACCTATCTCAGGCGATAGACAATACGCTCGAAGATACCGATAGCCATTTCTCCGAACAGCGAGACTTTTCAAGTCAGTGGTTCCGAGTCGATGACGGTGGCGAAATCCCAGATGAGCAAGAGCTTCACTGGCATCTAGAGTATTTGCAGCAGAACCCGAGTGCTGCAAGAGATTTACTGCATGCTCTATTGCCAGAGAAAGATGCTTCTCAAGGTGATTGGCGCTGCTCATACCGTTTATTGCAATCGACGGACGTTATGCCACTGGTGTTCG
Organism: Vibrio sp. RM-41-2B; assembly: GCF_024744415.1. Classification (NCBI taxonomy): domain Bacteria; kingdom Pseudomonadati; phylum Pseudomonadota; class Gammaproteobacteria; order Vibrionales; family Vibrionaceae; genus Vibrio; species Vibrio sp. RM-41-2B. The sequence continues at coordinate 75,346 of NZ_JAMQWD010000003.1, read as the reverse complement.
ATTATCGTTGGTTAATGAATGGGCAATTTGCGTTCTATCTCGTTGACTCTGCTTCCCAGAGTAATGATGGTGTCGCGACGACATTGCTTGTTAGGGCTTTGTTTGACGATTACCTGCGTAATTTGAAGAGTTTCAGTGCTGATCTGAAGGATATGGTAGGGATCATTGAAAAAGGAATCGAGTGTTCAGAGTGCGCTGGTGCGGTTAATGCTGTATTTGGTGTCGCCGATCTGGCTTCGTCCTCCGTTTCTATCCTGCCTGCGGGTTTAGATAGCCATTGGTCTGACGGAAATACTAATCAACATATCGCGGCAGGTAACTGTTTAGGGGCAGGAAGTATGAAAAACTTCATAACCCGAGATTTACCGCTAGGTGTTGCTGGTCAGTTATCCATCGGTTGTTTAGGCTCTTCAAGTTTTAGCTTAAATATTGCCCGGAAATCACGACTGGTATAATTCTGACTTCATAACACAATAAGCAGCGTCTTGGCGCTGCTTATTGTCTTTTTAGAACCACAAAAAAACAACAAATGCTCGAACAATAACCTTACTTTTTGCTGGTGTTTAGATTTGGCTGTTTAAGGTATAGTCAACGCCTAAAACAATAATGACCCATTTGTGCAACGATAATTTAACGCTGTGCCTTGGGAGAAGCAAAGTCAACTAGTGAGAAGATACATCATGGCAGACAAAGATTTTAAAGAGCCTTATAATATTTTTTACTTTTTAGGTTTCATTGCAGTACTTTTAATTCCAACATTACCTGCAACGCTAACCTGGCTTCGTGTAATGAATGGTTACGCAGGCTTTTAATCTAGCTATTTTGTACCGGAGTTCACCATTCGTATTAAGCGTTACTTTTTCAATACCGTTGGTGGACTCTGTATTGTGCTCGGCATTGCCGGCATAGCCCTTCCGCTTTTACCCACCACTCCTTTCATTCTACTTGCTAGTGCATGTTTTATGCGTGGTAGCCCCGCATTTCATCATTGGCTACATAACCACAAAACGTTTGGACCGATTCTCGATAATTGGCATAAGCACCGGGCTGTTACTTCAAAAGTAAAACAGCGTGGCGCCATTTTTATTGCACTTAGTTTCATGGTTTCAATCGTTGTTGTTCCCCTTGTTTGGGTGAAAATTGGTCTTTTAGTGATGCTAATCGTTTTACTCGGCTGGTTTATGCGTCTGCCTGTGATTGAGTTGGTTGCTGACAGAGAAGAAAATCACTAAGATTGTAGAGAATAGTGTGCCCGCTCTTCGAGTGGGCGTTTGTATTTTCAGCGCCTGTGACTGTTACGAAAATAAGCACATAGTGGTGAAAACCTATTGTTCGTTGCCCTCGTGATACTGCGATTAGAGAGGGCGATGAGCCAATCTAAGTAAATCGGTATTATGACTACAGAAACAATTTCACTGATCAAATCTAGCATCAAAAGCATCCAAGACTACCCAAAGCCAGGCATTCTATTTCGTGATGTGACGAGCCTTCTTGAAGACGCAAAAGCATACCAAGCGACGATCAACCTTCTTGTTGAACGTTACAAAGATATGGGCTTTACCAAGGTTGTGGGTACGGAAGCTCGTGGCTTTTTATTTGGTGCGCCTTTAGCGCTTGAGCTAGGTGTTGGTTTTGTACCAGTGCGTAAACCAGGCAAGCTACCACGTCCTACTGTTGCTCAATCTTATGAGCTTGAATACGGCGTGGATACACTGGAAGTCCATACAGATGCCATCGTTGAAGGCGACAAAGTACTGGTTGTCGACGATTTATTGGCAACGGGCGGTACTATTGAAGCGACGACTAAGCTGATTCGCCAACTGGGCGGTGAAGTTGAGCACGCTGCGTTCGTTATCAACCTACCAGAAATCGGTGGTGATAAACGTTTAGAAGCACTAGGTCTAAACGTATACAGCATTTGCGATTTTGAAGGACATTAATACATTCAATGAGTTATTTAGCTTTAGCGCGAAAATGGCGTCCTAATCAGTTTGACCAAGTTGTCGGACAAAAACATGTCCTGACGGCGTTGGAAAACGCACTGGCGCAAAACCGTTTACACCATGCTTATCTGTTCAGCGGGACTCGTGGTGTGGGTAAAACGAGTATCGGTAGGTTGTTTGCCAAAGGCTTGAACTGCGAAACCGGTATTACCGCGACACCTTGTGGTAAGTGCGATACTTGTCGTGAAATTGATGAAGGTCGCTTTGTCGATCTTCTTGAAATCGACGCGGCATCACGTACTAAAGTTGAAGACACTCGCGAACTGTTAGACAACGTTCAATACAAACCTGCTCGTGGACGTTTTAAAGTGTACCTCATCGATGAGGTGCACATGCTATCGCGTCACTCTTTCAATGCGTTGTTGAAAACCCTGGAAGAGCCGCCAGAGTATGTGAAGTTCTTACTCGCGACAACCGATCCACAAAAGCTGCCAGTTACTATATTGTCGCGTTGTCTACAGTTCCATCTCAAACCGATCAGCGTTGATGATATTCATCAGCAACTTGACTACATTTTGGGTCAAGAGCAAGTATCGGCAGAACCAAAAGCACTGGGTATGATTTCACATGCTGCAGATGGCAGTATGCGTGATGCTCTCAGCTTGACCGATCAAGCAATTGCGTTAGGTAACGGTGCGGTGCAAACCGATATTGTCAGCCACATGTTGGGGACGATTGATACCGACCAAGCGATTCACTTACTGGAGTCAATCAGCAGCAAGCAACCTCAACAAGCCATGGATAAAATCCAGCAATTAGCAGCAAATGGTGTTGAGTGGGATGGTTTGTTGCAGCAAGTCGCAACACAGCTTCATCGAATTGCGATGTATCAAGCGCTGCCAGCGTCGCTAGACCGAGCGCAGCCAGATGCAGAAAAAATAGAGTTGTTGAGTAAAGCACTAAGTCCGCAAGACGTTCAGCTTTACTACCAAATTGCATTGAAAGGTCGTGAAGATTTGACTCTCTCGCCAAATGGGCGAGTCGGTCTGGAAATGATTGTGCTGCGTATGATGGCGTTCCGCCCATCAAATAACAGTGGGGCAAATGTTGTTTCTAGTAACTGCGAACCAGCTTCAGCCCCAGCTCAAAGTGCCAGTCAGCCAAAGACTGCACCAGCTCAGACAGTAGCTGCTCCTCGAACTCAGCAGCCGAGTCCAGCGCAAAGCACACCACAAGTGGCGCCTCAACCTTCATCCAATTCACAACCTGAGTATCACGCGAGTGGATATGAGACGGTTCCGCCACAGTATGATATGGCGCCGCCGATGAGCGAAAACCCAGCGCCGCAGCATGAAACGCCACCTCAACAAGTGCAAGAGAGCGTTTCAACACCGGCGCGCGGTGGTCTAAGCGGTTTACGTCACCAATTACGTTCTCAGCGTCAAGGCCTACAACAGAGCACTCCTCAAAATGGTGGCTCAAAAAAGCCTAAAGCGGCATCTGCACAACCAGAATCGGTTATCGACCGAGTAGCGCAATTGCATGGCAATTCCGCGCAGGTGTCGCCAAACTCAGCTCCGAAGTCGACGGAGCCGCAAGTTGAGGAAGCGTATCGCTGGCGTCCAAGTAAGCCTGTTGAGACAAAAGTGAATACAAAACTGACACCTACGCAGCTCAAGCAGGCACTTGAGCATGAGAAAACGCCTGAAATGGCACAAAAGCTCATCGATGAATCGTTAGAACATAATGAATGGGCGAAGCTAATCAGCTTAATGGAGATCCCTAAGCTGGTAGAGCAACTTGCGCTAAACTCTCATTATAGTAAGGAAGGAACAACCGTTTCGTTGCTATTGAGAAGCAGCCAAGCTCATTTGAATACAGATAGAGCTCAAGCCGAATTGCTTAAAGCACTTAATACCGTGTTAGGTGAAGAGTGCCACATGAGCATCGAAATAGGGGAGAGTGGAGAAACACCACTTGAACTTAGAGATAGGCTCTATCAAGAGAAATTACAGCAAGCGCTGAACAGTTTAGAAAACGATCCAAATGTTCAATTTATTGAACGTCGTTTTGCTGCAGAGCTTGATAAAGATAGTGTGCGCCCTATCTAATAATCGAATGGAATGGGGTTGAAAACCTAAGGTTATAACCCCATTAATTGATGCAACACCTCATTAAACCAGAGAGATAAACATGTTTGGTAAAGGCGGTATGGGCAACCTAATGAAGCAAGCCCAGCAAATGCAAGATCGCATGCAAAAGCTTCAAGAAGAAATCGCGAATATGGAAGTAACTGGCGAGTCTGGTGCTGGCCTAGTAAAAGTTACTATCACTGGTAGTCACAGCGTACGTCGTGTTGACATCGATGAAAGTTTGATGGAAGACGACAAAGAAATGCTTGAAGATTTGATCGCTGCGGCGTTTAACGATGCGGCCCGTCGTGTTGAAGAAACTCAAAAAGAGAAAATGGCTTCTGTAACTGGCGGTATGCAACTACCACCAGGTATGAAAATGCCATTCTAATCTGCTGATATTTAATTAAGCGGACTTTTAATGCGTACCAGTCATATGCTGGAGCAATTGATGGAGGCCTTACGTTGTCTACCTGGGGTTGGCCCCAAGTCGGCGCAGCGTATGGCCTTTCATTTGTTACAGCGCGATAGAAAAGGCGGTTTGCAACTTGCAGATGCGCTTAGCCAGGCAATGACAGAAATCGGTCATTGTACTGAGTGTCGAACCTTCACCGAAGAAGAAGTCTGTCATATTTGTACTAACCCAAAACGCCAAGAAAATGGTCAAATTTGTGTGGTAGAAAGCCCGGCAGACATTGCTGCAGTCGAAGCAACGGGCCAGTATTCTGGTCGATACTTTGTTCTTATGGGACATTTGTCACCACTAGACGGTATTGGTCCAAGTGATATTGGACTGGATGTGCTGGATTACCGCTTACGTCGCGGTGATATAGCCGAAGTGATTTTGGCAACAAACCCGACGGTTGAAGGCGAAGCCACTGCACATTACATCGCAGAGCTATGTAAAGAACACCAAGTTGATGCCAGCCGCATCGCGCATGGTGTGCCTGTCGGTGGAGAACTTGAGCTTGTTGATGGCACGACGTTGTCACACTCGCTGTTAGGTCGACACAGAATTTAATAAAAAGCCGCTGAATTCAGCGGCTTTTTTGATTTTGGGAGTTTGGGGTAAGTTAGTTGCTTAGTATTTCTACACCATGAACGTTCAGTCCCAAAACATTATGACAACTTTTATCAATAAGAAGCATAACCTTTTTGTTTTGAGCTTGAGCAGTTGCTACAGCTGAGAATAAGTCCATAGAGGTCGGTTGGCTATCTGGTAGATAAGTAAACTTCTTCTCGCTATTCGACACTTCACAGGGAGTCTCTGGTGTTTCATTAACATGAACTGACATCTTGTGTCCACCATCCCAGTAACGAGCTACCTTATCAATCGTGAATGGTCCATACCACTTCTGCCCTGAGCCAGCATTAGTTTCAGCAAGTGAGCTAAACGATAATAGAATAGTGAGTATGCCAATTAGTTTTTTTTTCATCTTTCTAGCCATGTTGATATTAGATTTTAGCTATAATATTCATTGAATATTATTAATAAACTTAAATATTAAGATATTAATTTGTTTGTGATGTCTATCACGCATTTTTGTTTTTGATATATGAAGTTTGGTTTTTTTTATTATATTGCCTGGTTTTGTCAATTTAGTGTCATATACATGCCTGTTAAAACCAAGTTATCCTTGTGTGCATTTTTGTTGGTCATAATTATTGCGACTGTTGGCTACGTTTTTAGGCTCAACTTCTCATATAAGAATAATGATGAAAATCTAAAGGAAAATAAGAAGATGGATACTTTGAATGTAACTAGTTTTTCAAAGTATGATAACTCTATAAAAATGCTGAGAACTGAATTGTTAAAGAGTCGGATTTTGGAAGGTGATTCAGAAGAACAGTCCGAAAATATAAATAAAAGAATTACTAATTTAGAAAATCAAATATCAGAACTATCTAATTGAAAGGCAGTTAAATGAAAAATTGGCTAGGTGTAATCTTTGCGGGGTTGTCTATTCCTGCAATAGCACAAACGATCGGTACTTTGCCCGGAGAGCTATCGATCGACAAGGGTGTCGCATATTATCAAATACCGATAACACTACCAGCAGGGAAAGGGGGTATAGCTCCTAATCTAGCGCTAAGCTACTCAAGCTCTGGGCCCGTAAGGTCTGAACTAGGGGGCGGCTTCTCGTTTAGCGGCCTGTCTGCCATAAAAAGGTGTGGTGACCATCAAGCGATTGAAGGGCAAGTAAGCTCAGTGACTTATAGTTTAACTGATAATTTTTGCTTAAATGGCACGCGTTTAATTGGTGAAAAAGGTGTAACTGGCAAAGATGGCTCTGAATACCGTTTACATGTAGATAACCAGTCAAAAATTATTCTGAATGGTGATTCAAATGCAGCATCAAGTTACTTCATTAAGCATGATAAAAGCGGTGCTGTTGAAGAATATCATTATAATAACCTTTCGAAGAGTTGGTTGTTGAGCTCCTATAAAAGCAACCCAAGTTCAGAGAGTATCTATTATAACTATGATAATTTAGGCCAGATATCATCGATACATTACGATTCTTTCAGTGTTGTCTTTAATTATCTTCCTATCAATAGTGGTGTTCCTACAAAACATTATAAGATAGACGGAAATGTCCATAGGTATGAATCAAAGCTGACAAGAATTGATATAAGTATAAACAATAAAATAAAAAATTATTACCGACTAGGTTATAAGGAGGTAATCGAAGGTCTTGGTGCCTCCTTTATTGATAGTATTACATATTGCGATGCGAAGGATGATTGTTTACCTGCCACTCAATTTGATTGGAAGGAACATAAAAGCCCAATGAAAGGCCAGATATTCTTTGATGAGAAAATCGCTAATATTGACTTAGGTCACTGGGGGAAAAACACTATCCCTAGTGATTGGGGAAATGCTAATAGAAGTTGGTGGGTTGATATTGATGGGAATAGCGTAGGTGACTTCTGTAAGACTGATGCCCATGGATTTACTTGCCACATGGATGTGTCTCAATCTAGTGTCGCTCGCACCTACAATATAAGTCAGTGGGGAGACGCTCATAGCCATTGGTGGTTAGATATAAATGGTGATAGTAAAACAGAGTTTTGTCGTATAGATGATGGCAAATTACTTTGTGATGCTTTTCATTCAAATAATACAACGACACAACTTTCTTGGATTGTGTTGAACTCCGGGATGAAGGACTTCCGTTGGTGGAGGGACATGGATGGTAATGGCGTACCAGAGTACTGTCGTCGTATAGGTGATGAACTTTTATGCAGTGAACCCAAAGAAGATGGCGAGTGGTCTGATTCAGTACACGTTCGTGGCATAGAATGGGGGCCAATTAAAGACACTTATTGGACCGATATAAATGGCGATGGTGGTAGTGAACTTTGTTCTGTCGAAGGGCAAACGATTAAGTGCACGTCTTTTTCGGGTAAATATCTAGTTCAAAAAAATATTAGTTTTCCAATTAGTTCTGTAGGTCAGCAAGATTCCCGTTGGTGGGTGGATGTGAATGGCGATAATGCCATCGACTTTTGTCGCATGACGGATAACGATGCTAGCAAAACAGTTAATCTAACTTGTTCTCTTGGCTCTCTTGGCTCTCTTGGTTCGTTGCATAAATTCGAAGACGATATAGAGTTTGTTAAAAGTGATGATTGGACAGGGGAGCTCGGGAGCGTAGATAAACGTTGGTGGCTCGATTTGGATCAGGATGGTGTTATAGATTTCTGCCGTGGCGTCGGTAACAAGGTCCAATGTGTCAACGCTTATAAGTACCAATATGAATTTGATGTTGATAATTGGGGGACTGGTTTTAACTCATTCCTTGATTTGAACCAAGATGGTAAGTTTGAGCTCTGTAAGAAGAGATCTAACCGTCTAGAATGTCAAACCACTGCTCAGAGCAACCATTCTCCATTATTGCTTGAAAAAGTGACAAATGGTCTAGGACATATTTCTTCAGTATGGTTTGGCCCATACGGTAATCACACGCCTTCTGACTCTTTTAAGTCTGATGATTCTGGTCTTTTTAACTTACCAGGCTCTTTCCCTGTAGCTTATCGTCTTGAGACCGACAACGGACATGGAAAAAATAACTACTTATTCCAATATGGTCCTGCAAAGCGCTCTAAAGATGGTCTAAAACACAATGGTTTCGAATGGATTCGACAGCGAAGCTTTGTTAATGAAAAAAACACTCTCAACCAAGAGTTTCAATTTAATACAGAATTTCCTTACTCAGGCACATTGAAAAAGCAAACCGACTATTTTGCGAATGGACAAAAGTGGTTAAATGGTTGCGGTGATTGTAGATCGGATGACTTTTGGAACTTTAGAGAGCTTAGTAAAAGTTCCAAATCTGAATTTGAATTTAAGACGCTAAAAAAAGAGTTCAGTGCTACGCAAATCGTTAAAAGTTCCCAACAGCTGTCTTCTGCAGCAGATAAGCATTTAAAGGGTTATAAGCTTATCGAATACAAAGATCAAAAATACGCAGCAAGCGCTGACAAATTTGTTCCTGTTGGCGGTTCAACACTGATGCCAATCATGATTCCTGCCACAGAGTTTTCTTTGGTTGAGGAGCGAACAACGGTACTAGAAGATCAAATACCAGTGTGGTTCATGACGCCAGTATCGGATGATTTGAATCGCGAGCTATCTGCATTATCTGGTCAAGCTCGATTCGTGAAGGCGATCACAGCTACAGAATACGATGAAATCGTCGAATGGGTTGAAACTCCAACAGTCGGTAACACCTTTGCATTTTATACCTCAGAACGAAAGGACTACCAATACTCTGAAAGTGGTGAACTTCTTAGTACAGTTACCGTAGAGCAGAGTGATGTCGATACATTTCTGAATGTTGGTAAAATTACAACGACAACAACCGGACTTAATCCGGTCACCGGTTATAGTGACACGTTTGTTGAAATTACCCAAAACGCGTATGTAAATAAGGTAGATTCTTGGTTAATCGGGTTGCTCGATTCGACTAAAACAACTTACATTCACAGCGATGGTAGCAGGATCTCTCAAGAGGCTACTTTCAAATATGACAATGAAACCGGTTTGTTGCGTGAGCACACGACGCTACCAAATACGCCATATTCCATGGTTACCATCAAAGAGCGAGATGAAAACGGTATTGTTACTAAAGAAAGCGTTACTGCGACTAACGGGGGGAGATTAGAAACTCGCTCTACTTCCTTTAAACATTCCTACGTAGGGAATAGTGTTGTAACCGAGGTGACAAACCCTGCTGGACACGTCTCGTCTCAAACTGTTGATCTATTGTCAGGGCTAATTGTAAAAGTTGATGAAAATGGTCTTTCTACTTCGACAAAACTCGATGGTTTTGGTAGAGAAGCCGAGGTGTCTGTTGTAAACACTTCTGTAAAATCTGAGATCAGTCGCTTTCCTGCGGGAGACAGTCGTTGCTTATTCAATGTTAACAATGCGAGTTACTGTGTTATCAATCAATCGAAAAACTCAGGCAAGAAGATCAGCTTTTTTGACTTTTTAGAAAGAGAAGTGAGAAGAGCCTCTTTATCGGTAAACGGTAAGTGGGTTTTCGTTGATTCTGGCTATGATGCATTTGGCAATTTAGTCTCTGCTTCAAAACCTTATTACCAAGGTGATATTCCTCAGTATATTGTCACTCAGTACGACAAATTAGGAAGAGTCATTTCGATAAAAGAACCTGGTCCTGCAGGTAAAGAAGACAGCTGGATTTCTTATTCTTACGGTCCTTTCACAGTAACCAAAACGGACGCCAAAGGTCGAGTTTCTAAAACTTTTACCAACGTATTAGGTTGGGAGATTGAGAAACAGGAGCCGAATGGTGGCAAAGTTATCTACGACTTCTATGCCAATGGAATGTTGAAATCTGCTATTGCGTCAGAAGGAGAAACAGTTCGTACCGAGTACAATATTCAAGGCAATAAATCTTTAGTAGATGATCCAGATCTAGGTTTGTGGACTTATGAATATGACGGTTTTGGTCAACTCGTTAATCAAACTGATGCTAAAGGTCAAAGTACTCATTTTGCTTACGACAACTTAGGTCGCAAAGTCGCTGAGAAAGTAGAATCCAAAGTTAAGCAAAGTGAGAAAGAAGTAACACACATCACCACAAAGGCATGGTTTTACGACAAAGTGGATGGACGCGTCTGGTTAGGAGGGCTACTAAAAGCAACTGTAGATGGAGAACTGGTTAAGAACTACTTCTACAACGGTCTGGGTTTACTGAGACGCGAAGAGACGATTACTCCAGAGCACACATTCGCACGAGATTTAGAGTATGACTCTAACGGGCAACTAATTCGAGAACATAGACCTAACAAGTTTACTCTAAACTACACCCGAGATGCTTTAACGGGTATTAATACGGAAGTCTGGGGAGATATTTCTCAAGCTCAAGTTAATTACACTGCAGCTGAATATCGCAACGTGATTGAGCCTCTAATCAATGAAGCCCTAAATAAAGCGAAAGATTATTTAGTTAAAGTAAAAGATTTACAAGAGCAGCAATTCTTCTACAAGCGACGCAAGGAAGAGTATCAGAAGCTTAAAGATCAGCTTATCTCATTTGACGGAGTGGCTGAAAATGAGGCATTTGCGCGCCAAATGAGGGCGGAGCTACATACTAGACCATTGCATATGTACACAAATGAATATGGCGAGCGTTATTTCAAAGTTTCCCCAAGGACAGTGGTGGTCTCTGGAAATGGTTTGATACCTGTAGTTCAGCAACCTAACTTCCATCTTAAGATTGAAGGTAACTTATTAAGAGAGGTAAGCCTTGATGAATGGGCTGCTTTTGAAGCAGGGTTGATCAATCAAAACCAAACTGCGTACTACGGCAACTATTCTGATGGCGGAAGTATAAGTTTAGCGACATTTGATTTGGAAAGGGACGATCCGCTATATGATCAAAGAATGCGTCAAATGTTTGATGAACTCAATTCACTCTCAAAAGAAGTAGATAGGCTTGAATATGTGCAAGATACAACGGAATTACGTGTAAATAGCTATCTTTTAGCTGCAGAACAACTAGTAAAATTAGTTAAGCAAGTCAAGCTTGTTTCACAGAAGTACAATAACCTAGCTGTGGAATCTGAAAATGAGTCAGATGCACTACGTTCCCTCAAAGATGATAACCCAGCTGCTGGACGGATTTCGTACTGGAAGCTCAACGATATGGACGCCGAAGGTCGAATTACATCAGAGGTTTTAGGAAATGGCTTAGTTAATAGTTTCGATTATCATGAGAGTAATGGTCAACTACTCAATATATACACTAGGCAAGGTTCCAAGCTGCTGCGTGGCGTTCATTACACCTACGACAGAATGGATAATGTGCAGAGTCGCCGAGATCTTGTTAATGATATACAAGAAAATTTCTACTACGACGATCAAGACCGACTAACAGACTACCATTTGTCTGGTATTGGTGCAGCACATGCTGAGAATCCGTTATTTAACAAAAAGTATTCCATGTCTTATGCTGCGAATGGCAATATCAAATATAAGTCTGACGTTGGTCATTATATCTACGCAGATCCGTTACACAAGCATGCGGTAACTCAAGCTGGGGATAATACATATCGCTACGATGAAAACGGAAATATGCTATCTGGCGGAGGGAGAACAATTGAGTGGACAGGCTTCAACAAGCCTTCACGTATTCAGCAAGAACAAGGCTGGGTTGACTTTAAATATGATGAGTCGAATCAGCGAGTCAGCAAGCGTAGTAGCGATGGAAGCAGAACTTGGTACCTCGGTAAGTCCTACGAGTTAAAAGAGCTAGCATCCGGGGACATTCAACAAACTCAGTACATTTATGCTGGGAATGGTCTGGTCGCTATAAATGTGAACTCATTGAAGACTGATGGACAAGGAAGCTATGCATCTGTAGATCGCCAAATTCGTTATAGCCATACAGATGCGCTTAAATCGGTTGATATGGTAAGTGATATGTGGGGGAATATTGTTGACCGTAAGCTATATGACCCTTGGGGCAAAGAGAGAGCGTTTACTTGGAAAGTTGACAATGTGTTGTTGCCTCAACCTGTATTGTTGAATCGTGCATTTACAGGGCATGAGATGCTTAATGAAGTTGACTTAATCCATATGAACGGTCGTTTATATGATGCAACATTAGCACGATTTATCAGCGCTGACGTTTACATACAAGCTCCTGATAATAGTCAATCATTCAATCGATACAGTTACGTTCTCAATAATCCTCTTAAATACAACGATCCTTCTGGCCATTTCTTTAAGAGAATTAAAAAAGAACTTAAACGTCAATGGAACGACGTACGAGAGTTCACCTCTCGTTACTCGAGAGAAATCGTCGGTATCGTTGTGGGGATCGTCGTCACTGTCGCCAGTGGTGGTACGTACAGTGTGTTGCTAGCCGATGCTGGTGCAAGTTTCTTCTCTGCAGGATCTCTTACTAATGCCATTGCTGCCGGTGCACTTGGTGGCGCCACTGGTGGGGCTGTAACCGGTGGGATCATTAGTGAAAGCTGGAACGGAGTTGGCAAAGGGGCTGCGATTGGTGCAATTACAGGCGCTATCGGAGGTTACAATAGCTTTAAGCCAACGAGAGGATTTGCACATGCAGCCACGAAAGTAAGTGTCGCAGCTGCTGGTGGTTGTGCTACAGGTGAGATCGCGGGTGGTTCATGTGAAAAAGGTGCAAAATTTGCCGCATTATCACAAGTTGTTGTGCTTAGCTTTGAGTACATGAAAAATGTTACAGATCGCTATAAGATTAGGTCTTGTGAAGTTGCTAACTCAGGCTCAGTCTGTAAGAACAATGTTGATGGTGAGCTATTGACTGACGGTACTCGTGGTAGCAAGCCTATGTGGAACGAGAAACCGACGCAAACTTTGTTCACGGAAGGAGGTATGGCGCGAGAGGCTTCTGGCGCACATCTTTACAATGAGAATGGGCTCATAGGACGTTTCGTTAACAAAGTATCTAAAGTTCATGATTACTTTAACTCTGATGTTTCGAGATTGTTTGGCTTCCATGGATATGACCAGATAACTGGATTTTGGTTAGAAGGAGGGACAATGTATAACCACTTGTTTCAAGCTTATAGTTTCTCTGGGATGCTGCCTGCTGCAATATATACAGGTGGTGCACTAGTCGCACCATATCCTATTTATCCTTATTCGCAGTTAGGGGATTAGGTAAAAGACAAAAGCCGCTGAATTCAGCGGCTTTTTTGATCTTGTGAGTTGGGAACGATTAATCGTTCGATTCTTTACCAAGAAGATTTTTGTAGATAACTGCACCAAGTACACCACCCAAAATAGGCGCAACCCAGAACAGCCATAATTGAGAAACTGCCCAGTCACCAACATACATTGCGACTGCTGTACTACGAGCCGGGTTTACTGAGGTATTTGTGACAGGAATGCTTATCAGGTGAATAAGAGTCAGACACAAACCAATCGCAATAGGTGCAAAACCTTGAGGTGCACGTTTATCTGTCGCCCCCATGATTACGATAAGGAACATCATCGTCATTATAACTTCAGAAACTAGCGCAGCGAGCATGGAGTACTGACCCGGCGAGTGTTCACCATAACCATTGGCGGCAAAACCAGAACCCACAACATCGAATCCAGCTTGTCCTGTCGCGATGACATAAAGAATGCCACCAGCGATCAGCCCGCCGAGCACTTGTGCGATGATGTAAGGCGCAACGTCTTTTGTCTCAAAACGACCGCCAGCCCAAAGACCAACCGTCACTGCCGGGTTCAAGTGACAACCTGAAATATGACCGATTGCAAATGCCATGGTTAAAACGGTTAAACCAAAGGCCAGAGCAACGCCCAGCAGACCAATACCCACGTCTGGGAAACCTGCAGCCAACACTGCGCTACCGCAGCCGCCCAATACTAGCCAGAACGTACCAAAAGCCTCTGCCAAATACTTGTTCATGTTATTTCCTAATTTCTGCTTAAATGACCCGCTGAACATAGTCGAGAATTGTCAATAAAGTGTGAGGGTGATCGCGCAAAAACTGCAAATAGGACGGTATGTGGCAAGAGTTCTCAAGGATGAGATAAAAGTAGGGAGAAGGGAGGTTGAATCTTAAAGTTGCCTTGGCCATCACTACCTGAGTAACAGCCAAGGCAAAGTAGGTTTTAGCTAAATGCGACGAAAGGTGATACGCACAGCAAAATACCAGTCGCAATAATCAAGTAAAGCGACGCGCCTTTGTATTTGTGTAAAGAAGGCACTTGATAGACAAGGTAAGCTGGAATCAAACAGCCAATCAAACCAAAGATAGGGCTACATACTGATGTGAAGCTCAGAACTGGTAGATTCAATACAATTGCACCCCACGCCATGAGAATCGCAAAGAGAATGATTCCTTTGGTGACCAAGTCTTTATTGATCTTCTCTTCAGGCATGACCTTTTTTAGAGCCAGCATCGCTAGACCTTGGCAAGAATCGCGGAAACCCAAGTACACGCCAAAAAACGCAGTCATTACTGAGAAAATATTCAGCATCAAACTCATTAGTTTTAGCGTCGTGCCGTCCATGCCTTGCGCAACCATCGCAAGAGCAGAGATGTTCTCTTCTGCTGCTTTAACCGCTTGTTCATGTGACATCGCAAGCGTAAAGGAAATCGCGTAGAAGAAGACGGTCACAAACAAGATACCGAAAGCAATTTTCATTGCGCGCATGGCTTTAAAGCGAGCAACCTCAATCGATTTTTCTTTTGATCGGTACGAGATCACCATTGGGCTCAAGCTTTGAATGAAGAGAATAGACGTTAGAGTAAACGGCAGTAGCTCAATTGCATCTTTCAAACCAGCGCCTGTTTCTGGAATTGCACCGACATTCGCTACATCCCATTTTTCGATCATCATGACGCCAAGTAATGCAACGGTACAAAGTTTAATCAGTACAAGACCAGTACTGACCTTAAACAAAATCTTTTCACCACGAGATGCAATAGCGACCAGCGCGCACACCAAAGCCAGACCATATAGCGGGTTTTCAGACAATAAGCCTTCCGTGATGCCAAAGCTATGTAAGAAAGATGCCGAGTCATTGTTGATGGCTGTTGAGTAAACAAAGACCCAAATCACCAACATGATGAAGTAGAGCACACCTAATAACGCCCCCCATTTTTTACCAAGGTAACCAGAAATGACGCCAGCGTAATCTTGGCACTTTGGTGAACTTGAGAGAGTGTTGATGAAAAGGCGTTGGAACAAGTACATCGCTGGGTAGCCGATCACGGCAGAGGCCAAGAATACCCAAAGGCCCAATACGCCTACTTTTACTGGTAAAAAGACAATACCGGCACCGATTGCCATGCCGATACTCATGATCACCCATCCCCAGTCTGTGCTATCAAACTTGGTCGCGGCTTTCCACTCGTCTAGGGCCATGCCTGCTTTTACGTGCGGTGGCTCTTTACCGATAGGTAAGGTTTGTGTAGGTGCTGTCACGCTCATTTTATTGTTTCTCTTGTTAGTATGAATTTTTCTCAAATTTAATTGAGAAAACATATATCACCAATTTTTTTGTGGAAAATTCAGATAAATTTGAGATCTTGGCGAGGAAGTTCAAATAAATTGGAGTTTTTAACGAGTTTTGTGATCTGATCTAGTTGTTTTATTCATATTTAATTGAAAAAATAACGCTAATACGGGAGTTAAATTAGAAAATTATTAATAAAAAATAAAATTTATGTGAGGATTTAAAAATGAAAAAATTGATTTCATCTGAACACGCGCCTGCTGCTATCGGACCTTATTCACATGGCACTAGCTATGGCGATTTGATTTTTACTTCTGGCCAATTACCCGTTGATAAGGCAACAGGAAAAGTAGTTGAAGGCGGCATCAGTGCACAAAGTCATCAATCTCTTACTAACTTGAAGCACGTTTTAGAGGCTGGTGGTGGCAGTATCGATACTGTTTTAAAAACAACGTGTTACCTATCGAATATTAATGACTTTGCCGAGTTTAACAAGGTCTACGCAGAGTTTTTCCAACAAGATTGTCCGGCACGCAGTTGCTTCGCAGTGAAAGATTTGCCTCTTGGCGTGTTAATTGAAGTCGAAGCGATTGCTCATAAAAAGTAATACGGAGAACAGAGCATGAACCAGCAATGGACACAATATATCCAAATCATTAAGCAAGTTGTGAAACCTGCATTAGGATGTACAGAACCCATTGCTGCTGCGTACGCGGCAGCAGTTGCTAGAAAAGAGTTGGGCACATCCGATATTGATGCGATAGAGGTGCGTGTTTCAGACAACCTATTTAAAAACTCGATGGGTGTTTTCGTACCCGGAACGGGCAAGATAGGCCTCAAAATTGCCGCCTCAGTTGGTGCATTAGCCGGTGACCCAACAGCAGAACTGGAAGTGTTGGCTCGGATTAATGAGCAGGATGTCGCTGCTGCGCAACAATTGATAGATGAAGAGCGGGTAACTGTAGCGCGCATGGATACGCAAGAATTCATTTATTGCAGCGTAACGCTCACTTCTGGTGACGATGTTGTTTCGGTCACGATCAGTGGCGGTCACACCAACATTCTTCAGATCATGCGTAATGACGACGTGATTTTTGATGCCCCATCACAGCAACGCGTTGCGACCGCTTCCGTTTGTGAAGGTGTAGATATTTCGATCAAACAAATCTATGAGTTTGCCACTCAAGCGCCTTTTGAAGAGATCAAATTCATTCTCCAAGCTGCAGAGCTCAATACCTTGCTGGCTCAAGAGGGTATCGACCGAGGTTACGGCCTAGAAATTGGACGCACGCTAAAAGGCAACATCGAGCAAGGCTTATTGGGTAATGACTTAATGAGTCGCATACAGATGATGACATCCGCGGCGTCTGATGCTCGCATGGGAGGGGCGACGTTGCCAGCCATGAGCAATTTCGGCAGTGGGAACCAAGGTATTGCCGCTACAATGCCAGTTGTAGTTGCCGCAGAAGCATTTCAAAACGACGAAGAACAGCTGGCTCGCGCGTTGATCATGAGTCATTTAGGGGCTATTTACATCAAATCTTATTACCCACCGTTATCCGCATTTTGTGGCAACACTGTTACCAGTGCGGCGGCATCTATGGCGCTGGTGTATTTAGCTGGTGGTACATTCGAGCAATCATGCTACGCCATTCAAAACGTCATCAGCGACAGTTCAGGTATGGTGTGCGATGGTGCGAAGTCCTCTTGTGCGATGAAAGTGTGTACTTCATCGACAACGGCGGTGCGCTCATATTTGATGGCGATGGGTAACCACAGTGTTAAGAATCAAGGTATAGTAGGCGAAGAAGTTGAGCAAACGATAAGAAATGTTGGCTCAATGGTTCGTTTCGGTATGCCGTATACTGACAAATCTATTATCGATATTATGTCGGCCTAACCTCCAGTTTTTGCTAAGGGAAGTAACATTGCTACTAAAGAAACTCACCAAGAGTGATCTCGATATTTTGAACTCTATGAAAAACGTCGTGGATGGCATTGCACGTATGTATGGTGAACACACTGAAGTGGTTCTCCACAGCTTAGATGCCGAAGCGCCGGAAATCATCAAAATCGCAAATGGGCACGTGACGGAACGCAGTGAAGGTGCCCCAATTACCAACTTAGCGAGAATGAAGTTAAGAGAGGGCAAGGACGTTTCTGATTCGTACCTGACGAAAACGTCGAACGGAAAGACCTTGCACTCCATTACGACAATTGTCAGAAATCCAAAAAACAAACCGATTGGTTTGCTGTGTATCAACGTGGATATGGATGCACCGATGCAGGCATTTTTAAAGGCAATGCTGCCTCAGCAACACACCGAGTGTTGTGTTGGTGGTGCTCGCTCACCAGAAACGTTTGCGCGTAATATCGATGAAACCATCATCAGCACGATAGAAACCGTACAAACAGAAGTGTGGGAAAATGAAGCCATTGCGCCTTCTAAACGTAACCGTGAACTGGTGACGCGACTGCACGGCTTAGGCATTTTTAAATACAAAGATGCTGTTTTAATGGTTGCAAACCATCTTGGCATCTCGCGCGATACCATCTACTTGTACTTACGAGAGCTTGGTAACGACTAAACGGGGGCTCTGAATAGATTAAGTAAGTTGCTCTAGCTCAGTGATGTTGTCGAGCGCTTCTTGGTTGGTTTTGCCACACACAACCGGACACGGTTTAAAATCGTGACAAACGTTGGGGCGCTCAGGCTTACCAAACAGCTTACACAAATTATCATCGTTGAGTTGTACGCAACGAACACCTGCTGGTTTGCCCTTGGGCATTCCAGGTATCGGTGAAGAGATACTTGGCGCAATACAGCAAGCTCCGCATCCTAATCGACAATCCATAATGTAAACCTCTTAAAAATTGAGGGGCAATTATGGTCATTTTGACGTGGATTGGAAGAGTCGCCTAAGAAAAAATAAAAAGGAGCACTCAATAGAGTGCTCCTTTTGGCTTTTAAACCGTTGTGATCATCTCAAGAAGCGGTTGTAAACAAACAGCAGAATAAATGCGCCTAGCGTTGCGGTGATGATGCTACCGATATTTACGCCAGTTGCCCCGCCGAAACCCAGAATACCGCCAAGAAAGCCGCCGACAAAGGCACCGGCAATACCGAGTAGCATTGTTGCAATCCAGCCACCCCCATCTTTTCCTGGCATGAGCCATTTTGCGAGTGCACCGGCGATTAAGCCCAAAATAATCCAAGAAATAATACCCATGAAAACTCCTTAATGCCTTCTTGATCAATTGAGTAATGGAAACTCGTTTAAGGATAGAACAGTAAAGCGAAAGTAGTTGAATATCTCTACTGTTATGTGTGAATGATTCGAGATCTTCTCAAAACTTGAACTTTTGCGTCGAGAGGGGTATAAATCGCCCCCTAAATTCCCTTGGTGAGACCTGAAGTATGAGCACTCCATTTTGGCAAAGTAAATCGTTAGAGCAGATGACAGAAGAGGAATGGGAATCTCTCTGTGATGGTTGTGGTAAATGTTGCCTGCATAAGCTAATGGACGAAGATACCGATGAAATCTATTACACCAATGTGGCCTGTAGCTGGCTAAATAGCAAAACGTGTTCTTGTAAGGATTACCCAAATCGTTTTACTTCGGGTGAAGAGTGCACCAAGCTGACGCGCGAAGACATCGACGATTTTACTTGGCTGCCGCATACGTGCGCTTACCGCCTGTTGGCTGAAAAGCAGCCTTTACCAGAATGGCATCCGTTGATTACGGGCTCGAAATCTGCGATGCACGCGGCGGGCGAAAGTGTCCGCAATAAAGTGGTATACGAGATTGATGTGGTGGATTGGGAAGACCATATTCTGAATCACCCCAATCGCCCGTAGTTAAATGTAAACAAGCCTTTCATCTAATAATGAAAGGCTTGTTTGTTATTGGGTTTCTCAACTTTGACGCCCAACTAACGAAATGCTGCTCAGTTTATTATTTAGTGTTGTAAACTTAGGTATATAATTTCAAGGCTTTACACTTCTATTCTTGGTCGTTTTGATCAGAACTGTTCCCTAAGAGGTAAACATGACGTTTCATTTCCCCCAGAAAATACGCCTGACATCTTGGGTGGTATTATTCGCGCTCATCCTCGGTATGATGGCCCCGATGGTCATCAATGCGAAAGATATTCAGGATACGCCAGAGCCCTCTGCTGCCGAAACTTCTATTGATAACTTGAATCGAGAAATTGTGGATTTATCCCAAGGTCTCTCGCAAGCGAGTGGTGATGAGCGCGACGCGCTTCAACTACAGCTGTTCCAAAAAAATGAAGAGTTAAGAAGTCAGTTAGCATCAGCGATTGAACGTGAAACTATCCCTCGTGACAAATTGATCTCCTTGGTTAAAAAGCAGGAAAAATACTCCGAGGACGCCACGAACTATCTGTCGGAAAAAATAAAGAAAGTCGTTGAAGATTTAAATAAAGCCAAGGATGAAGAGAAACTTGCTCTTGTTAATGATTACCGAGAGTTACAGCATTACCTCGATGTCAGCTTCGATTCAAGTTGGCAAAACCTTGCTTGGCTGAAAGAGTTAGGGGCTCAAAATGAGCGCGCAGAAGCGGAACTAAAGGATAAAGTTGATAAACGCATGCGTTTGCTGTCTGCCTCAATTGAGTACTTGAGTCAGCAAAGTGAGATCATCGGCTCTCAACTTTCGTCAAGCCCTGAATCGGAAAAAGCGTCACTGCAGCTAAGTCAGCTTATTACTAAGCAAAGACTGAATATTGCGACGGAAAGCCTACGCAATTTAATTTCGATTGGCGATAAAGTCGGTTTAGAAACGTCCGAATATAAACGCCAAATTTTCGAAGTGACAGGGAATATCACCCACGATTTACTGAATACTAAAGTAGTGTGGTCAATACTGAGCCATTGGTCCAACTCGGCACTAGACTGGTTTGCCGAAAATGCGCCACAGCACATTTTCCAGTTGTTTGTATTTGCGCTGATTTTATTGATAGCTCGTGGGCTTGCGAAGTTAACGCGCAAAGTGGTCAGCAAGGCGGTTTCATCGAAAAACTTAAAACTCTCACACTTGATGCAGGACTTCTTTATCTCAATGTCCGGCAAATTCGTGTGGGTGATTGGTATCATGGTGGGCCTATCTCAGCTCGGATTGAACCTAGCACCAATCCTAACCGGTTTTGGTATTGCTGGTGTGATTATCGGCTTCGCCTTACAAGACACCTTGTCCAACTTCGCGGCGGGTATGATGTTGCTTATTTATCGCCCATTTGATGTTGGTGACTTTGTGTATGCTGGTGGTGTGGATGGTAAGGTAAGCCATATGAGTTTGGTGAACACCACAATCCGTACGTTTGATAACCAAATTATTATTGTACCTAACAGTAAAATTTGGGGGGATGTGATTAAGAACGTCACACACGAGCGCATTCGCCGTGTGGATATGGTGTTTGGCATTGGTTATGCGGATGACTTGCTGAAAGCCGAGTCAGTGCTGTCTGATATCATTACTTCTCACCCTGCAGTACTTCGTACACCAGAGCCGATGATCAAAGTGCATACGTTAAACACATCATCTGTAGACTTTATTGTTCGTCCTTGGGTAAAAACTGATGATTATTGGGACGTGTATTGGGATGTGACAAAAGAAGTGAAACTGCGCTTTGACCGAGAAGGCATTTCGATTCCTTTCCCACAACAAGATGTGCATTTGCACATGGTAGAGAAGCAAGACGCGTAATCACAGCCACAACAGTACGAAAAGGCACTCTAGTAAAGAGTGCCTTTTTATTTGCATTAAGCGGTGTTTTTACAGTTCGTTAAAGAACGCCAATTTCGGTTCGCATTCTAACAAGTTGTCGATTTGGCTAATCAAAAGAGAAAAGTGTTCTGTTTTACCATGAAGATCGAACGCTTGTTGGTCTTTAAATTGCTCTTGAAAAACGAAGTGGCACGCATTGTCTTTATCTTGGAATAACTGATAACGAACACAACCTTCTTCATTGCGAGTGGGTTCAAGTGCTCGGGTGAGCACTACTTTCAGTTCCTGTTCTTTTCCCGGTTGTGCGTGAAAGGTAGCAGTCAAGTGAATCATGATGTTTACTCTTTTTGTTATAGGTAACGCCCTTGGCGTTGTAAGAACTCAATTTTGTAACCATCAGGATCAGTCACAAAAAAGAACGTTGCCAAATGCTTTTGTTGGTGATCAAAGGCTTTGATGTCACCCGCTTCAATACCGAGAGATTTAATGCGTTTGTGAGTTTGTTCGATGTCCTCTACGCTGACTGCAAGGTGACCGTAGCCTGAGCCGTGAGTATAAGGCTCAGTTTGATCGTGATTGTGTGTCAACTCTAATTCAAAGCCAGTTTCTTCGTTGGCTAGATAGGTCAGAGAAAAACCATCAAAGATGTATTGGTCTTTGATTTCTAGTTCAAGTACGTCGCGGTAAAATTGTAGAGAACAGTCCAGATCGCTGACTCGGATCATGGTATGAATCATTTTTGTCATGGGTACTCCTTGATAGTCCGCATAGGTTAGCGAGTTCAAAAGGAGTCTGGGTAGTACTCTAGTACGACAAATTAGAACATGCTCAATGGCTTACAACTCTGTTGCATAGCCTAAGAGGGTTATTGGTAGGTTGGTTAGCGGTTGGTTGTTATTAAGTGTTTAGTTGTGTCAGTGCTTGACGAATCGTCTCTTTAGGTTGGCGAGCGTAAGTGAGACAGGCGCAGCGGAGTAGGGAGGCAAAGTTGTTTACTTCACCATTGTATTCGAGCGCTTCTTGATAGACCGTACTAATAAACTTAGGAACAGTCATGTTTTGAGCGTTAGCAATTTCCTCAAGAATCGTCCAAAAGCTCGCTTCAAGTTTTACACTCGTTGCGTGACCATCAATACGGATAGAGCGGGTGATGAACTGATAGTTATCTTGGGGCTGCTTAGCAAATATTTCGCACATTTTTTTCATTCATATAATCAAAGACCTATAATTATTGAGGTTTATTGTTTAAAACGTCAACTATTTTCATGCATAAAAAAACGCTCCCTTATGAGAGCGTTTGAACTTCACGAGTCGTGAAGTAAGTGCAAGCCGATTATTTGATTTGTTGCTTTAAGTACTCACCTAACTGAGAGTGGTGCATGATTTTTGATACCGGAAGGATAGTTTCTGCCGGTCCCCAAGCAAATACGTTGACTGGGGTATGCGTATGAGTACCCGTTCCCCACACTGTGTTTTGCTTTGTTGCATGCTCACGCGCTAGCAAGTTGCCACGGTCGTTGTAAGGAAAGAACGCATCAAAGTCATTGATTGTAGGAACGCTCTCTTCGCTTAAGTATTTGTGTCCTGCGAGTCGGTATGGATTTGGTTTACTTGCTAATACGCGTTCTGCTTGCTCTGGTGTAATCGAAAAATCACTATTTGCATTCACAATTTCTGCAAACTTCTCTGGAGTTTGCTCTTTCTTATCAAGCTCTTGGAATTCGCTGATCATACCGTAGTAGCTTTTCTTCTGGTTGTATAAACCATCGAGGATTTCGAACTGACCAAAGTTGAAGTTTGGCGCGTAATCTTGATTTTTGAATGCTTCGCCATCGCGTTTTTGCGGTTTAGGCAAGTTTGCTGATGAGTAACTAAAGCCGAAAGAACCGGTCTCGTGGTCAGCGGTAACAATGATCAGTGTGTCATCACGGCCTTTTGCCCACTCATAAACCGAGTCTACCGCTTCGTCGAACTTGATCATTTCATGCAGCATCGTACCCGCATCGTTACTGTGGCCAGCCCAGTCAATTTGACCGCCTTCAACCATTAAGAAAAAGCCGTCTTTGTCTTTTGAAAGGATGTCGATTGCTTTGGTGGTCATTTCTTCCAGCGATGGCTGCGTACGTTTTGGATCGTTTTTGCTTTGACTGTAGGCAATACCATCGTTCATGCCCGAGTAAGCAAAAAGTCCAAGTAATTTGTCACCTTTAGCTTGTGTGAGCATATCGCGGCTGAAAGCCAGGTTGTAACCTTGGTCTTGCGCCTCAGTAAGTAAGTTGCGCTCATCTTTACGTTTCGACTTTAGGTAGACATTACCTTCAGTGAGCTTTTCAAGTTGCTCGTATGTCTCTCCCTTGTCGTTTGTCGACTTTGGAATCCAATGACGAAGTCCGCCAGACATCATCACGTCAACGCCAGTTTCTAGCATGTCCGCCGCAATACTGTTTTCTAGAGAACGGTGTGGTTGATGAGCGGCAAATGCGGCTGGCGTTGCATGAGTCATACGTGTATCAGAGACGAGACCCGTAGCCTTACCTTTGCTTTTGGCTTTTTCCAAAATGGTTTCAACGTGGTTGCCTTGGCTATCAATGCCAATGACTTCAGAAGCGGTAGGTATTCCTGTTGCTAGCATCGTTGCGGAGCACGCAGAGTCGACGACAATCGCGTCTTCTGGATTAGTCAGTGATGATCCAATCACACCTTCTTGAGCGAGTTTATACAAAGCGGTAGTTTCGCCTTGGTAAATCGAGTTAGGTGCGTGTTTGGCGTAGGTCTCTAGTAGACCAACTTGTTGAGGCCCCATGCCATCGCCGATCATCAAAATAACGTTTTTGATTTCGGCCGAGAGTGCATTAAAAGAGAGGGTTGATGCTGCCACTGCGGTAACGATTGGAGATACTAAGCGCTTCATTATATTTTCCTTGTTTATTAAAAGCGCTGGCATTAAAACAATGATTTATGACGATTTTGTGTCGGTAATAAAAGTTTAACTAAATTGTCGTCTTTGCTTGGGTTTGTAGAAAAAGTGAATCAACCTCTAACGTTTGTGAATTTAGAAAGAAGAAAGCCCACAAACGTGGGCTTGGATTACGCTTAGGAGTTGAAAGCATGGACTAAAGTTATCCATTCAGTGCCTTCACAAGAAACCTAGTTTAGGGAGCAATAAACGAGTATGCGTTTTAAGGTCATAAGAGCGGTCGAATTGAGGAGTATATAACCTACGTTTACGACATATCGTTCTTTGACGTATCAAATTATGGGCTGCAGTTAGTGATTTATTCAAATAGGATTTATTGTCGTAACGATTATTAGACCAACGCTAATATGATGCCACCGACAGTGAGGGCCGCAGAAAGGTATTGACCCGCAGAGTATGAGCCGTCTTCTTCTTCCTCGATTTTGTCAGGGTGATCCATGCCAAGTGCGCCATGTGTAAAGGACTCCACTTTTTCACCAACAGATTTATCTTCTGCTTCTACTCTCTTACTGTCGTGTTCGATTTGCTGCAGAGCGGCGAGGAGCGCTTTGCCCTCCGTGGACAGTGTCACCTTATTGTGTTCGACTTTTAGCGGCGAAGCGTTGCCTTCCTCTTGTGCAATACTTGTTTGCTTAGAGGCGACAGATTGTTTGGCATAGCTATTAACAGAAGTGCTTCCTACTGGATTCATCGAATACTCCTTGGAACATCGACACTCGGTCACTGAGTGCGGTAAAAAGCAGTTATATTACTATCGGCGGCAAAGTCTATTTCTGAAGCTATTTGGATAAAAACAGGTCTGCTTTTGCCGCTTCTGGTTTCTATTCGTGATCATTAGCAAAAAATAGACCAGCAGGAAGCAGACCGTTGTCACTCTATGAACTCGGAGCACTGTGATGATGCAACGCAACGACAAGGTAGTAACTTAAATTGGAGACCAGCTACTTACATTGAAGGTCGCTATTGCGCTTAGTGAGGTGTTGATATGCCGCCATACGGTGAGCATCTTGTACATATCGTACTGGTGGTGCAAGAACCTCTAACTGATAGTCAGTATTATCGGCAAGCACATTATCTGTTGGGCTAATTACAACTACTTTTAAGCTCGGATTGCGGCTTAAGATGGATGCAGCCGTACCTAACCCTTGCTCGGTATGAAACTTGCCCGCGACATGAACAACCTGAGCACCTGGTTTGGCGGTTAGGTAGTTAACAATAGACTCTGCCATGGTTTCATCCCAAGTTACTTGAGCTGCAAACTGTTTCTCGGTTTGTTCTGGTTTCCCATGATGCATGGATGCCATAAACTTCTCTTTGTATGGACTACTGGCCGTGTTGATGGATTCTGCAATAAACGTTCGCTGCTCATCATCGAGCTTGTTAACGTAGTCTATCCCCTGACGACCAATACATCGGACAATGCCCTTTGGTGCATTCGCTGCAATCACCGGGAGATTTTTCTGCTTAGCAAACTCAACGAGAGGGCGATAGTCGCTCTCATAATTGGGCCAAGCATTGGCTTGTTTCATCAAGTACTGTTCACCGATTTCCCCACGCAGGTAAGCGTCAACAACAGGTTGTTTGTCGCGGGTAAATTGTTCCATTGATAACGCGAGTGGGCGGTCATAAGATGAAAGTTGTTTGAGCATATCGGTTTGAAAGCGATGAACGCCAGCATGTGTGTGCCATTCACCAATAAGAATGACATCTGCTTGTTGCAGCTCTTTTGGTAGCTCGCTTAGAGCGATGTGCTCGCCAGAAGGGGTGTAAAGTTGGTAGTCGTAAAAAGTAGTGACTTCCGCAGAGGTAGGGTGAGAGTTGGTTGATGGAACAGAAGAACAACCAGTAAGTAAGCCAGCAAAGAGCAAGCTTAAAATAGAAAAGCGCATTGAAAAGCCTCCAAAAATGTCCGGATGATATTAATGGAGGCTGAACAATGAATCAATATAAATGATAACTATTTGCGTTTGTTGTCTGCCACTATTATTACAGAGTGGACTTTTTGCGATATACGCGCAGCATAAAATCAGCCTCACATTGATAGAGTGTAGCGGACTTCAACTCTTCACGAAGTGCATCGGTTGCTTTCCATGCGAACGGCGTCATTTGCAATAAATCGAATGCGGCCCCGTCCTTCAAATTCATAACATAGTTAAGATGTTGTTGATGCTCTAATTCATATCCTTCAATATGTTCTGGCTCTTCACTGTGAAGACGAACATCTTGATAAATGCGTTCACGTAGTTGGTATAAGTGACGGCTTGCAGGTGTCACCGTGATGACCACACCGTTCTCTTTTACAACGCGCTGAAGCTCTTCTGCCTTGCAAGGGGCATAAATGCGCAAAATAGCATCTAAGGATTCATTCGCGAAAGGAAGCCGATGGCTAGAAGCGACGCTAAAGTGACACTGTGTGTAGCGCTTCGCCGCATAACGAATCGCAACTTTTGAAATGTCCAATCCATATATCGTCGCATCGTCCGTTTGCGTTTGTATCGTTTTCTGCACTTGATCCGTGTAGTAACCCTCGCCGCAACCAATATCTAATAACTGATGACCGGTTCCCTCAGTGTATTTCGCGCACAGCTGCGCAACCTCTTGGCGCATTGGGTTGTAGTAATTCCCCTCAAGGAATCGACGACGAGCTTGCATCATCTCTTTATTGTCACCAGGATCTTTAGAACGTTTGTGGTGCGCTGGCATCAAGTTAACGTAGCCTTCTTTTGCTAAGTCAAACTGATGATTGTTTTCGCACTTAAACGTTTTTTCATTTAACTCTAGAGCTTGGTGGCATAAAGGGCATTGATAGTTCATGACGATCTCGAACAGAAAGTAGGGCGGCAAATTCTATCAAAAAGCGTGGTCTCAAGTGAAACAAAAAGAGCCGATGGAATCGGCTCATATTCAGTATTAGTGGAAGAAGTCGACTTGCTCTTTCAAGTTCCGAGCTTGTTGTTGCAGTTCAATGGCACTTTGCGAGGTTTTCGCGCTGGTGTCGCGGCTTTCTCGGTTTAGCTCACTGATAGAATGGGCATTTGCAGCAATTTCTTGGGATACTTGCGCTTGCTCTTCTGAGGTCGCAGCAATGGCGTCGGCTTGAGACGCTATCGACTGGACTTGTACTGCGATAGCTTCTAATGCTGTACCCGCGTCTTGTGCTTTGTCTAAGACCTGATTGGCACTGCGTTGGCTGTCAGTCATCATATTAACTGCATTATGAGTAGAGCCTTTTAGCTTCTCAATAATTTCAACAACATCCTGAACTGAGCTTTGTGTACGGTGCGCAAGTGTACGCACTTCATCTGCTACAACTGCGAAGCCACGACCTTGCTCACCTGCTCGTGCGGCTTCAATGGCTGCATTCAACGCAAGTAGGTTGGTTTGCTCTGCAATCTCATCAATCATCTTCGTGACGGTTTGAATACTCTCACTATCGCGATTGACTTGCTCGATAGCCGCTGCTGATTGATCCAATTGATCGTTAAGTTGAGCAACGTCGATACATACGCCTTCAACAATCGCGAGACCAGACTGGCTATCGGTATTTGCTGAGCGTACGTTTTCCGCAATGCTTTCGACTTGTTGTGCGACAGATTGAGCGGAAGAGGCCATTTCTTCAATCGCTGTCACAACTTGCTCGACTTCTTCTTGTTGGCGGTCAGCTTGGGTCAAATTGCTATGGGCATCGTTGGCAACGCTGGTGGAGTTGCTCTCTACTAAGTCGCTTGTGGAACGGATCTTACCAACAAGTTCATTGAGTTGACTTGCCATACTTGCGACACCCGTATTCAGGTTCGTAATTTCATTTTTTGATGCCTTACGAGACGATGGGACGTTCAAGCTGACCTCGCCGCCCGCCAAGCGAGTCATATAGGAGTTTAGAACGGTCAGAGGTTGTAAGCTGCGATTCAAGAAAAGTGTCAGTACAACAAAAGTAATGATTGCTGCTACCGAAGAAATGATGGCGATAAGTTTGAGTAGTGTATCACTGCCTTTGGTCACTTCTTTGATGAACGTACCACCCAGTAGTTTCCAGTTCCAGCCTGGTACTTCGGTAAACACTAAGTACTTTTCGCCGACTGTTGAGCCGAATTGGTAAGGGTAGAGAATTAATCCGCTCTTTTGTTCAAAAATTTTATGGAAAGGCTTATTACCCTCGTAGTCACGAACTTCTGTGATTGAAGGGTCGGTTGCACTTTTGGTCGGATGGAGTAGGTACTTACCAAGATTGTTGTCGTCGTTGTCGACAATGATGGTATAGCCAGTATCGCCCCATTTAATCTCCTCTAGCGCATCGAATAGCGTTTGTGTTGCTTGATCTACAGGCAAACCAATAAACGATAACCCTGCAACTTTTCCTGTAGCATCTTTAATTGGAGAGTAATAGGTAATGTATCGTTCGCCGTACAACTTTATTTGAGCGTAATATGGCTGACCAGCTTTTAGTTGCTGATAACCTGGGTGGTCGAGACCTAGCGTGGTTCCCACTGCTCGTTGACCTTGTGGATCTTTTAGTGAGGTAGATACACGGATAAAGTCATCTCCCAAAGGCGCGAATAAAGTCGCGATAGCACCGGTATCACGTGTGAAGCTATCGACCAGCTTTGTGTCGTTAATTAAGCTTTCACTGTATTGAGTGATGTTTGGTATTTCGTGACCCATGAAATCAACGGTATAGTTTTCGACATAAACACCGGCAAGGTAGCCATTACGAAAAGTGGACTCGAGCACTTTAGCGGTATGCAGATAAGCATCGAATTGGCCAGCAATGGTTTTTGCCATCGACTCTACTTTAGATTGGTGCTCTTTAAGGGTGCTTTCCAATAGAACATCGGAAGCGTTACGGTAAACAAGCGCAGCAATACTGCTGAAAGCAACGAATAGACACAAAGTGATAACCAGCTTTAACTGGAATCCGACACTTTGATTTCGGTATCTCTCTAACATAGATTAGTTCCTGATATTTTTATTATTTATGAGTTTTGTATCGGCATGCTATCGGTTTATATGATCGAATTTTTTGATATTTATTAATGAAATAGTCAAAAGTGACTGATAACCAATAAGTTAGTTGAGAGAGGACCATCTAGTCGGGGCTTTTATTACAAAAAAGGTCGGGTATTCCCGACCTTTGATCTGGTTATAACTACTGCACTGAAATTACAGTGACAAGTTCATGAGTCTCACCTGGCTGGAGCGTTTTACCTTGCTCGATACTTGGAGCGTGAACAGTAGATTCAACACACAGCATGGTTTGGTAACCATCGTCAGCCATATCAGCCATACCTTGTGCACCTTCTGCCCAAGGGTTCCAAAGTACCGCGGAGTTATGACCATGGTTTTCCACGCTTAATGTACGATTCAGTTCCGGATCTTTTACCAAAATTTTCGCTTCTGGTTGCGTGTAAACGCGATCAATGGTGTCTGTGAGTTGCAGAACATCACCACCTTGGCATACCGCATCAGCTTTCAAGCTATCAATGTACTCGGCACCCATGCCTGTTGTTTGTGCTTGCTTAATGTCTCCAACGTTTAGGTAAGTATGTAACGCGCCAGAGAAGGTCCAAGCTTCGTCATCGATGTTCATGACTTTGAGTGTCACTTTTAGCTCATCGCCAACTTCAACCACTAAACGAGCGTCAAACATATGTGGCCAAATATCGTGGATTTCTTCTGTCGGGAACAGAGCAAGTTCAACAATCACGCCGTTATCGTTCTCGCGATGTTCAACCAGCTCCCATTCAGCAGTACGTGCGAAACCATGAGCCGGTGCTGCAATACGGCCAAACCATGGCCAGCAAACGGGAATGCCGCCTCGCAGGGCTTTTTTCCCATCGAAAATCGCCTTCTCGCTCATCCAAATCAAATCTTCATGACCAGCAGGAGTGAACGAAACAACGTGACCACCATGTAAGGATATGCCTGCTGTCGCTTTCTCATGAATAACACGTACTACTTTGACCTGATCAATTTCAACGACAGTAACGTTATCAGATAACACGGTTAGAGCTGGGAGAGTTTTTAAATCCATGTGCTGTTTCCTATCATTGGGGAAAGTAGGGTTTCGACATCCGTCGCAAATACAATGCAACAGCGCCGAGGTATTCTCTCAAATTCCAGATACAAAAAAGGCGACTCTAGAGCCGCCTTTTCTTTAACGAAGTTATTCGCTAATTGCTAACTATCTAATTACTTAGAGATGTGAGCGATTAGGTCTAGAACTTTGTTTGAGTAACCGATTTCGTTGTCGTACCAAGATACAACTTTAACGAAGTTATCAGTTAGAGCGATACCAGCTTTAGCATCGAATACAGAAGTTTGAACTTCACCGATGAAGTCTTGAGATACTACTGCATCTTCAGTGTAACCTAGAACACCTTTTAGTTCGCCTTCAGAAGCTTCTTTCATTGCTGCACAGATAGCTTCGTAAGATGCGCCTTCTTTTAGGTTAACTGTTAGGTCAACTACAGAAACGTTAGCTGTTGGTACGCGGAAAGCCATACCAGTTAGTTTGCCGTTTAGTTCTGGAAGAACAACGCCTACAGCTTTAGCAGCACCAGTTGAAGATGGGATGATGTTTTGAGAAGCACCACGACCACCGCGCCAGTCTTTAGCAGAAGGACCGTCTACAGTTTTTTGGGTTGCTGTAGTAGCGTGAACTGTAGTCATAAGACCAGATTCGATACCGAACTTGTCGTTAAGAACTTTAGCGATAGGCGCTAGACAGTTAGTAGTACAAGAAGCGTTAGAAACGATGTCTTGACCAGCGTAAGTAGCGTGGTTAACGCCCATTACGAACATTGGAGTAGCGTCTTTTGAAGGACCAGTTAGAACAACTTTCTTCGCGCCAGCTTCGATGTGCTTACGTGCAGTCTCGTCAGTTAGGAAAAGACCAGTTGCTTCTGCAACAACGTCAACACCGATTTCGTCCCACTTAAGGTCCGCTGGGTTGCGCTCTGCAGTAACACGTACAGTTTTACCGTTAACGATTAGGTTACCGCCTTCAACTTCAACAGTACCGTTGAAACGGCCGTGAGTTGAGTCGTACTTAAGCATGTATGCCATGTAATCTACGTCGATAAGGTCGTTGATACCTACAACTTCGATGTCAGCACGCTCTTGCGCTGCACGGAATACGAAACGACCGATACGGCCAAAACCGTTAATACCTACTTTGATAGTCATTATAGTTGCTCCACAACTTAATTTCTGATTAAAGATAACTGGTAGTAAAATTACAGAATCCAGTAAACATCTGCAAGTGATAATCGGACTTAACTTGTTTAAAGTCAAAAAAAAGCGACGCTTTTTTTAACAATTCTTCGCAAATGTTCGTTTTTTAAACTTTTAACTGATTCTTCTGTAGTCCAGTTGGCGTAATATAACTGGTGAGATAAGTGCTCTTATCAAATTAATTACGCATGGTGTCCTGGTGAGAAAGTATGTGCTACAACTGTTAAGAGAAGCAAGTTTTTTGCTAAAAAAGTCAATACCAAAAACAGTAAAGAAGGAGCAGAAAGTCGTGGAACAAAACGGGAAAAAAGTGGCGAAGTCAGATGAGCAGTGGCGTGAGCAACTTTCTGAAGAGGAGTTTCGTGTCTGCCGAGAGCAAGGTACAGAACCGCCATTCAGCGGTAAACTGCTGCATAATAAAGAGACGGGTGTTTATGCTTGTACCTGTTGCAATGCCCCTCTCTTCGTCTCTGATAACAAGTATGACTCTGGCTGTGGTTGGCCAAGTTTTGATGCGCCCATAAATGATCAAGCGGTGCGCTATTTAGAAGATCTGAGTCACGGAATGGTACGTACAGAGATTCGTTGCGCCGCATGTGATAGCCATCTAGGACACGTTTTTGAAGATGGCCCACAGACCACGGGTGAGCGTTTTTGTGTTAATTCAGTGTCGTTAATTTTCAACAAATCAGAACAATAACGACAAAATTGTGCTCGATAGTGTTTTATCCTTTCAATACGATTTGTTGTAAGTAGAAAACAGAGTGTAGTTTCACCCAAAGAAAAACTCCCGCCAATTGCGGGAGTTTTTTCGTTTATATCTCTTTGGATATCATTGCTGGAGAGTAGTTCCCTCTCTCTATGGCTTTTGCCACCGATTCAGCTAATTCATCTAGCTGCTGATATTGCTCTGCATGACTAAAATTAAACATACGCTTGAGCTGCTTTTCATCAGCAAGCGGGACGTCGAATCTTTTTGCAACCATTGCCCACAGATACGCGCGCTTTTTTTCTCCAAGCCCTTGATGAATGCTTGCCATTGATTTGAGAATGATCGGATTAAGGTTGTCTTCATCCGATAAAGACAACGCTTTATTCAGCAGTATCAACGTTTTCTTAGCATCTCGATTAGTATAGAAAGTAGCTAATGCATATTGCATCTCAGCAGTATTTAACTTGGGTGAGCCTTCCATTTGTAAAAATGCGCGACGAGCTTGGATGTCACCCGTTTGAGACCACGAAAAATACAAAGTAGCGGGGTCTTCTGAGCCTTTTAACTCGTTTACGATGCGTTCTAGCTCATCAATACTGTGTACCAAAGCGTTAAAACGCTGTCTCTTGAGAGCACTTTGATCAATAGGTGTGATCTGAGAGGCGAGTTCTAAGCATTTCCTATATTCAGCGACCAGACCGTATTCGATAATTTGACTGGCTTCTGATGGATGTTTCAGTTGCTCAAACCGATGCCATACTAAGTTTGTTCTGGGAACTCGACATTGCCCGTCATCCATATTGAGCTGTTTGCAGCGCAGCTCTGGTGTTTTTTGGCACAACTCTTCGGTTGTCACGTTACCTTCGAAACAGCCCGTTAGTGCGAGACTTGTGAGGCCGAGAAGTAACCAGTGTGTTCTTTTCATGGCTTTGCTTGTGATCCGTTACACCAATTCATTTTCGTATTCTTGACTCAGTTTCTTAACCCGTTATGTTCTGTAAATAGAATGTAATAAGAAGGTACATTATGGACGCAGAACAACTATTACAAGCGATGACTCCAGAAGTTTATGATCGCTTAGTCTATGCAGTAGAAACGGGAAGATGGCCTGAGGGTACAACACTTTCTAAAGAGCAGCGAGATTCGTGTATGCAAGCTGTGATGTTGTATCAATCAAAACATAATACTGATGCGCAGCACATGACGGTTGCGGCAGGTGGTGAAATCAGCTTTAAATCGAAGCAAGAACTTAAAAAACAATTTAGCGGAGAAGAGAGCGACATTGTTCGTGTCAATCCGAACATTGATTAAGCGAACCTTTGATTTTTACAGGGTGTCGTTTACCGCTACTACTTTGACTTTAAAAGAAAAAAGCCCAATCTCTATTGGGCTTTTTAGATCGTAGTAAGCTTGAATTTACAGGCTCATCTCACCACGCAGTACTTGCTGCATTCTCTCTTTCACTTCTTCGTAAGAAAGGTTTTGGCTTAGAAGGTAATGCAGTTTTGCTAGTGCCGCTTCTGGCGTCATGTCAAAGCCGCTGATAACTCCAGAGTCTGCCAGTGCACAACCCGTGGCGTAGCCGCCCATATTCACTTTGCCTGCCAAACATTGAGTCAGGTTCACGACAATAACGCCGCGCTCAGAGGCTTCTTTAAGGTGGCCCAGTAGCTCAGGGTTTTGAGGCGCATTGCCCACACCAAAAGTCAACAGAATCATCGCATTTACAGGCTGACGAAGCGTATTACGAATAACTTCATGTGATATACCAGGGTACATGGTGATCACACCGATTGGTTGTGGTGTGATGTTGTGAACCTTAAATTCACCTTCTGGTTGTGCACCAACGGTTACGCTGTTGCTTACTTGAATATTGATCCCGGCTTCCAGTAGTGGAGGAAGGTTTGGTGAAGTAAAGGCATTAAAACCGTCCGCATGAGATTTTGTGCTGCGGTTACCACGCATCAACTGATTATTGAAGAACAAAGTCACTTCGTTGATCGGGTAGTTTGCGGCAATATGCAGAGCATTCAATAGGTTTGCTTGACCGTCAGAACGCAGCTCCGCAAGAGGGATCTGTGAACCTGTAACAATCACTGGCTTGCCAAGATTTTCAAGCATGAAAGACAATGCAGATGCTGTATATGCCATGGTGTCAGTACCATGTAGGATGACGAAACCATCGTATTTGTCATAGTTGTCACGAATATCATCCGCAATCTGCTGCCAGTCGGCAGGCGTCATATCTGATGAGTCAATCAGAGGATCGTATTCGTGGATAGTGTAATCCGGCATTTCAGGACGGTGAAACTCTGGCATGCTTGCTAGTTGCTTTTCCATAAAGCCAGCAACAGGCACATAGCCGTGATCCGATTTTTGCATTCCGATGGTGCCACCGGTGTAAGCGATGTAGATGTGTTTTCTAGTCATCGTTTTTTCTTTCATGTAGGGGAACAGAGGCGGGGATTATATACCTAAATAACCTTGAGATGCGAGGCTATGCGCACAGCATCAGAAAGTCATCTGAGGAGATGTTGAGCGTAATAAAAAGGGCACCTCAAGTAGAGATACCCTTTGCAATATTAATGAAAAAGCTACTGCACTTGGCAGTTCAAACAAAATGCGTATTGACCTTTAGGATCGTTAAAGCTTTGTAGCAAGCTTGCGTCTTGTTCGAACTGTTGAGCTACGGGTTGAAGACTTTTTGGTAGCAAGCTGGTTGCATCGATACCTAGAGAGACTTTCACCTGTTTCATGAACTCTTGTAAAAATAGTTCAGTGGGAGAAAGCGGTTCTTCTACCCAGTAAATGCCGTAATCGGTCACATTCGCCAGTTTTGCCGCTAGCTCTACAGCATCATCAAAGTCACCCATCTGGTCGACAAGACCAAAGGATAGTGCATCTTGACCAGTCCAAACTCGACCTTGAGCGACGTTGTCAACTTCCTCTAGAGACATATCTCGATTCTCGCCAACCAAAGAAATAAAGCGCTTATAACCGTGCTCGATACCTAATTGGAATACTTGAGACGCGCCGTCAGAAAGGCCAGTGGTAATACCGTCACCAGAGAACGGCGATGTGCCAACGCCATCAGTATTAATGCCTAACTTACTAAAGCCTTTTTCAAACGTGGTGATCACGCTAAAGATACCAATGGAACCCGTCAGGGTTGTTGGCTGAGCAACGATCTTGTCTGCGCTCATTGAAATCCAATAACCACCAGAAGCGGCTAAACTCGACATGGATACAACAACTGGCTTGCCTGCTTGTTTCAGTGCTTCTACTTCGTTGCGAATCACTTCAGAGGCAAAGGCACTACCCCCAGGGCTATCTACTCGCAACACGACCGCTTTCACCTTTTCATCATTGCGTGCTTGACGCAACAAGCTTGCGACGGTGTCACCTCCGACAGTACCACGAGGTTGTTGACCATCCATAATCGCGCCACTGGCTAGAACAACGGCGATATCGTGCTGAGGTAGTGTGTAATCAGGGCGAATCGTTGCAAGGTAGTCGTAGTAACCAATCGCGTTGTAGCTGTCTTTGCCGTCACTACCAAACTGCTTTGCAAATAGAGTGCGAATGTCTTGGCGTGTCGCGAGTTCATCAACCAAGCCCAGTTTAACCGCGAGCTGAGCAAGATCACCGTCCACTGACTTCATTTCGTCAATCAGCTCATCCATGGTTGGGTTAAGCACTTTCGCATCAATATTTCGGTTTGTCGTTACGTCATCAACAAAAGCACTCCACAATTGAGTAACCCAACGTGTTGCAGACTCTTTCGCCGCATCGGACATGTCATCACGAATAAACGGTTCGATAGCGGATTTATAAGTACCTACGCGAAAAACATGAGTAGAAACATCAAGCTTTTCCAATAACGTTTTGTAGTACATTGAATAGGCACTGTAACCTTTAATCAATACGCCGCCATCCGGTGCCAGGTAAACTTTATCAGCGTAACTTGCCAAGTAATATTGGCTTTGGTTGTAGAAATCACCTACAGCGTAAACTGGTTTACCTGACGCTTTAAATTCGTTCAACGCTTTCGCGATGTAACGTAATTTCGTGAGATTTGTTTCTGGCATGTCTCGCAGTGCTAGCACTAATCCAGACACTTTAGGATCGTCTTTCGCGTAGCGAATAGTATCAACGATATCGAAAAGGACGTTTTCTTTCGGTAACTCATTGCCCAAAAGGGAACCAGCAAAAGAGTCCATTGGATTTACATAGCGTCTTTGTTCGACAATCGGACCTGAAAGGTTCATCACCAATGCCGACTCTTTTTCGACGACGGGTTGACCGTCTCCGGTATAAGTAAAAGCAAAGTAGAAAACGGCAATCATCAGCAAGAAGATCAGGTTTGCCAGTGCGAGTCTGATAAAGGTGATGCTCTTCCATATCCCTTTAAATATCAAACCAATAAATTTGAAGAGTTTTTTCATCTTGTCTCCATAACGAGATAGTTACGCCGAGTCTAACAAAGTATGGGTTCTTATCTCTAAGATCTCAAAAGATAACATTTTTTTAGCTTATCACGACCACTCAACAATTGGCATATTTTCACGCGAGATTGATCGGTGTTACAAAAATGTAAACGCTTGTTTGATTTTTTGGTTGAGCGGGCTTAATCTGGTCAGACCATGATAATAACAATGGATGTTAAGTGATGTCTGCCATGTACCCAAACCTATTAAAGCCACTGGATCTCGGTTTTACACAATTACGAAACCGAGTCCTGATGGGATCAATGCACACGGGCTTAGAAGAGCACAAAGAAGGATTACAGAAGCTCGCGGCTTTCTATGAAGAACGCGTGAAAGGCGGTGTTGGACTGATTGTAACCGGAGGTTTTTCTCCTAACTTACGCGGTCGTTTGCACCCATTGAGTGCTGAGTTCAGCAAGCCAAAGCATGCCAAGGCCCACAAAGTTGTGACAGAAGC
This sequence comes from Vibrio sp. RM-41-2B, assembly GCF_024744415.1. Classification (NCBI taxonomy): domain Bacteria; kingdom Pseudomonadati; phylum Pseudomonadota; class Gammaproteobacteria; order Vibrionales; family Vibrionaceae; genus Vibrio; species Vibrio sp. RM-41-2B. Next base: position 38,157 of record NZ_JAMQWD010000003.1, on the reverse strand, counting down.
GGTGCACAAGCACGGTGGCAAAATTGCCCTACAAATTCTCCATGCTGGGCGTTATGCCATGCATCCATTCTCGCAAAGTGCGTCTGGCATTAAAGCGCCAATTGCAAAGTTTGCTCCGAGTGAAATGAGCGACCGCCAGATTAAGAAAACCATTGATGCCTTTGCGAACAGCGCTGAGTTAGCCCAGCTTGCTGGTTATGATGGCGTCGAGTTAATGGGCTCGGAAGGTTACCTGATAAACCAATTCTTATGTAAGCGCACGAACATGCGTTACGACGAATGGGGTGGCAGTTACAAAAAACGTATGCGTTTTCCGCTAGAAATTGTCAAAGCGGTTCGTAAGGCGGTGGGCGACAAGTTCATCATTATTTTCCGTCTCTCTATGCTGGATCTTGTCGAGCAGGGCAGTACATTTGAAGACGTTATCGAATTGGCGAAAGCGCTTGAAGAGGCTGGCGTCACGATTATTAACACTGGCATTGGTTGGCACGAGGCTCGAATTCCTACCATTGCGACTCAAGTACCACGCGGTGCGTTTACGTGGGTTACGGAAAAAATTAAACCTCACGTTTCGGTTCCTATCATCACTTGTAACCGAATAAATACGCCAGACGAAGCAGAACGTATTCTATCTTCTGGGCATGCCGATATGGTTTCGATGGCGCGCCCATTCTTGGCCGATCCTTACTTTGTTGCTAAAGCTGAGCAGGAAAAAGCGCAGCTCATTAATACGTGTATTGGTTGTAATCAGGCGTGTCTAGATAACGTGTTTAAAGGTAAGCGCGCCAGTTGCTTAGTGAACCCACTTGCGTGCTATGAAACCGAAATTGTTGTTGAACCAGCCTTTAAGAAGAAAAACATTGCCGTTGTCGGAGCAGGTCCGGCGGGCTTAGCTTGTGCGACTACACTGGCTGAACGTGGCCATAAGGTTGATTTGTTCGAAAAGAACGACCGCATCGGTGGTCAGTTCCGTCTTGCGATGCAGATCCCTGGTAAGGAAGAGTTTCGAGAGACGATACGATATTTCGCTAACCGTATTGATGAAACAGGCGTGAATCTGCACTTATCGACGGAAGCGAACTATGACTTACTCACAGAATACGATGAGATAGTGATGGCATCGGGTGTTGAGCCACGTAAAGTCAATATTGATGGAATTGATAACCCAGAGAAAGTCGTCGACTATCAAACACTCATTCGAGACAAAACGCCAGTCGGTGAGAAAGTGGCTATAGTTGGTGCTGGTGGTATTGGCGTAGATGTCGCGACCATGCTCACAGAGCCAGTTGGACAAACGTTGGATGACTGGTTGCATGAATGGGGAATCGACAAAGAGATGTCTCAACCGGGTGGTTTATACCCTTACCCTGATGCGGTCAGCGATAAAGAAGTCTGGGTGCTTCAGCGTCGTAAAGGTCGTGTAGGTAAAGGTCCGGGTAAAACGACAGGTTGGATCCATAAACGTACACTTGAAAAACGGGGCGTACATTTAGTCGGTGGCGTGTCTTACGATAAAATTGATGAACGAGGTTTGCACATTCATGTAGATGGAAAAGAACAATTATTGAACGCAGACAAAATCGTCATTTGTGCGGGGCAAGAGTCTGTTCGTCCATTTGAAGATAAATGGTCTGAACTCGGAGAGAAGATTCATATCATTGGCGGAGCTGACCATGCAGGTGAACTTGATGCTGTGCGTGCGATTCGTCAAGGTGTTAAATTGGCGGTAAAACTCTAGTCTTTCAATGTGTGTTTACTATGAAAGCTGCGCTTTGAGCGCAGCTTTTTTGTATAGAACTAGTCACTGATATCTGGCAGTTGTTTGGCCATTACCACGCCAGCAAGAGTAATAAAAGAGAACACTAACACCACAGCTGAAAGGCTCAAAAAGTTCGACATAACACCAAGAGAACTCATTAGAAGCAGCATTATCCCAACCACCGTGTTACTCACGGCTACATAGCTTGTCCGTTTGTCACCTTCTGCGATATCAACTAAGTGGGTTTTTCGTCCGACTCGTATTCCGTCGTGGGCAATACACACACAAAAGTAGAGCAGAGTAATCACGAATAGGAAGCTTTGGTTAGTGGTGACCCAAGTATCGTAAACAAATAAAACAACGCCAAGGAGCGCGCTCATCGTTGCGCCGATGAGCATCACACTGCGGCTAGATCGATCGGACATTCTTCCCCAGAAAGGACCTGATACAAAGGAGGCCAAGCCACTCGCAAACATAAAGAGAGCTAGCACCCATAGCTGTCCACCCAGAGATTGCTGTGCCAGCACAACGTAGTACGGTGCACTCAGCGCAGAACATAAAAATAGTGTCCGCGTGATAACGAATCGACGAAAGTTCACGTCTGTCTTAAGTAACGCGAGTTGTTTAAATGCTTCGAGGACGCCATTTCGACCACCGTCTACCTCACCGGCATACTCATTAATTCGCGCATAGACTAATGCCGCAACAAGCCATATGACGCCCGCTAAGCCTAAACTCAGACCGTAAAAGCGCTCTGTCGGCTCTACGTCCAATAGCCAGGCTAGTGCCAGAAGGCTAGCGAAAAGTAGTGTAACAAGGCCAGCAGCGCTTGAAGACCAGCCGTTGACTTGACCTCGTTAGTTTTTGGGGATGGTTTTTCCCAACACATCTTTTGATGCGACGGAATTTAAACCGCGTGAGAGACTGAAGATCACAAGACATGCAATTACACCATAACCCGCAGCAGCTCCTGTCAGAGTTAATGCGACCAATCCGATCGCAAATATGGAAAGAGCCTGCAAGATGCTGCCAATTACCCAGACCCATTTTCTTACAGGGAGGCGACGAATATAGTGCGCAATACTAAGTTGTGGGATAAGGGAACCTGACTCACGAATAGGAACCAGCCAACCAATTAAGTAAACCGGTGCCCCAAGACTTTGTAGTATCCACGGCAACGTGACTTTGGGGTTGATTAACGCATCGCCGACCTTCGTTAAAAACTGAGCAAGAATGATTTTAAGAAAGTTGCCGGGAACTTGATGACAAGCTGATTCAGGAATCGCCTTACAGGCACGGGCATCTTCGTCATTAACGATCTTTTCGTAAATGCTGTTTTGTTTATCCTTGTTCATCAACCAGCCTATGTTCAACTTATTCATTTCGCGAATAAATTAACATTAAATCCAGTTTGATGTTAAGTGAAGCACGTTATCAAGCCCACAGAAAACCGGTTGTTATTCGTAGGAACAGATTGTGCTAAAGTGGCGTAAACAAAATAACAACGATATTCGATAAGGATTCTTTCATGGACGCTCTCGATCTTTTGCTCAATCGCCGATCTATCGCGAAGTTATCTGCGCCTGCACCAGAAGGTAAAGCACTTGAGAACATCATTCGTGCAGGCCTTCGTGCGCCTGACCATGCGGGATTAACCCCTTGGCGTTTCGTTATCGCACAGGGCGATGGTTTGAAAAAACTGTCAGATATCTTGGTAAAAGCGGCAGAAGCTGAAAATAGTGATGAAGTGGTGGTCGAAAAGGTGAAAAATGCGCCATTTCGTGCGCCAATGGTGATCACGGTGATTGCTAAAGTAACGGAACATGAGAAAGTGCCGGCACTAGAGCAACACTTATCTGCGGGATGTGCCGTACAATCCATGCAGATGGCAGCCGTAGCGCAAGGCTTTCAAGGGTTTTGGCGCTCAGGTAAGTGGATGTTCCATCCAGAAGTTCATCAAGCGTTTGGTTTAGAAGGCGACGATGAGATTGTTGGTTTCTTGTACTTAGGTACGCCTGGTTGCACACCGATGAAAGTTCCTGAGCGTGACCTCTCTCAGTTTGTTGAGTTTTTATAACTGAGCACCTAGGTAAATTAACTGTTTATTTATACAGTTTTCCTTGATTTGTTAGGGCTACATTAGTTAATGTGGCCCTAATTATATTTATTTCCAAAACGTTATGTCTCGTCTGTTTATTGCTGAAAAACCAAGCTTAGGCCGTGCGATTGCCGCGGCACTGCCAAACCCTCAAAAGAAAGATCAAGGATTCATCCGCTGTGGGAACGGGGATATCGTTACTTGGTGTATCGGCCATTTGCTCGAACAAGTCGAACCTGACGCTTACGATGAGCGTTATAAAAAGTGGAATATGGCAGATTTACCAATTGTTCCGCAGCAATGGCAGCTCAGACCGAGGAAAAGCGCAAGTAAGCAATTAACAGTGATTCGTAAATTGCTCAAAGAAGCTAACGAAGTCATTCATGCAGGAGACCCAGACCGAGAGGGTCAGCTGTTAGTTGATGAAGTTCTCGACTATTGCAAGTTATCTAAAACCAAGAAGGAATCCACACAGCGTTTGCTGATTTCCGACTTGAACTTACCTGCGGTTAAACGCGCACTCAGTTCTATGCGCAGTAATCGCGAGTTTATCCCACTTTCAGTTTCTGCATTGGCCCGCTCTCGGGCTGATTGGCTGTATGGTATGAACATGTCTCGTGCTTATACCTTGCTTGGTCAAAAAGCAGGGTATCAAGGTGTTCTCTCGGTAGGGCGAGTGCAAACGCCAGTTCTTGGCTTAGTGGTGCGTCGTGATGAAGAAATCGAAAACTTTGTCCCGAAAGACTATTTTACCCTACATGCTCTGATCCCATATCAAGATGCCAATGGTACTTTTGATATTCGTGCTCGTTGGAAGCCAAGTGAGGCATGCAAGCCTTGGCAGGATGAAGAAGGGCGAGTGTTAAACCGTAAGTTAGTGGAAAACGTTGCAAACCGTATTGCAAATCAACCCGCTAAAGTGACGGAGTCGGAACAAAAGCAAACCAAGCAATCAGCACCATTACCTTATTCATTATCTGCTTTACAGATCGATGCAGCGAAGCGCTATGGTATGAGTGCGCAACAAGTACTAGATACTTGTCAGGCATTGTATGAAAAGCACAAGCTGATCACTTACCCGCGTTCAGATTGTCGCTATTTACCGATGGAACACTACTCGCAAGCAGGGACAGTGACAACTGCTATTGCGAATAACGCAAAAGAGCTGCAAGGTGCCGTTCAGGGAGCAGACTTAACATTAAAGTCCAAAGCTTGGAATGATAAAAAAGTGGATGCGCACCATGCGATTATCCCTACACCAAAACAAGCTAATGTGAATGCGCTTTCGGGTAATGAGATGAAAGTGTATCAATTGATTGCGCGCCAGTATCTCATGCAGTTTTATCCGGCGGCGGTTTACGCAGAAGCGAAATTGGTTTTCGATATCGCTGGTGGTACGTTTATCGCGAAAGGTCGTCAGTTAGTTTCGCCGGGTTGGAAAGCGCTAATGGGCAAAACTGACAAGGAAGATGAAGGTATTGATGCCGTGCCACCGTTACCAGAAGGCACCGTGTTAACTTGTCGTGAAGGGGAAATAAAAGACCGAAAAACCGAGCCACCAAAGCACTTTACCGAGGCATCGCTGTTGCAAGCGATGACCGGGATCGCCCGTTACGTTGCGGATAAAGAACTGAAAAAAATCCTTCGTGATACTGATGGGCTAGGTACGGAAGCGACTCGCGCTGGTATTTTGGACACGCTGTTCAAACGCCAACTGCTCACGCGTCAAGGTAAATCAATTCTCAGCTCTCCTGCGGGAAGAGGTCTCATTCATGCCTTGCCACAGGATTCAACGTACCCAGATATGACGGCTCATTGGGAGCACCAGTTACAAGGTATGGCAGAGAGAAATCAGGCATATCAGCCGTTTATGCAAGCACTAGAGCAACGCATTGATGGCTTGATGGCACAAGTAAAAGCAGGGCCGATCCCTGATTCATTGCGTCATCTACCCAAGGTGGAACGTCCTGCGTTTAAACGTAAAAAGCGTAGTTATTCAAAGAGTGGTGGCGCAACTAAATCTGGTGGAGCCAAAGGTAAGCGGACCTAAGACAAGCGCGGCGTAATTAAGCCGCGCTTACTTGAAAATAGATTACTCGAACAGGTCGCCGTGGTTTTGGATCGCGCCTCTTACTTCACCTTGAGTTAACACGCGTTTGTCCAGTACCTCTTTCACCTGGTTGCCTAAGTCAACTAATGTATCTCGATTCGCTTGAGTTTGGCGTTTACCAGCACTTCTCAAGCAGTAGTTTAGCTCGTGTTCTTCGCTAAAATTAACCAAATCCCTATCTGCTGCCATCGTGCCTTCTCCTTAATTGTTCTACTTTTTCATAAGTCTGGATTGGATATAGATAAATTCAAGTTAGATTGCGCGAATTATGCTGGTGGATCACCGGTGAACATTATGTTTGCCAACCAAGTCACGATTATGAAGCCTAGCTTAGATGTTATTTGGTCTATTGATGGTTGTTTCTTAACGCCGCTACCAAGGTAGTTCAGTACCATCGTAGTTAATAAATCGACCTGAAAGTTGCGGTGTACTGAGCTCTATCACGTTCGCGAGGCCCTGTGCGGAGGTTTGCGTATCTATCAATGCATTTGGTCCGCCCATTGCCGTTTTTACCCAACCAGGATGAAGCGCTAAAACGGTAAATCCTTCAGGTGTTAAATCATTACTCAAGCTTTTAACAACCGAGTTTAGCGCCGCTTTCGATGAACGATAAATATAACCGCCACCGGACGTATTTTCGGTCATGCTCCCCACTTTTGATGAGAGACAAGCAATCTTTTTTATCTTGCCTTGTTGTAAGCGAGGGTAACAGTGCTCAACCAGTTTTAACGGTGCAATGGTGTTTACTTCGAAGACTTTACGCCATTCCTCTACGTCAGTGTTTCCAAAGCCATATCCCTTGGGGCCGTAATATCCCGCATTGTTAATGAGTAAGTCGATGGCGGGGAGCTTATCTGCAAGCAGAGCGACTTGTTCGTAGTGAGTGACATCCAGTTCGTGCAAAACTAGATTGCTGTAATGTGAGGCTAGAGTTTGTAGTTCAGAACTGTTCTCTAAGGAACGGCTAGTAGCGTGTACTTGATGGCCTTGCTTCAGGTACAGCTCAGTTAAGCTAAGGCCAATGCCGCGATTTGCTCCGGTAATAAAGACGGTTTGACTCATACAAACACCTATATTTTTTGATTTCAGTTGAAAGTCATTGTGTTAGCTAAGCGCAATAAAATCAACCAGCCACCACGCACCAACAACGAAAGATGAAAATAGGGACAGAGCACAAAGAGAGCCAAACAGTGCGCCGAGAATAGCAAAGAAAGTAGAATTCATATGTATATTAAATTTAATTGTTATTGAAAATCATTATCAATTAAATTGCATTTTATTCAACCCTTGAAGTTGATACTATTTCGTTACCATTGTTATTAAGAATTTCTCATGCTGCCATTTATCTACCACCCGATTTATTCTCAACTTGAGTTGCCAGAGGGGCATCGTTACCCAATTATGAAATACCAGTACCTCTATGAATCGGTATTGGTGCATATGGAGAAAGGTAACTGGAAAGAACACGTGCAGTTTTTCCAGCCAGAAGCATTAACTGTTGAGGAAGTAAAACGTGTTCATGACCAGGAATATGTCGAGTTACTTGTTAGTGGAAACATGCCAGCTGCGAGGATGCGCCGAATAGGTTTTCCTTGGAGTGAGTCTCTCATTACCAGAACGCTAACTTCAGCAGCGGGCACGGCTCTGACCGCAAAAAAGGCACTTGAGTACGGTGTGGCCATTCATTTGAGTGGTGGGTATCATCACGCACACAAAGAGTTTGGCAGTGGTTTTTGTTTATTTAATGACTTAGTGATCGCGGCTAGGCAAGCACTCGAAGTTGAGAATGTCGATAAAGTATTGATCATTGACAGTGATGTTCATCATGGGGATGGAACAGCAACTTTATGTCACGATGAGCCAGATATCATCACGCTTTCTTTCCACTGTGATAAAAACTTCCCAGCGAGGAAGCCTCAGTCTGACCTCGATGTGCCTTTGGTGCGAGGAACAGGTGATGAGGATTTTTTAATGGCGTTTAAAGAAGTGGTCGATATGGCACTTAATCTTCATCGCCCTGATTTGGTTATCTACGATGCTGGTGTCGATATACATCAAGACGATGAGCTTGGATATTTTGATGTGTCGACGCAAGGGATTTTAGAACGTGATAGATTTTTAATGCAAACAGTGAAATCTCGAGGTATCCCTGTCGCAGCTGTCGTTGGAGGTGGATATCGAACGAATCATGCTGACCTCGTCCCAATCCATTTACAGCTCATTAATGCCGCTAAAGAAGTTTTTGTTGGTAAGTAAATACAACTAGACGTGAGTATCAACCTGATTCATAACGGGACACTGGAACGAAAAGGGCGCTAATTTTCTAATGGGTTCTTTCTGAATGTGGCGATTGCTTGGCTTGTATTCAAGGAGGGATTTGTACAAATCTTTTCAAATCTGGATATACGAAAAAGCCCGCTAATTTCTTAGCGGGCTTTTTCTAAATGTGGCGGAGAGATAGGGATTTGAACCCTAGATACGCTATTAACGTATGCCGGTTTTCAAGACCGGTGCTTTCAACCACTCAGCCATCTCTCCGTTGTTGAGGCGCATAATATAAGGCTTTGAAAATGTTGTAAACCCCTAGTTGAACTGATTGGATGTTTACTGCGCAAATTTGTGGTTTGTGTTGTTTAAATAAACAAAAACTCCCCAAAAAGGGGAGTTTGAATAGTATATGGATTGCTAGGTATTAATCGTTTTTAGAATAAAAACGCTGTAACTCAGTTAAACCTTGCATCAAAACTGGCAACTTCGGTGCATCATCTCGAAGTCGTTTGTAATTTTTGTCATACAACTTGTAGTTGCCAAACTTATCGATCACTGTGGTTTGTGAGCTAGTAATTAAGGCAAGCTCACGAGTGTCACCCGCTAGGATCCAACGGCGACGACTTTCGTCAAATAGGTTACGACCACTACTGTAATCATATGGGTTGGAAGATACACCGAGCATATCCTGCAACAACGTGACCGAAAGGTCCAAGTGGCTTGTGCTGTGATTAAATTCACCAGCCAACATTCCTGGCCATTGGATGACCATAGGAACTTGTAACTGATAACGGCTGTAGTTGCTGTTTGCGCCCCAGCTGTTCGTATTGGTTTCGTTAAACTCACTACCGTGATTAGAAGTGATAATCACGATGGTGTTTGTTAATAGTCCATTTTTTTCAAGCTCATCAATAATACTAGCGACGGTTTTATCCGCTGATTTCACCGCATATTCATAAGCTTTTTTGAAGCGATCACTTGCGGACATTTCTTCGTCATTATTTGAAGGGATCGATTCAAAATTATCAACGGTGGTGACTTCGATGTAACTAAACCATGGTTGACTCGCTTTCTCTGTTAACCATGTATTCCAGTTCGCGATAGATTGCTTATCGGTATGAGCTTGTGTGCCATCGAGGTCTTCCGCTAGTTTTAAGTCGCGGAAAATAATCTCTGAGTAGAGATCATCTTCAAACCCGCTGCCACTGAATAGGCCGAAGTTGTAACCCTGATCTTTCAGTACATCGAGTAACACTGGCGAAGCACCTTGCGCCTTGATGCTTGAGGCGTAACTGGTTGGTAAGCCGTAGAACAAACCAAAAGCCCCGTAAGTATCATTACTTGAACTGTAATGGTTACGGAAGTTCTGATTGTTTTCGGCAAACTCATAGAGGTTAGGCATCTCTTCTGGATTCAGCGCGTCTGCACGCAGGTTATTTACGCTGATCATCAACACGTTGAGCTTATTGACTCGACGGTTAAACTCTAGCTTTTCTAGAGGGTAATTGACTAACTCTACGTTGCCTTCATTTTCCGCTAAGCGTTTTAGGTATTCCTCACGGTCAAGTAGACCATGTTTTTCCATAAAGCTCTTCGCCGTCATCGGATAAGACAATGGGAAGTTTGAACGCTGACTGGTAATTGGATTGTAGAAGTATGCATCTGCCCAAATATAAACCAAATGGCTGGTCATAAAGCTGAGGAAAAATACAGCTGCTAGAGGACGTCCTACGTGCTTATGAGATAGTTTGCGCTGTTTTCGCCATACCCATTCGGATAGAGCGAGCTGAATAAGGAAGATCAGCGGCATTACAACAAACAGATGTTGTAGATCAGTGCTGAGTGCACTTTTATCTTCGCTGAATAGTAACTCCCAAACGACAGGAGTTAAGTGCAAATTGATCGACTGATACGCTTGGGTATCAATCAATAATATGGTTTGCCCAACGGTCGCGAAAATCACTGCCACCAAACGGAACAATTTCCGCGATGGCAGGATAAACGTTAACGGGAATAGAACGAGCAAGTAAAGCGCGAAAACTAGAAAGCCAAAGTGACCAACCCAAGAAACCGCCAGATAAAACTGACCAAGTAACGTCTCGGGCCAAGGAGACTGAACAATGTAGCGTGTGCCTATCAACATCGATGCAACGATATTAAAGAATGCAAACCAGTGACCCCAACCAACCAGTCGAGATACACGTTCGCCGTATGAGTTTCCGCTGTCTACCATGTATGTGTTCTATTGTCCGTTATTAGTGTGTTTTTGGTGTTTCTAAAGAAGACATCAGCGCCTGAGCAAATTTTTCAGCAATCGCTTTGCGTTGTGAAGCAGCAACACGTTGATTTAAGACATTGGTTGCGATATTTCCGGCAATCATTAGCGTCAACTCAGGAGAAGCAGCGTGTTTTTCAAGAACTGTTGCTACTTCAGCAAGAATTTTCTCTACTTGCTCGTCAGTATATTTAGATGTAATCGGCATAAAGACTCTAATAATGATAGTAAAAGCGGCTTATGATAACCTACAATGCCCATCAACTAAAACCTTGTAGCAAGATAAAATCACTATGAGCCTTCATCTTTCAAACGTTATTCTGCATCAACTGTGCAAAAACGATCAGGACGAGCTAGTTGTAAACTTTCGTCCAGCATCATTAGAGAACGATGCATCTACTGAAAACTTAGTCGCTGAGCTTCACCGAGTATTCCATTCTAAAGCTGGTAAAGGTTTTGGCTCTTTCCAGTCAGACAGCGAATTTCAATTTTGGCTTCAAGAAATGCGCAAAGGAGAGCGAGATTTTTACGACTTCTCACAAATTAGTGCAAATCGCTTGAAAGAAGAGTTGATTAAGTACCCATTTGCGGATGAAGGTATTTTGGTTTTCGCTGAGTATCAGAGTTTAGCAACGGACTACTTGTTCATCGGTATCTTACCAATGAACCAAAGTTTAAAAGTGACCGAAGGTTTGGACATCAGTGCGACGGATTACCTAGATATCACCAAAATGGATATTGCGGCACGAATTGACTTGTCGAGCTACGACACTGACAAGGAATCTAATCGTTACTTGCAATACATCAAGGGACGCGTTGGCCGTAAAGTGGCGGATTTCTTCCTAGATTTCCTGCAAGCGGACATCGGCTTAGATACTAAACAACAAAACTTAGTGTTAATGCAGGCGGTGGATGATTTTTGTGCTGACTCGAAGCTAGAAAAGCAAGAAGTGAATGAGTACAAGAAACAAGTTTACGATTACTGCAATGAGCAAATTAAATCTGGTGATGAGGTTCAAATCTCAGAGCTTTCTGGAGAGCTTCCTCCAAGCCAAGATGGCACAAGCTTTATGGATTTTACCAAAGAGCAAGGGTACGAGCTTGAAGAATCGTTCCCTGGTGACCGTGCGACGGTTCGCAAACTGACTAAATTTGTTGGTGCTGGCGGTGGCTTGAATATTAGCTTTGATAGCCTATTGCTTGGCGAGCGTATTTTTTATGACCCAGAGACGGATACCTTAACGATTAAAGGTACGCCTCCAAATCTAAAAGATCAGCTGAGTCGCAACTAAAACCGTATCGTCAAATTAAGAGAGCCAATGGCTCTCTTTTTTTATGTGAATAAGAAACATCCATAGTATATGCTTGTAATTAATGGAGATATGCGAGGAGCGAGAGTTGCTGAAGCTAAAAGAAGGAATGAGGCGGTTTGTTTGGTTCTGGTTCGTTTTATGGTGTGTTTTAGCGCTAGGGATTTGGTTGCAAGCCAAACAAACGATTCAAACCATTTCAACAGTGAATGAGCTAGGAAGCAAAGTCGAAGAAGTCAGACACTTTTTTAACTTTGATCTGCCTTATCGTGTTAAGCACGTCGACCAAGTTTCACTAAAACTTCAGTTAGCCTATGCAGTTCGCTTACAGCTGGAAAGTGAGTTTTCTGAAGGAAAAATCACACCAGATATTACTCAATTGCTTTATGCGACCGATCGATTTTTAGAAAGTGCTCGAGCCTTTGTAGGGAGTGACAGTGAGCTTGTATCATTGGCTGAACAGTTGCGAAGAAGCCGCGCCCGAGCTGAGAACTCTGAGCAAATTCAATCAATGTACTATCGCTTAGGCGCACTTGTTTTGGAGTCTATTTTTAGTGACTCAGCAACGAATAGCGATACTTATCGTGATTTAGACCGACTCTTTATCGAGTCGGACACGCTTTCTCCTCAAGAGCGAAGTGCTTTTCAGCGTCAACTTGCCCAGGCTTCAAGCGCGCTATCTGCCAAGGCGCAAGGCAGCTATCTAGTTAATCAACTGCTTAATCCTGATTTCCCGAACCAGTTAACTTCGATAAATGATCAGTTGGAACAAAAGTTGATGACCTTTGTTACTTGGTTGTCAGTAATCAGTGGTTTATTTCTTTCTCTTATTTCATGGGGGCTTTTCTCCCAAAGAACCGTTCAGCCGCTAACACCATCAAGAGCAGAAGATAAAGAGTCTGAACAAGCTGGTGGGTCTTACGTTGTTTTTTCTGCTCAGTCCGAAAGCGCTCAAAACGGCCAAGTTAACGAACAGAGTCATAATGAGCCGAACACATCACAAGTGGCAGTCGTGGAACGTGAGCCGTATATAGATATCAATAAGATGCTGGACTCGCTATCGGGAGATGAAAGCGCGGTGCGAATGTTACTTGAAGTCTTTATTCAGGATCACTCTGGCGATGGTTCAAAAATGCATCGGCTATTAGAAGAGGATAAAGAGCAAGCGCAAAGAGCGGCTCATAGTCTTAAAGGGGTCTCGGGAAGTTTAGGGGCAATGCCATTGCACTGCATTTCGTGTGATATTGAGCTGTTGATTAAACAAGGGCAACAAGTGCCGGAAGAGAAACTGACACGTTTAGATGATGTCCTAAAGCAAACCATACTTTTCGCTAACCACGTTCTCAATAGTGAAAAGATACAAGAAGCGCTAACAGATTGATATTGCTCTGACTTACAATCATCAGAGTTGGGGTATTAAAGGCCCGAACTATATGACTTAGTTCGCTTTATTCCTGTTCCATACAATTTGTTAAAGGTACTTTCATGTCCGTTCGTCGATTGTCTTCAATGATGTTGATAGGGTTGGTTGTGATGCTTTCAGGGTGCTCCCTGTTAGAAGTGAAAATCGAGAGTCAAACCGTCCCTCTTACCAAACAAGAGCTTAATATGCGTCTCCTGACTCGTGAGTATGCGCAACAGTTTTTTGCTCAGGTAGAGCAAGCTGCTGATGCATTGCACGATCAATATGAGCCGCATGATAAAGTCCATCAATCTTATATTTTGCTTTGGAAGATAAATGCTGAAGAAGGTCTTCAAGCCGCAGCATACCAAGTCTCGCCAATGGCAGCACTGATTGATACTTGGACTTTTACGCTACAGATGGATCAATTCTTTACGACTGGCCCTGGTAATGAACTATTTGCGACAGATGAGGCAAAGTTAGTTTCTGCTCACTTAGCGAAAGAGGTGGATAAACTGGCTCAATCTCTGTTGAAACAAGAAGCGTACATCAAGACACAAGCGTTTGTTGCAGAGTTCGTTAAGCAACATCCATTCGCGGACTTAAGTATGATCAGGACGCCAGCTTACCGTGGGTGGTTAGATGCGAATCAAATTAGCGAGGAAGAGGCAGTGACTACGCTAGGTACAATGCCAGAAGCATTAGGGGATGTCTCGGATCGTCTAAGCCTTGTATCAGAACAGACCCCCAAAATTATGACTTGGAAGGCGCAGTTATTAGCATTAAATAGCTCTGCCAGCATCGAAAAAGTTAATGCTGCGCTAAATAGCCTACAAGTTACGGCTGATTCGATGAAGGACTTTATTGATAACAATCCAGAGTACATGCGCTATTTGGCAGAGCAAATGGCGGTAGAGTTACAACCTTTGGTTGACGATATTGACCAAAAAACGCAAGCGCGTTTATCTCAATTGGGTGAGGAGCGCCAAGCTTTAGAGCTGATGGTAGCCAGAGAGCGCCAAGAAATCGCGCAGATCATTACCCATGAGCGTGAGAAGTTTGCTCAAGATATGGACCGAGTCTCGCAGGAAGTGGTCAGTTTAGCTATGACCAAGCTGATTGAGCTCGTTAAAAGTACCATTATCTACTTCATCTTGTTCATTGCCGTTATATTCTTTGCACCACTTGGCTTGGGCTATTGGTTTGGTAAGCGTGCAGCAGTGAAAACGCAAGCCAAACAAAGTTAACGTTTGGTTGAGATATAAAAAAGAGCGCTCACGCGCTCTTTTTCTTTGTCTTTCACTCGGAAAGAGAGATTCTTCCTACCTATGCGAACTTAAGCGGTTTGCTGCTTCAGTTCGCCTTCTGCTTGTTCAACTGCTTCCGCCGTTGGTTCGCATTTATCAACAAACCAACCCATGTAGGAGCTGATGATGGTCACAATGATACATACAAAACTTAGCCACATGAACGGTGCATAAGATAGTGTCGCAACACCCAGAATACTTGCCATGTAGATACCATTGTCACTCCATGGAACCATACCTGAGGTTAATGTGCCGCCGAACTCTGCGTTACGAGACAAGTTCTTACGTTTGTAGCCTAGGCGATCGTAGTTCTTCGCACAGATTTTTGGTGTCAGGATAAGTGAAACGTACATCGCTGAACCAAATACGTTCCCCATAAAGGCTGTACCGATTGTACTTGTTGCCAGTGAACCTGCACTTTGAACGCGTTTTTCAAACAGCTTAGCGATAGTTTCTAACACACCCACTTTATCTAGTAGACCACCAAAACCAAGGCCGAATACGATAACTGCTACCGAGCCAAGCATTGAAGACATGCCGCCACGGTTAAGAATTGAGTCAATGAAATCTACGCCTGAAGAAATCGCAAACGGAGCCCAAGCGGTGTTGAACGCGGTTAGGAAGTCCACATCTTGAATCATTACTGCCCAAATAATACCGAGCAGAGAACCAAAACTGATCACTGGGAATGAAGGCATACGCATTGCTAGAAGTGACAATACGATGATCACAGGAACAAATGAGTAAGGCGTGATGTAGAATTGCTGCTCCATCGCTTTAATTACAGAGTCTACCTGGCTCATGTCAACTTGACCTGCGTAGTGGAAACCAAATGCAGTAAACATAATGCCTGTAATAATGTAGCTAATGAGTGCGATCGGCAGCATGCCTTTAATATGTTCCATTACTTCAACGTTAGACATAGATGAAGCAAGGATGACGGAATCCGATAGAGGCGACATTTTGTCACCAAAGTAACAACCTGAAAGCACCGCACCAGCTGTAATTGGTGCAGGAACGCCAAGGCCTTGGCCAATACCCATCATCGCAATACCAGCAGTACCAGCAGCGCCCCAAGAGGTGCCAGTCGCTAGCGCAGTCAATGAACAGATGATCATGGTTGCGAGCAAAAAGATAGAAGGGTGAATTGCTTTAAGGCCGTAGTAAATGATGGTTGGAACAATACCACCAGAGATCCACGTACCAACAAGCGCGCCAACGGCAAGAAGAATTAAGACGGCTCCAAGTCCATTGGAAATGCCATTTAGTGCAGCTTTTTCCAGATCTTTGTACTGATGACCAAGCTTAATGCCTAATATCATGATAATGAACCAACCGATGTACAGCGCTAGCTGGATCGGTAGGTCTAGCTTGGCAGTGAACGAAAATGCCAGCAGTAGAAATAAACCGAGCGAGATAAATACCTGTATCAAGCTTGGTAGGCGTGGTGTAACTTGCTTCATATGTGCCTCTGTCAATCTTGGAGCAATAGAGGAAGGCGCTCCTTGTTGTAATCGCGCATAACATACATTAACAAAAATTATATTTCGAATATTTGGTGTTTTATCTTGATGTTCGTCGGCAAAAACGTTTGCTTGTGAAATTAACTGTTAGTTTGTTTTGACTTTTTTGGTTTTAAATGTTGTGTAATGTGAAATTATTGTGCTTCATGTGTTATTTTATCACTGAGTGGTAAGACCAATTTGGAGTAACAGGGCTTTCCCTACTTGAAAAATGGCCGAAATCGCAAACCAAACACTAAAAAATCTCGTTTAACACGAATTTTCATAGGAAAAGGTTAAAAAATAGGCTTATTTACAAAATAGGGGTTGAGATTTTGATGCGAAAAATTAACTATGGGGTAGGTTTTTTAATACATGGAGAGTTAATACGATGAGAGTTGGTTTAGTTGGTTGGCGCGGTATGGTTGGTTCAGTCCTTATGCAGCGTATGGTTGAAGAGAAAGACTTCGACCTAATCGAACCAGTATTCTACAGTACTTCTCAAGTTGGTATTCCTGCTCCTAACTTAGGAAAAGACGCAGGCTTACTGCAAGACGCGTATGATATTGAAAGCTTAAAACAGCTTGATGCGGTAATTACATGTCAAGGTGGTAGCTACACAGAAAAAGTTTACCCAGCACTTCGTCAAGCCGGTTGGAAAGGCTACTGGATTGACGCAGCATCTACGTTACGTATGGCGGAAGATTCCATCATCACGCTTGATCCTGTGAACTTAAAGCAAATCCAACAAGGCATCCACGGTGGCACGAACACATTTGTTGGTGGTAACTGTACGGTTAGTTTAATGCTAATGGGTCTAGGTGGCTTATTCGAGAAAGGCCTTGTTGAGTGGACAAGCGCAATGACGTACCAAGCCGCTTCTGGTGCTGGCGCGCAAAACATGCGTGAACTGATCTCGCAAATGGGCGTTATCAATGACTCTGTAAGTTCCGAACTTGCAAACCCATCAAGCTCTATCCTAGATATTGATAAAAAAGTTGCAGACACAATGCGCAGCGGTTCTTTCCCTACCGATAAATTCGGTGTACCACTAGCTGGCTCGCTTATTCCGTGGATCGATGTGAAACGTGATAACGGTCAGAGTAAAGAAGAGTGGAAAGCGGGCGCAGAGGCAAACAAAATTTTGGGCTCACAAAGCTCGCCTGTGCCAATCGATGGTACTTGTGTCCGTATTGGTGCGATGCGCTGTCACTCTCAAGCACTCACTATCAAGCTTAAGCAAAATGTCCCAATGGATGAAATCGAAGAAATCATCGCCACTCATAATGACTGGGTTAAAGTGATTCCTAACGATCGTGATATTACCGCGCAAGAACTTACACCTGCAAAAGTAACAGGCACTATGTCCGTACCAGTAGGTCGTCTACGTAAGATGGCAATGGGTGATGACTTCCTAAATGCTTTCACTGTTGGTGACCAACTACTTTGGGGCGCAGCAGAACCATTGCGTCGTACGTTACGCATTATTCTTTCTGAGAAAGCATAATCACATCAATCTTTGTTTGATGACAAAATAAAAGAGCTCCCTAGGGAGCTCTTTTTTATGCTTCGTCTTCTCCACGAACAACGCGTTTGTCAGGATCGGCCAGTTCACTACCACAGTGTTTACAGTAAGTCGCATCAGAGTCGTGCCCGGCGTGAGAACAGTTAGGACACTTCACTAATACTTTGTGCGATTGCATTTCTTGGTGAAGCTCTGCTGTGAAAATACCAGTAGGGACCGCCAAAATTGAATAACCCAACAACATGGTGAGTGAGGCAAGTCCTTTTCCGAGATCTGTTTGAGGTACCAAGTCACCATATCCAACCGTTGTGATGGTCACAATAGCCCAATAAATACTTTTCGGAATGCTAGTAAATCCGTTTTCAGGCCCCTCAATGACAAAAATCAGTGACCCAAAGATCGTGACCATAATGGCGACAGAGCTAAAGAAGATAAAAATCTTTCTGCGCGCCATCAGTAGAGAGCGTAAGAGGATGTTGGACTCTTGAAGATAGCGGACCAACTTGAGTATGCGGAATATTCGCATGACTCGCAGTGCTCTTATTACACCCATAAAGGAGGCAGAAGGGAAAAACAGTGCTAAGTAAGTAGGTAAAATCGCGAGTAAATCAACGATGCCATAAAAGCTTTTCGCATAGGCGGCTGGTTTTGGAGAGCAATAAAGCCTGAGAAAATACTCAATAGTGAATAAACCGGTAAAAGTGTACTCCAAGTATTTCAGCTCTTTTGTCCATTCGGCGCGCACGGATGGTATTGAGTCTAAGACCAGTACGATTAGAGAACTGATAATCGCGATAATGAGTGCAATATCGAAGGTTCGACCAGCTTTGGTATGAGTACCAAAAATGGTGACATAAAGAGTATGTTTGAGAGAGTCAGTCGTCATGACAAAGCGATCCATTGTTGAATCGCTCTATCATACAATTTTATAGAAACTCAGGCTAATCCTGGAAATAAGTTACGTAAACCATTGGCGATAAACTCAATACCCAATGCGCCTAATATCAAACCCATGATACGGGTAATGACGTTGATACCAGTTTGGCCCAAAAATCGCACGATCAGTGGGGCAGAGCGGAACAACAGCCACGAGCATAGACAGAACAAGCCAATTGTAATGCTGATGCCTAACGTATCAAACATGCTTGGGTAGCGTGCACCGTAAACAATAGTAGAACTGATTGCGCCTGGTCCTGCCATTAGCGGCATCGCAAGAGGAACAACACCGATCTGCTCGCGACTCACGTATTCTGATTTTTCCTGTTTGTTTTGTTTATCTTCCCCCAGTTTACCGCTCATCATCGAGAACGCGATGCTAAGTAGCAGTAGCCCACCTGCAACACGAAACGAATCCAGAGAAATGCTGAACATATCTAATAGTAACTGGCCAGCAAAGAGCGAAATGATCAGAATGATAGCAACAGCCACGTTCGCTGTGGTTGCCGTATTGCGCTTTTCGTCTGGTGTCATATGTCCGGTTAGTGACACAAACACAGGCATGATACCAACAGGGTTTACTGCGGCGACCAAACCAAGAAAAAACTGCAAGAAGATAGCAAGTTCAAAAGTTTGCATGTTGCGTACTCATTAAAGTTCACATTAGTGAAAAGGCGAAGGGGTAATTTGGGCGTAATGTAAGGCAAAAGTTGGGTTGGAAGAAATGAAAAAAACTAACGCATTTCCTACTGTTTTAGTGAGAAAAACTAATTCTTTAATAAACTGTATCTAATCTGGAAAAGAATTGTTGCGTATAAAGTTGCTGTCAAAGTGTGCTGTTTTACATAAACGTTAACATTCGCACACTTTTGATAAAAACTAAGGTGGTTTGTAGAGAGATGTATTCGGTTCGATATACTCTCAGTAGCACAAGGAATTGGGCCTACATGTAATTTTGTTGGCTAAAAATGAAACTTTTTTACAGGTTGTTGTAGTTTCTTTTATTTATTTGTCTATTTGCTTCTTTTTTGTTCAATAAAAAGTGAAGGTTAATTTATTTGTTTATCAGTGAGTTATGTCGTTTTAGTGTGATGAGGCACCACTTTGGTGGTATTTAGGTCGTGAGAACTGATCCAAGTCAATTTTTTTCACACTCTGAAATATTATACTCAGTCCTGAAAGCAATTTACTAAGACGTTTGTTTTCTAAGTGACTGATAAACAGTAAAAACGATAAGTAATAGCCTTAGTAAAAAGTTTTTAATATTTGTTAATTTTAGGAGATTCCCTATGCCTGTAACTAATATGGCTGAACTAGATGCAATGATTGCTCGCGTTAAGAAAGCGCAAGAAGAGTTCGCTACTTACTCTCAAGAGCAAGTAGACAAAATCTTCCGTGCAGCATCGCTTGCAGCTAACCAAGCCCGTATCCCGCTAGCTCAACAAGCGGTTGAAGAATCTGGTATGGGTATTGTTGAAGATAAAGTAATCAAGAACCACTTCGCTTCTGAGTTTATCTACAACAAATACAAAGACGAACAAACGTGTGGCATCCTAGAAGAGGATGACAACCTAGGTACTATGACTATCGCTGAACCTGTAGGTATCATCTGCGGTATCGTACCAACGACTAACCCTACATCTACAGCGATCTTCAAATCTCTAATCTCTCTGAAGACTCGTAACGGTATCATCTTCTCACCACACCCACGTGCGAAAAACTCGACTAACGATGCAGCTAAACTTGTTCTAGATGCAGCAGTAGCAGCAGGTGCACCAAAAGACATCATCGGTTGGATCGACCAACCTTCAGTTGAGCTATCAAACGCTCTAATGAAACACGATGACATCGCGCTTATCCTTGCAACTGGTGGTCCAGGCATGGTTAAAGCAGCTTACTCTTCTGGTAAACCAGCAATCGGTGTAGGTGCAGGTAACGTTCCTGTTGTTATCGACGAAACTGCTGACATCAAACGTGCAGTAGCTTCTATCCTTATGTCTAAGACTTTCGACAACGGCGTAGTATGTGCTTCTGAGCAGGCTGCAATCGTCGTTGATGAAGTTTACGATGAAGTGAAAGAGCGTTTTGCTTCTCACAAAGCTTATGTACTAAGCAAAGCAGAAGCAGAAAAAGTTCGTAAAGTTCTTCTTATCGATGGCGCGCTAAACGCGAAAATCGTAGGTCAGCCAGCAGCGGCAATCGCTGAAATGGCAGGCGTTAAAGTTCCAGCAGACACGAAAGTCCTTGTTGGTGAAGGTCTAGGTAAAGTGTCTCACGATGACGCATTCGCTCACGAGAAACTATCTCCAACACTAGGTCTATTCCGTGCTGACAACTTCGAAGACGCGGTTGCTCAAGCGGTAACTATGGTTGAGATCGGTGGTATCGGCCACACATCTGGTCTTTACACTAACCAAGATACTAACGCTGACCGTATCCGTTA
Source organism: Vibrio sp. RM-41-2B (assembly GCF_024744415.1). Taxonomy (NCBI): domain Bacteria; kingdom Pseudomonadati; phylum Pseudomonadota; class Gammaproteobacteria; order Vibrionales; family Vibrionaceae; genus Vibrio; species Vibrio sp. RM-41-2B. The sequence goes on along the minus strand of NZ_JAMQWD010000003.1, from coordinate 17,222 downwards.
CTTCGGTGACAAGATGAAGACAGCTCGTATCCTAATCAACATCCCGACTACTCACGGTGGTATCGGTGACTTGTACAACTTCAACGTTGCGCCTTCTCTAACTCTAGGTTGTGGTTCATGGGGTGGTAACTCTATCTCTGAGAACGTAGGTCCTAAACACCTAATCAACAAGAAAACTGTAGCGAAGCGAGCTGAAAACATGTTGTGGCATAAACTACCTAAGTCAATCTACTTCCGTCGTGGTAGCCTTCCAATTGCTCTAGGCGACCTAGAAGGTAAGAAACGCGCATTCTTAGTAACTGACCGTTTCCTATTCAACAACGGTTACGCAGATGACGTAGTAAGCCTACTTAAAGCTCAAGGCATGGAAGTTCAAACATTCTTCGATGTTGAAGCTGACCCAACGCTTTCTGTAGTAGAGAAAGGTGCGGCTCAAATGGCTAGCTACCAACCAGACGTTATCCTAGCGCTAGGTGGTGGTTCACCAATGGATGCTGCGAAGATCATGTGGGTAATGTACGAGCACCCAGAAACTCACTTCGAAGAACTAGCAATGCGCTTTATGGACATCCGTAAACGTATTTACAAGTTCCCTAAAATGGGTCAAAAAGCTGAGCTTGTATGTATCACTACAACTTCAGGTACTGGTTCAGAAGTTACACCATTTGCGGTTGTTACTGACGACAAGACTGGCGCTAAATACCCACTAGCTGACTACGAAATCACGCCAAACATGGCTATCGTTGATGCTAACCTAGTGATGAACATGCCTAAGTCTCTAACAGCATTTGGTGGTTACGATGCAGTAACTCACGCTCTAGAAGCTTACGTATCTGTTCTTGCGAACGAATACTCAGATGGTCAGGCTCTACAAGCACTTAAGATGCTAAAAGAATACTTACCTTCAAGCTACGCGAACGGCGCTAACGACCCAATCGCTCGTGAGAAAGTACACAACGCCGCAACTATCGCTGGTGTGGCATTTGCTAACGCATTCCTAGGTGTTTGTCACTCAATGGCGCACAAACTAGGTGCTGAGTTCCACATTCCACATGGCCTAGCAAACGCACTACTTATCTCTAACGTTGTACGTTACAACGCGAACGATAACCCAACTAAACAAACAGCGTTCTCTCAATACGACCGCCCACAAGCACGTCGTCGTTACGCTGAAGTTGCTGACCACTTAGGTCTAAGCCAAGCTGGTGACCGTACTGCTCAGAAAATTGAACGTCTACTAGCATGGTTGGATGAGCTAAAAGTGAACCTAGACATCCCAATGTCTATCCAAGCGGCAGGCGTAGCTGAAGCAGACTTTATCGCGAAACTTGATGAGCTAGCAGTTGAAGCGTTCGATGACCAATGTACTGGTGCGAACCCTCGCTACCCACTAATTAGCGAACTTAAAGATGTGTTAATGGCTTCTTACTACGGTAAAGCATTCGTTGAAGGTGAAACTTTCGAAGGTACAACAGTTATCAAGAAGAAAGCAGACCAAGAAGCAGCGAAAGCGGCGCCTAAAGCAAAGAAAGAAAAAGCTGACGCGTAATTAAGAGTCGTGTGAGTAAGGTTTTCGCTAGCACGAAACCTTAACCGGGAAAAAGTAAAGCCCCAGTCATTTGACTGGGGCTTTTTTTGTTGAAAGAGTTGAGTAATAGCGATCCCTTGACGCAACAAACACGTTGTCCATTCATACTTCTGTAGCAACCACTCTGCCACTAAAATACTCATTTGATACGATATATGCGGTATTGCGAACCAATTCATCTTGGATCTCGGCCCAGTGTCTTTCGTTAAGTTCTTCTCTTGTATGGTTTACCGAAGGAATGACGCCACCCACCCGAATATTAAATGGAGTGAGCTCTTTTGCCCAACTGTGAGTAAAACCTGATACCAAAGCAGCCATGCTTTCGACTCCCGTTAAATCTTCATGGCTGTCATGGGAAATGACGTTAACAATTACCCCTTTCTTATTTCTAGCGCGAAATCGTTCGGCTCCCACCTGGCCATAGGTGTAGAGGAAACGTGCTGCAGAAGACAAGTGATCAATGTAAGTACTCATAGGTTCGGGAGCCATCAAGCCAGGCATGGGAGAGCTCGTCCAGCAATTGACTATCACGTCTGGTGTCGCACGCAGCTGCGATTCTATCTGATCAAACAGTAAGTTAATGGACGTTGTGTTATCACTGCACACATTCATCGCATAGACTTTATCTGTGAAGGCACTAATCTGCTCATAGCTCGATTTTAGAGCGCTAGAGTTTTGGTCACAAAGAATCAACGTCGCTCCAAGGTGAGCAAAGTGACTAGCACAAGTCCTTCCTATAACAGAACCTGCAGACGTGACGAGAATAATTGATTCTTTAATATCCATAACACCTTCACTGTATCCCTGTGTGAAAAAAATACACCAGTGGTTTGTGCTATTAGCATGGTTGAAATTAGAAAGGCTCAGTGTGAAAGACTTCAAACTAACGCTTTTGGATGAGGACTATTGTGCGGTAATTTGTAAGGCGTCACATTTCTGACTGTGGATACTGCAAGCTGTTGGTTGAACAATGCTCTCTATACTTGCAGTTGAATTTGATACTGACGTTGAGCCGTCACTAGTTGATTGTATAGCCCTGCATCTGGGATAAGGTTTTTGTTGCGCTCGCCCAATTTGCGTCGCTCATGACCGGATAGGTTGTGATAAACGTCTTCAGGAAGGTTAAACGTATCTTCCGGCAAGTAGGTCAGGGCGTCTGGTTTCAAGTAGTGACTCAGTTTCGCTGAGGGTAGACCTGCACCGTGGAATTGTTTTGCTTGTTGTGCTGCTAGCTCATAGCTGCTGCTATCAGAACGAAGAGCTTGAGGCGTTGACAATTCAAGTTGTTGGCGGAGTATATCATCGCTAGTGGCTACTTCTTTGATTTCCTCTACAGGTACAACGTCGCGTACATCGTTAGAAAACATCGACAAAATCAGTGCAAAATCGGCACGACGTCCTTCGTGGACAGCATGGTTGATACCATTGCCGAACTGAAGTTCGTTAATAATTGCCGCTTTGTCTAAAGTATGAATTTGCATGATGTTCCTCGCTCGATGCCATTTTAACGGCGTGTCTGAGAAGAACTTTAGGAAAAAGAAGAGATTAAATTGGAGTTTTTAAGCGAAAAATAAAAAGCTCGCTGGTTCAGCGAGCTTTTAAAATAAGACTAAATTGAACTTAGGGGGAAGTAAAATTACTTCGCTAGGTTCTCAGCTACGAAGTCCCAGTTTACAAGTGCCCAGAAGCCGTTCATGTAATCAGGACGTACGTTGCGGTAATCGATGTAGTATGCGTGTTCCCACAGGTCAACAGTTAGAAGTGGTGTTGTACCTTCTTCTGTTAGAGGAGTAGCAGCGTTAGAAGTGTTAACGATCTCTAGAGAGCCGTCAGCTTTCTTAACAAGCCAAGTCCATGAAGAACCGAAGTTGTTGATTGCTGAATCAGTAAACTTCGCTTTGAATTCTTCGAAAGAACCGAATGCTGCGTTGATTGCGTCAGCAACTGCGCTAGTTGGCTCGCCGCCTGCGTTTGGAGCAAGACAGTGCCAGTAGAACGTGTGGTTCCAGATTTGCGCTGCGTTGTTGAATACGCCACCAGTAGAAGTCTTGATGATCTCTTCTAGAGTTTTGCCTTCGAACTCAGTGCCAGGGATAAGACCATTTAGCTTAACAACGTAAGTGTTGTGGTGCTTACCGTGGTGGTAGTCTAGAGTCTCTGCTGAGATGTGTGGTTCTAGTGCGTCTTTCGCGTAAGGAAGAGCTGGTAGTTCAAATGCCATTACTCGATTCTCCATTGATTTGAAAGGATGACCTTTCGATTGCTTCCAGTGTTTTTTATAGCTATGTAGCCTTTAAGGCTGACTTGCTAAGTATTTTAGCAAGTTTTTACTTTATTAAAACCCCGATATGAAAATATTTTAAGGGGTTAGCGGCTGTGAAGTGCTGAATTGTTCGCCATCAAGCAACCTAAAGTTAAGCCTTATTAATTATATGGTTTTTATTCTGTCGTTATTGAGTAGAATGTGGCAAATAAACAAAGTTCAAACCCATGAATGAGGAAGCGATGGAAACTATCGACAAAATCAAACAGCAGATCTCTGAAAACTCAATCCTGCTGTACATGAAAGGATCACCGAAACTGCCAAGCTGTGGTTTCTCTTCTCAAGCGTCACAGGCTCTAATGGCATGTGGTGAGAAGTTCGCTTACGTAGACATTCTGCAAAACCCAGATATCCGTGCTGAGCTACCAAAGTACGCACAATGGCCAACATTCCCTCAACTATGGGTTGAAGGCGAGCTTATCGGCGGTTGCGACATCATTCTAGAAATGTTCCAAAAAGGTGAACTTCAGCCTCTAATCAAAGAAGCTGCAGCGCGCGCTGAAGATCAAGCTGAGTAATTCGTAAATACTCACATTTAGCGATAGAATACGAAGGAGCCGTACTGGCTCCTTTTTCTTTTTAGGTTAGTGGAATGAACATAAAGCTTTATTATGTCTTACAACCCTCTAAAGCCTATCCAGTCCTTGCTATGCCTTGTTATATAAGAGATTAATAATCTACTTAATCTGACTAAGACTTATCAATAACGACAAAAACTGACCTCTGCCGCCACTTTGTCGCCATTAATATTAGCTGGTGAGATACGAAAGAATCGCTTGGTAAACCAAACAGAGCGCCTAGATAAGTCACTAATGAGAAACCCAATCTACATTAGATTTAGAGCTCATTCGTTGTTTGATACTTTCCTTTTTCTTAGCTCCAGATTCAATTATTTCATTTGTAGTTTGCCTGATTTAATCGCTTTCATAATAGCGATTGAATCGTCACGAGATGGGCCTGAACCCCATTTAGCCTCAGGTTCATAATCGATTTGGCTGTTGTCACTTGCCAATACTCTAACTTTCTCTTCTTCACTAACTCTATCGAAGATAATCTCTGTTTCCGTACTTTCATCAAGGTTCATACGAAAAGTTCCCACATATCTGTAAAGATTAAATCCCAACGAATCACGAGCTTTTGCAAAAACTATAGTTTTTCTACTGCCATCAGCGACTTCACGCTCTTTTTGTTTTTGTATAGATACTAGGGCCTCTTCATTATTGTTAAGCGCACGTTCTATGATTTTCTTCCCATCTGCGGTTAACTCGTTGTGCCATAGACCGTGCTCATAAAGTCTTGGAAACCAAACCATATCTTTTGAACCATCAGGAATTTGCCAAGCTCCTCGTTGATAGCCTTTTCCCTTGAAACCAAAGCATCGCAGTGCTTCAATTTGTTTCTGGAATACAATATTGCCTTTGATAGAAACGACACCTGACTCGATAACTGGTTTAGCAGAGTATCTGCGTTCAAAGTCCCACGGGCAGAATTCATTATTTGATATCTGTTCGTTTTTCAAAGCTAAAATTTTGTTAACAATAGAGTCTACGTCGGAACAAATTTCGTTGAGGGGACGGTCTTGTTTGTTGTTATCCGCTATTTTAATGCGAGTAATAGAATGCTCAGTTACTTGTATGATATCTAACTCTCGCTTCGAATCTGCGTCCCTCTGACCTTCATGAAAGCGTTCATCTATCTCTACATGGATGTTAAATTGGGGGAAATACAAATCCGTGAGAGCCCTAGTCCCATCAGGGAAGCGTACCAATTGCTGTGTAATAAATTCAATATCATCAGGTAAAGCGTGGATAATTCGTGTAACAATAAAAAATTCCCATTTCTTGTTACGAATCTTACTGATACTACGCAATATATATTCAGTTTTTGTTAGTTGCATACCTGCACCTTTCGTGTTGTTGAACTTAATCATTTACAAATACAAGCTACCACGTAATCATTTAATTGCATAAAGTGAAATTTTGATGAAATAAGCACAATATAAGGTGAGGTAGGGAAAAATCATGAGCCAGGCAGTTATCGAATACGATCCTTTGGTACCAACCGAGAAGCACCCAGAAGGTATATCTCTCTGGTGGTTAGCAATTAACATAGGTACAGATAAAGAGGCATACACTAGCTTTGTTTGTAAGCCTACCAAACGCCAAATTCGACAGTTTAAAAAGAAAAATGCCCAAGCTTTATGAACTTCTAGCCCTAAATCTTTAGTGAACTTAGAGGATTAAACCTCACAGCATCACTCAAATGGTTTGGTGAAAAGTGCGCGTAAATCATCGTGTGATCGATATGCTGATGGCCTAGGATTTCCTTCAATACAAGAATGTTGCCGCCATTAGTCATAAAGTGGCTCGCGAACGTATGACGTAAAACGTGAGTCGCTTGGCCTTCTGGTAAGTGGGGCAGGGCTTTAGTTAACCATTTGTACGCCACGCCGTAACCGCAAGTGAAAAGGCGGTCATTGGTTGGCTTATAGATTTGGTTATACAACTCTTCAGAAATCGGTACCGTTCTGTTTCGTTTGCCTTTGGTATTGTTGTAGGTAATGCGGTATTTCGTCAGGTTAGAACCCTTCAGATAAATTGCTTCCCTGATACGCGCACCAGTCGCCAGGCAAACCTTATATATCTTCGTTAGCTCATCACCAACCGGGCTTTGTTGAGCAACTTCAAACAAGTGTCGAATTTCCTGTTCGGTCAGGAACGCAAGTTCGGACTCTGGCTTTTTGATTGCCTCAATACCATCAACCGGATTAGGCAGTTTCCACTCTCCAAGCTTTATCAACTTATTGAACAACGCTTTGAGCAACCCAAAGTCCACATTATTCGAAGCAATGGAAAGCTCTTTGTGTTGCTGGCCACGACCTTTGTTAGAACGGCTAGAACGATAAGTGGCGAGTTGTTTAGCGTTAAGGTGTGAAGCGATAGGGTTGCCCAAGTCTGAAACCATGCTTTCTAAACGCAGGCGAGTATGATCACCGGACTTGAGATTCTTACCATGCAGTTTGAACCATAATTTGACTAAATCAGACATCCTACGATGATCGGGCTTATTTCCCAGCCACGGCTTATCATCCACCTCTTTCATTAAGTGCAGTTCAAATGCAGTAGCTTCACCTTTGGTCGCGAAGCGTTTACGGACTCGTTTACCAGAGCGGCCTTGCGGGTAACACTCACAAAGCCAAGGTTTCTTACTGCCGTCTTTGAGGTTTCGAATTGTCATAAATAATATTGAAAATAGAGCTGTATGTATATACAGTAATTGTATTGTTTGAAAAACTCAATGTTTAAGATGATGAAGGGCGAACATGGTTTATGGCAGTTGTTTGAGTAGTTTTCTTTCCATAACGATGAGTTTTTAGTGAGTTGTTTGTCAATTGTGAGTATTGGTTCTATTGGGTACCTTCTCAATTGTTTGTATTAGAACGGTATTAGACCTAGTAATGATTAACCGAGAAAGTATGAGTGGGTATGATGTGGTTTATTTATGTTTGATAGGCACGCAAATATATGTTCCACACTGCTATAGGCCCATTAGATGGGGATACTTGGGAAGGCTTTATTCAAGCGGTTTTCAAAAAAAAGTACGATAACTATCAGGAAATGGTGGCGTCTCCAGGAGATCTCGGTATCGAGGGGTTTGTGTTGCACGAGGGGATTTTGATTCAATGCTATTGCCCCGATGAAAACTACGATACTAAAACGCTGCATCAAAAGCAGATTGATAAAATAACAAGAGATATAAATAAACTAACCAAATATGAGAGCGAAATAGCTAAACGCCTTGGAGAATACAAAATGTCTCACTGGTGGTTTATCACTCCAAGAATTGCAAAGAACGATATTCATGCTCATGCTCGACTAAAGGCATCTGAGGTCAAGAGCGCGGGCTTGTCCTTCATTGCTAATGATTTTGAAATTTTAGTAAAAGATTTAGAAACGTATATTCAAGAGATAAGAGCAATACAAGTCCTTAATGGTACACAATTAAGTTTTAGTAGTGCTTCTGGGGCGGTGATAACTGAGCCCGAATTAAAAACAGAGTACGATGATAATATAAGTGACAAAAATGAAATTCGTAGCGTTGTCAAAGATATGTATAAGCCTTCGGTTCATGATCGTTTAAATGAACTGACTAAGAAAAATTATTTGAGTGGGTACGATATTTTGAGGCGTATTTTTACTGAGTCACCTGAGCTTTATGAGCGTATAGCTAAGTTAGTTAATAAATTTGAGGATGAAGTCGAAGAGTTGTCGCTCACTTGGGAAAGCACTCCTCAAAACCTGATTACAGGTGTTGAAGATAGGTTGATGGCTCGATTTAGTAAAGATCTATATATATCGTCAATCGAACATGAAGATTTGGTCTCAATAACCAAACATATGGTTGCTCGCTGGATTGCAGAGTGCCCAATGAGGATTGAATAATGAGTAAATTGGTGTTCTCACGGAAAAAGTCTGCGGTGATACCAGAGCTTCGGCCAATGTATAAGATTGGTAAGATACTACTTATCCTCAAATTGTGTTGTTCAGGGGGGAAAGCAAGCCTACTAAAATTGCATCTGTTCAACTGGGCGATGCTGGAGGAGAAGCGAATGAAAGCGTTACAACTCTCAGCAGAAAAAAAAGAAATGTTAATTGGTGTTTGGGGGATAGACCCTTCCCTAAATATGGCTTTAAGTTACGCTGTTTCCGAGGGACTTGTCGCTAGAACATCAAATGGATCATACCAATTGACAGAAAAAGCCGAGAGTTTTATCTCTGGCTCTGGACTATTGAAGCTTTTCGATACTGACACAGTAGAGCTGAAGTTGATAGCAAAAAAAATTACAGAAACAATGATTACCAAAGCGGCTAAAAGGTGGGCAGATGAAATTTAATCAATTGTTTGTCAAAGTCTCTGCCACAGACAATAAAGACTATGGCTACAAAATAGGATTTGGCTCCGGACTTAATATAATCCGAGGAGATAACTCTTCAGGCAAGAGTACTTTTGTGAACTCTCTAATCTATGCCTTAGGGATGGAAGAGATCATCGGCTTAAAAGGAAATATTTCTTTGCCGTATGCACTTAAAGATCGATTTGTTCTTGATAGTGAAGAAAAACGAGTAATTAGTTCGACAGTTTATCTGGAAATAGAGAATAAATTTGGACAAATAATCACTCTAAAAAGGGCAATTGTTTCTAAAGAGGTAGATACAAAACTAATTCAGGTGATAGAGGGGCCATATTTAACAAATCCTGAGCTTAGAAATTTACATAGTCAATATACGTTTTTGCATGACGCAGGTTCGGCACAAGATCAACGAAAAGGTTTTTATGCGTATTTGGAACGATTCCTAGGGTTAGAGCTTCCAACGTTGTCAGATAACAAAGGTCGAGAAACGAAATTGTATTTGCAGTCCGTTTTCGCTGCCCTACTGATAGAGCAAAAAGGAGGCTGGACGGATTATATTGCAAATATCCCATATTATGGTGTTAGTGGAATGAGAGAAAAAGTAGCTAGTTTTTTACTTGATCTCGATAGTTTCAGAAATGCTAAAAAGCTAAGTGAGCTACAGTCTAAACGCTCTGAGATCATGACGTTTTGGTCTGAGTTGGTAACAGAAATCAAAGTTACCGCAGAAGGTAAGTACTTATCTATCACAGGTGTTAGTAAGACACCCACATCTGAGTTTGACCCTAACCTCGTTTTGATTGGTGAGAACGTTGATGGCAATTTCATAACGATTGATACTTTGAAACAACAGCTATTTGATGAATTAGAACTGTTGAATAAAGGCCGAAAAGATAATTTAGACGATGAACCTGAAGGACTAGTTCAAGAAATTGAACGAGTACAAAATAGGATTGACGAGTTATTGCTCATGCAGGGAATGTGTGGGAAGCAGATTAAAATAAATGAATCTCAGCAACACCAATATATTGATAGTTTAAAAAGTATTGAGAAAGATTTAAAAGATAACAAGTTGACTGAAAAACTTGTCAAATTTGGAGCAAATGAAGCTGACTTGGATTTTGTAAAAGGTAAGTGCCACACTTGCCTAAATCCTATTGATGACATACTGATATCGCCTGACAGTGTAGCGATGCCTATGACCCTTCAAGAAAACATTACGCACTTAAACAACCAAAAGAAGATGACGCAATCACTGCTTGATGGGCTAGCAAAAAACATTGAGAGAGATAAAAATCAGTTGTTAGCCATAAACCGAGAAGTGGTCAAACTTAGAAAAGAGCTGGTTTCTTTGAAAAGAGATATAAAATCTACAGAAAGTGTTAAAGAAGCAGATGTAAGGCGCAGAGTTTATATCGAAAACCGCCAGCAAGAAGTTGTTCAAGTTGAAGAAAAAGTAATCAGCACTCTTGCGACGTTATCTGGATTGGCTATTAAGTATAAGAAGTTAAACGGAGATATTGAGTCATTGTCAAAATATTCAGTATCAAGAAAGGATATGAGTAAAATTAAATCATTTACGGAAGGTTTTAAATCACTAGCGAAAAAGTTTGGCTATCGAAGTGCTGACGTAGGCGAGATAGAGATTAAGTCAGAAACGCTACTGCCATACCTAAAAGATAAAGAATTAAGGGGGAGGGTTGAAAGAAATAATTCTACTGACATTAAAACAGATTCATCTGCGAGTGATTTTGTAAGATTAATATGGTCCTATTTGATCTCTTTATACAAGGCCTCGTCTACTCATAGTGGCAATCATCTCGGTGTACTTTTGTTTGATGAGCCTGCTCAGCATTCAATGAGTACTCAGAGTGTAAATGAGATGCTAAAGACCCTAGCTGATACGAGAGGGCTACAAAGCATAGTCGCGGCGTCTTTTGATGAAAATGAAGAGGCATATGCATCTTCAGTGACGGGATTGAGCCCAAATAGCTATAAATTAGTACGGCTACCTAGAAAAATTATTGCAGAATTATAATTATTCAAAGGCACCAATCTGGTGCCTTTTCATTTACGTATTTTCTCTAGCTTTGCATATAGAGATTTAAACTCACTGAACACTATTGGTGATTCTTCGTGCTCTAATAGAGCGATGAGTTGAGCGTAGGAAACGAAAGATTCAACAAGTAAGCTTCCTCCCAGTTTATTAATAACTTTAATATCATAAATACCTAAGTTGATTCCCATTGCTAACCGCTCAAATGCACTGAGGCCATTGATAATCTGCTCACGATTACTCGAACCTAGGTGTCTTTTTGCGATATCTTCTGTCCATGGTTCTTTATGTATTTTAGAGAGATTATTCACTGCTTCGGTTAGAGCGTTTTGCGAAGCTTCCCAGTAATCAAGAGTTTTAGTTTTTCTCTCTCTATTAGTACTTTTTACATATGTAGTAGCACTTACAATGAAAGTAACCACAGCTGTAACTGAAGCAATGATGGTTGCTATATCTGCGGGAGAGAGCGGTTTAGTAGACACTACTTTTTCTCCAACGCCACCGCTACGCGGCCAATCACTTTTATATCTTCTTCTGATACTTCAACCGTCGCGTTGCCAAACACGACTGCTAGTTTGTTTGGTAATCTTTGAATGTGGTTGATGGATAGACGCCCATTCATATCAATCAAATACTCGCCACTCACTGCATCGTTCTGTTTTTTATCTACCAAAAATCGGCCTTCGTTCGTTTCGATCTCAATGGTGTTGCTGGCTTCTAAATCCCAAGAGTTGAACATGCGTTGTGCGTATGGGATTTCTCCAGTTGGCAAAAGTTGACCGTTCGTGAGGCAGAAGCTCTTAATCGCTACGACGGCTAGCTGAGGGTTATGTAACTCTGGACTAGATGAAGTTACCTCTGCTTCAGGCGCTTTTTGATTGCCCCAAAAAGAATGGTGTAATTCGGCTTCAGGATAGTCGTTGGGAAGAATCAGCTCTTTAACCGGGATGCCCGTACGTAAATGAGTTCTTACAACCAGTTCGTGTGAGTTTCTGTTGTGTGAGTTCCAAGTACTAAAAGTGGTTTTAGGTACACCATATATCTGCGCCAGTTCTCCAAGAGAATTTACGCCATTGATTTCTTTTAGTTTGTCAGTGAATGCCTCGCCTTTGATGTAATCAAAAATAGCCAATTCTGCACTCATAATCGTTCACCATTATGTGATTGATTTCAATTTTGTACGAAAATACGTTGACCGTACGAAAAATCGGATCAATACTAAACTTGTTTTCGGATGTTACGCCGACCAAAGCAAGAGACAACCGAAGAAGATAGATATAAATACAAGGATATCACCATGTTAACGTACAAGATACCTCCACTAAGTCCATATGTGACTTACGAAGAATACTCTCGCCTTACTGGTTTACCTATGGGCACCATCAAACAATACGTGACTGAAGGTCGCGTCATCATCAAGCCAAAAGACAAACGCCGCGATAAGCCGCTGATTAACATGGTTGCTATGCACGAAATGGCGGCGCGTGAAGCCATTGCTGCGCTTGGGTAAGTAATGGGCTTTTCCTCTCTTATTCCAACTAAAACGCACTGCCCAATGTGGCTAAATGTGTTCGCGTTGGTTGTCATTCTCGTACCGCCTTTGATGTAAGAGTGTGGATCATGGACGCAAATATCGCTATGTGCGGATTCCGCGAACGCAAACAGCAATCTTTTAACGCTGCATGCTGCGACTTCGCTATCAATCATAATATGGAAAAGCTGGCTCCACGCATCGGCCTAACTGGGAGAATGCTGCGTAACAAGCTAAACCCAGAACAGCCTCACAAACTAGATCCAGTGGATTTGGCATTGCTGAGTAAAGAATCCGGCGATTACACCATTGTGAACACACTCTTTGCTGACCTTGGTGTCGTGACGGTTCAGTTACCTCAAGACGGGGAAGAGAAGAACCTTCTAGAGCGCACGTTACTTAACAACCAATATTCAGGTGAGCTGTCTAGCGATGCAATGCACATGTGCAGCGCAGACCGTTTACCTCGCAGTCAAAAGCGCAAAACCATTGCCAAGGTTCAAGCGGCCATCGGCAACTTGGTTTTGTTCGTCAACGATTTAGAAAACCGCACCACCGGCTTTCAGCCACTCATGCAAATGGGCACAGATTTCCTAGCCAACGGTGCGCCACTTCCAGGCTTAGCCTAAGGAGAACCAATGAGTCAGCTAGCTATTCAACAAGAACAACAAAAGCAAATACCCAACGCCAGCGAGAGCATTGCCGCTTGTAAAGCCTTGTTCAATGGTTCCGCTACACGCGGCAAGTTCAAAAAATTGTGGGACGCTATGCCACCACGTTTTCGCGGTATGGTTTTAGTCGCCGGTGATCTGAAAGCCTCGGAGCACGTGCGAGAGTTTGAAAGCTTCAATGATTTGGAACTTCAAAAAATCCGTAACGGCATGCAACAGATTAAAGAAATCGCGACGTTGTTCGATCGCAATCTTGGTGATGTTCGACGCCTCAAGCATTACCAACTCAGTAGTACGCATTAATTCTCCAAGCCTTTGCCCCTGTAACAGGGGGCTTTTTTTCGTCTTAGCGTAGGAGCATAAAAGATGAATCTAAATGAAGTTGCAAACAAACTCGCTATCCAAACAACCATCAATAGTCTGTTCGCTTTGGCGTTGGATAGCTCAGACGTCATCAGTATTCGTATCGAGTACTCATCAAAAATGAGCCTTCTCAACGTGATTGTGTTCGACGAAAACACAACGAATAACGCTCACAACGTTGTATTGATTGATAAAGAGCGTGCGCTAGAAGAACTACTAAATATTGAAGATTACCTGATTGAACGCATTGCTATTCGTCGCGATAAGAAAGAACTGGAGCCTGATTTATGCAATATGCCGCAATAATGCTTTGTCCAGCTGGCGGTGTTATCCGCCATGAAGACACTCAAGAAGTTGCCAATGTAATGGTTGGCGACTTCGACTCACTAGACCAAGCGATCGAACAAGCGTGTGTATCCCTCAGTTGCACTCATTTAACTAAAGGAGTTCTGAGTAAAGGCAATGGGAAAGGCGGCTTTATGTTGGTAACGACCCAAGAACTGGAGGCGGTATGAAAAATAAAAAGATTACTTCAGTTAGTGTCGGTGATGATGTCATTCAAATTTTGGAAGGACGAACAAAGACATATGAAAAGTGTGCTATTGCATATTTTGCCGGGCCGGAAGGATGGGGCATAACCATGACTATTCGACTCGAAGAGGTCGAAGGTTTTCTGAAGTCTCCTGATACACAGAGACTATTCGTTAAGTTTTCGAAAGAAAAATTAGGGATAGAGTATGAACCAGTCTGACCTTCTCTATATCGGCGGGGCAGTGATGCCCCTTGACCGAATCAAAAATAATGACGCCAGCTATAAAGCTGGTTTTTTAGGTTCCAAAATTTACTCAGACCAAGAACAAGCACTTCTAGATAGTGGAATGGTCAAAAAAATAGCGATATATGACCGCGTTCCCAATCGAAAGTCTAAGCGCGAGCGAGATCTTCAAGAGCGAACTGACTTCTATAAATCTGTAAATTACCTCTCGGAACACGACCGCGAAGCGGCGGCGAGAATCGCCGAAGAGTATAGGCTAGTCAAAGGGCGCAAAAGTCCGACAGAGAAATTTCGCCACAGAAAAGACAAGCAAATTAAGCAATTGATGAGCCTGAGCAAGTCTCTACGCCCTAAAAGTATCATCAGCAATGCCGACGCCAACTTTAGCCATGATGCTTTGTATGAAATGAACGAGCGCTCCAAACCTGCCATTCTCAATCAGAATGGAAAACGAGGACAAGGCGAACCTAAAAAGATTCCTATTTCAATGCAGCTAATGCACCGGTCTTGGAATGAAACTTATAAGTTTCAGGCGGTAACCGAAACGCCATCTAGTGCTGCGCCTTCGGAAAACAGTGGTGAGAGGTTCTCGGAAAAGCTGACGTCCCGTTCAGTTTCTAAAATCTTTGAGGCAGGGGCTTACACCGCAGCTTGCCATGGTGGTTTCTCTACTTTTCTCACTCTGACTTTCACCAAGGCACAACGAATGGCCATATTCGGTGGAATGTTGGATGGAAGTGAGTGTGTCAGCATGGGGTCGCATCATCCAATAATCTATAAGCGCAACATGGTGACAGTACATCCTAAGCGTGGTGAAAAGAAAGTTGACCAACCAATCACGGATATTGGTGGAGAATACTGGCTGTTTCCAACCTTAGATAGTAAGCGTGTTAAAGCTATGAACCAGGGCAGTGTCGTAGCCGGGCCGTATTGCGATCTTAAACAAAAGCCCAAGCAAGAGTTCTCGATGGAAAAAACCTTAGAGACAACAATAGGTAAAGAAGTTTCTCGTTTTCTTGATGGCGCAAAGAAAATGTATCAACGCGGCTGGGTTGCGGACCATACCATCCAAGTTGATAAAGATAGTGGACGAAAGTACTGCGACTTATCTCAGGAGAAAGTTGCTAAACATGTTCAGCCCGGCGATGTTGGCCCGACTGACTTGCCTGCTGATTTCCATTACATATGGGTAGCCGAGTGTCCAGCCAATGAAGATGGAGAGCCTAATCCGCACGTTCATATTTTGCTACGTTGGACTGTACCAGAGCATCTCTTTAGCCCTTGGGCTAAGCGACTTGAAAAAATATGGGGACATGGATTTGCGAAACTAGAGCGAATCAAAAAGCCAAAAGCCGCCGGTTCCTACATTATCAAGGCTGTTGGCTATGCTGCGAAAGGTGAAAATGCTGATCAAGGGCTAATCAAGGGAAATAGATACAATATAGCGAAGTGCTCAAGAGCTCCTGCCTGGGAAACTCTTGCTTCGTTTGAAGCTGGCAATATGACCGCAATAATTAAGGAGTTGGGCTACAAACTTGAGCAGTGGAAAAAGCCAATTAAGCGGCAAATCCGCAAGCTACGAAATGCCAAAGAGCAAACCATCAAGGCCAAAGCGATCGCCAAAAAGCAGCAGAAATCTGAGGAGTATCAGAACAAGCTTTATCAGAGAATCATCCGTTTGGAAAAGCAGGCCGAAAAGCTGAGTCAGAACTTACATAGCAGGGGAGTGCATGTGAATACGAGCAATCGCTTCTGCATTACGTTTGAAGGAGAACTGGCTAAGGATAAAGTAGACAAGTTTATGGTTTGGGCTGCTGGTGCAAGAGGGTGGTCATTGAATTGTAGAGATCTGGACCTGAGCGATATAAAACAAGACGCGAGCCACTTCTATCAATCTGAATATCAGCGATTTAAAGAGAATCAGTCCTATTGGCAATCACTATTACATGAACCTGTACCACATATGGAAGTTGATGAAAGTGAGCTTTCTTATTGGTATAGCATTACGGCAGATTATCTCGAAGGGCGGCTTTTTCCAATATTGACTTAGTCCGGTTTGTGTCGTCATAAGAACTTAAAGGTTAGAGTAGTGAACCGCTATTTCTTAAAGTTGATTTAAAGTGCTATTTCTTGCATAAAAATCTGAGCTGTAGGCCACATAAAGGCTATTGATTATTTGCTCGTCAGTTATGTGAATGTTATCCAACGGCTTTGTTTGTTCGAGGGATACGAGTATGAAGCATAATTTGAGTATAGTTGGACGAAAAACGAATCGTCCTAGTAATCCAACTGCAGCTGAGTTGGCCTTAGATCGTTTTGATGCGTTAGTCGACGATTTCTATAGCAAGTATCGTGTGGCTCCACCTGCGGGTGAAACTGAACAGCAAAGAGCAAAACGATTGCAGTTTGAAGCACAAGACTTGAGGTTTTTGAAAAAAATGAGGATTGAACTCATTGCTCATGCTCGAGTTGAAGATATGCAATCTAAGTTGCAATCATACTCCGCAGAAAACTTAAAAAAAAATGCGAAAGAGTTGTTCGTTGAAAAGCATCATCCGACGACGAAACTAGCTAATAACCTAACCGCTGCAGGAGAGCCTAAACCAACTAAAAACCATGAGCCTCACCATATCATTCCTGGCTCGGGAAGGTTTAGAAAAGCAGAAATGAGAGCCGCAAGATTAAATTTGCACATGCATAAAATTGGCATTAATGCGCCCGTAAATGGTGTTTGGTTAACAAATTATGCAAAACATACGGACTTTAACTGGGAAGCACCTAAGTCTCCGGCTCACCGTTCGATCCATACATTTAATTATGAAACTTGGATTAGTTCCAAATTTTCGAAGGGTATTCCGAGTAAACAGCACTTTGAGGCTAACTTACTTCGGGTCAAAATGGAGTTAAAGAGTGGCACCTACCCTAAAGAGGTCTTGGAAGCTAAGAATGAAGTTTGGAAAGGATGATGACGGTTTATAAAATTACAGATGATTTAACTAAGTT